>NZ_CALIMW010000050.1 GCF_938045405.1 uncultured Campylobacter sp. | reverse complement strand
AAGAAAGTGAGGAAATAATGGCGCAGGTGACTAAATTTACGATAGATCCAAATCTAAGCGGAATACAGCTACGAACGCAAGCTAGCGAAATGCTAACGGCGCTATCAACGCTGAACTCGGGCGATTTAGGGCCCGTAAATCCTACTGGAGGAATGCTATGGTTGGATACTACGAACAATATCTTAAAAATTCGCGACAAAACAAACACCGCGTGGCTAGACTTTGCGAGCGTAAATGATAAGGTTATCGCGGCATCTACCGCAGATAGCACAAAACTCGGTGGGCTGGCTGCCGATAAATACGCCAAAAAAGATGATATCCCTGCAGCCCCGCAAGCTGCTACGGAAACAAAGGCAGGTATCGTAAAACTAAAGAATTCCATCACGGGAAATTTGGCGGATACTGCAATATCTGAAAATGCCGCCAAGCAATATGCGGATGCGATATCTAATAGGCTGTTGGGAATAGACCAGACTTTGCAGAATGTTACCTCGCAAAGACAGATCGGCGCAACCTACACGAACAAGACGGGCAGACCGATACAACTAACGATTATGTGCCTAGCTTGGGCGAACTATACCATCAAAATAGGCGACGTATCTATTCCTTTTGGGGGAGGTGATCAAGGTAGAACGTCCAAGCAAACATATTACGGAATAGTTCCAAACGACGCAGAGTATTCTCTTACCACAGGTAGCTCTTTTTACTGGTGGGAATTAAGGTAAGGATAAAAAATGAAATACTACAAAAATTCACAAAATCAAATCTACGCTTACGATGACGACGTGAGCGAGGATCAGATTAAAGAGGGGCTAACGAAAATAACAGAAGCGCAGGCAAAAAGTATGCTTGAGCCGAGCCTTGAGGAGCTCAAAGCCGCAAAGACCGCAGAGCTTGCTTCGTGGGTGAACGCAATGGGCGAGAGCTGCAAGGTTGAGATCAAAGATTTTGGCGCCGTCAACGGCGGCTATAAATACCTGCTGAATATCGGAAGCATGATCGATACCTTCGATAGCCTCGAAATTCGCGCATTTCGCATGTATGACAATTCGATGAAAAAGATCGGAGGACAGGAAGACCTCAAAAAGATTAAACGCGCCATTCAGATTGCTGGGCAGAAGCTGCACGTGCTGAAGTGGGGCTATGAAACCGCAATCGAGAAGGCAAAAACCGCAAAGGCGCTTGAAGCTATCAAATTTGCAGACACAATAGAAGTATAGGAGGAACAAATGGGATATTTTATACTATTTTTGACGAGCTTTATTTTAGGGATTTTGGCTTGTCCTATCGTGATTTTTCTAAGGGCGCGCAAGTGCGATCAATGGGGCCACTCCAATGTGATGAATATCCTTAGGGTGTTCGCACCCCTTGTGAAGAGCCGCCCGAAGGAGCGATGATGTTTTGGATACTGAATAGACTACGCGGGCAGTATTCATACTTCGCCAAGCTTAACGCTTTGGTAGTAGCCCTGCTGGTATTTGCGTTTTTGGGGAATTTCTACCTCGCGATCATCTGCGGGCTCGGGTATTTGCTGGGCGAGGCCAAAGGCTGGGGCGTATGGGTCGGCGCGCTCGTAACCCACGGCAGCTACACAAGCGAGCATGAAGTGAAATTTATTGAGCGCATCGCTGCTAAGCTTTTCGATCCGCGGGCGCATTGGCTAGCGTATTGTAGGCTCTGTCTCGCGATCCGCGGTCTGATTTGGTGGCTACTGGTATTCGTGCCGCTGCTCTTTGCGGGCGTCTATACCGCCCCACTTTTTGCCGTAGCTCTTGCGGTAGGTTTTCCTCTTGCTTGTGAGCTGGGGTATCGCACAAAATGGACGTTGCGATTTCGAGCTTTTGAGGCAAGCGATGCGTGGGGTAGGCAAGAGGTATTTTATGGGGCTATGCAGGATGCGGCGTTTTTGGTTTTATTTTTATGGGGGCGCTAATTTTGTGCGCTTTCGCGCACACTCATAAGGGGGCTCTCAGAGTTTTAGAAATAAAAAAGAAAGAGGATCGGCATTTATTTGGGGCGGAAAGGGGGCTTGAATTGCGAGGTCGCTCCCCTTCCCGCC
>NZ_CALIMW010000049.1 GCF_938045405.1 uncultured Campylobacter sp. | reverse complement strand
ATCACGTGTTTGTTGTCTAGCTCAACCTTAAAAGTCGCGTTCGGCAGCGCTTCTATGACGTTGCCGTCGATCTCTATGACGTCGTCTTTTGCCACAAATTCTCCTTTCTTTTAAATTTAAAAAGGGCGATTATATAGAATTTAAAATTTTAAACAGCTTAAAAGAAATTTAAAATAAGCAAAATTTCAGATTTATTTCGCTACGCGCGCATTGTTTTTGCAAAAGCAAGACGGCGCTCTTTTTAAAATTTTAGTATAATGGCTCAAAAATTTTAAAGGAAAAACATGAAATGGCAAGACGGCAGACGAAGCTCAAACGTGGAGGATGACCGCGCAAGCAGCATGCGCACGAGCTCGGGCTCACTTGGGATGCTGATCCCGATCATTAGGTTTTTGCTCGGCTCAAAGATCGGGCGCATAGTGCTCGTAATCGGCGTCGTAGCGTATTTTATGGGCTACAACCCTTTAGCGCTTTTAGACGGAGGCGCCAGCACGCAAAGAGAGCCGACCGATAGCCCACAGGAGCAAGAAAAGCTCGCCTTCGTCTCGGCGGTGCTAGCCCAAACCGAGGACGTTTGGGGCGAGATATTTAAAAGTGCGGGCGCGCGCTACGAGGAGCCCGGACTTCGGCTCTTCCGCGATCAGATCGCAAGCGGCTGCGGTTTTGCGAGCGCGCAGACAGGACCTTTTTATTGCCCGAGGGACCGTAAAATTTATCTCGATCTTAGCTTTTTCGACGAGCTTGCGAACAAATACAAAGCGGGCGGCGACTTCGCGCAGGCCTACGTCATCGCGCACGAAGTAGGGCATCACGTTCAAAATTTAGTCGGCACGCTGGAGCAGGTCGCCGCTCTAAAAAGGCGCGCTCGCAGCGAAGCCGAGCAAAACGCACTTCAGGTCAAAGTCGAGCTACAGGCGGACTGCTACGCGGGGGTCTGGGCGCACTATCTCGCAAAAACAGGGCGCGTGCTGGAGGCGGGCGACATCGACGAGGCGCTAAATGCCGCCAGCGCGATCGGCGACGATACGTTGCAGCGCAAATTTAGCGGTCGCGTCGTACCCGATTCCTTCACGCACGGCACCTCGGCACAGCGCAAAGAGTGGTTTAAAAAGGGCTTAGCGGGCGGAAACCTAAAAGCCTGCTCGTTTGAGCCGTAAGGCGCGGGCTTGTGAGCTAGATAAAGGCGGCTTAAATTTTAAAATTTAACGCCGAGCTTGGAGGCAGAATTTTAGAATTTTAATAATCGGCGATAAAAAGTTCGGACGGCGCGCTCGCCTCGCATAACGGTGGTCAGCCTTATATCCTATGCGCGCTTTTTTGAGTATCGTGTAAATTAAAAGACTGTTTTACTAGTCTGTAAAAGGGATTAAATTTAAGTAGAATTCCGATTTAACGCATGTCGTGCGATATTTTAACAAGAATTCCATCTTAAATAATACGCGAGCAATCTATATGCTAATTATGCTTCAGTAAAATTTACTACTTTTGAGCAAACATTAAAATTCCAATTTAAATTCTTATTTCAAATCTTATGACTTTACTTATAATTGTAAATTTGTATAAATTCTATAAATAAATTATTCATTTACCTCTATTTTTTATCTCAAATTCAGGGGGGGGGGGGTAGAATATCGCCGTATTTTCTAAATGAGGAGTTTTTATGAAAAACGTATTTTTAGTTGCCTTTTTGGGTGGAATTATGGTGCTATTTAGCGGTTGCGCTAGTATTATTAAAGGCGGAGGCGACGAGAGCTTTACCTTTAAATCTGATCCTACGAGCGCACAGGTTACTATACTGGACTTGAAAGATGCCAATAAAACTATTGTCCAAAACCATACTCCTTTTAGCATCGCGCTACATAAAAAACATGCGTTTTTTAGCGGTGGAAAATATTGGGTGCAAGTTACCAAACCTGGTTATAAAGATATCGGTTTTGAAATTAAAGGCACCGTAAATGGTTGGTATGCAGGGGGTAATCTGATATTTGGCCGACTTCTTGGCTATCTGATTGTTGATCCTGCGACGGGTGCTATGTGGAATTTGACTCCACAGTTAGCTAAAGATGAAAAGCAGATTGAAGCCAACGAGGGGGTAATTACCATAAAGCTTTTGAGTGATCTAAGTAATGAGGATCAGGCTAAAGTAAGGGCAATGAAGCCTATAGAATCTAAATTTAACTAGATAAAGCAAATGATTTTTTTAAATGCTTTACCTAAATCAAAAGAATGAGATATGGAGAATTTAGGATTAATATTGGGGGTAAAGCTTCTAGTTGGTTTTTTAGTTGGGGCTATAATATCGGTTTGTCTAAAATTTTATTATCGTGCTAAAAACATTCGAATGCATGAAAATACTATAGCAAAAGTACTTGGTGATACGTTATTTTACGCTCTGTTTTTATTGGAGGCATTATTTGCCATCGTCGTTTTACTTGTGCTATATGCGCTGGACTTAATAGTGTATTCGCTTAAAATTCCATTTAGGGTAATTAACCGAACGGATTTCGCGAGATTTTATTATCTCCATTTGCCGATAGCCACGATAATAGTTGTAGCTATAATGTTTCTGGCACCGGCATTAAATTCTATGAAGTGAAAAAAGGATAAAAAATGAAAATTTTAGTAATTATTTTGCTGTCTATTACCGCAAGCTTTTGTTATGGAGAATGTGATAGTTTTGAATGCCAAATTAACGCTATTTTGAATAAGTATCCAAATTATAATAAAGAAGCAATGCAAGAGCTTACCGCTCTTGCACAGCAAAATTCTGAGAATTTGCGAATTATGCAAAATGTGGGACCCGTGGCTTTCTATGATAGAAACTATATGCCAACCAATAAAACCAGAACTAAACAACAAGAAGCTCAAGATAATCAACAAATTATGAAAAGATTAGCTAATCTAGGCATAGGCGGCACAGAGGCACAAAATGCTGCAGCCAATGTATTAGCTTCTAGGGCTACAGCCCAAGAAAGGCAGTTGATTGATTTACAAGAGGAAGAATTGGATTATATGCAAGTAAAAGCTCAACAGGAATTTGATAATGCTAAATATATTAACAAATTGCGAATGCTTGAGACCCTTAATACGCCGGCTCTAGCTGATACAGGCTATGGAAGCAAAGGCGGATACTCTATGTCTCCAGAGGAAAGAGCTGCCTATGTTAGAAAGATGACTGACGATCCTTTGGCTCAAGCGTCTGCCATATCAGAAATCAATGCTTTAAATAGTAGATTAGATGCCGATAGAGATAGACAAGCTGCGGAATATAATCTTAAAAGATTTAAACTGGCTGAGAGCAGAAAAGTCAATACTAAAAAACGCGAGGATATAGCGGTTGCTTTAGTTACCGAATTTCAAAATAGATAGAATTATATCGTTTTGACGAGGAGCCGGATCTTAAATAGAAAATTTTAAAATCTTGCAATTCAATTGTAGAGCATAAAACTTTGTTATCATCGGCTATATACTCTTGTTTATAATTTACCTATAGCGTTTATATATATCGATAGGCACTTATTTTTTGTGCTCTGCTTTCATCATAAGTTAAAATTTTGAAGCTTTGATATAATTTACGAGGTAAGTTTTGCGCGAAGGCAAAATTTATTCATACCCCTAGCTCTGCTTTGCCCGCGCTCGCAGTACCGCTTTGCTAGCATCGCATACCGCTACGCAAAGCAAGAAAGCGGATATTTCGCGGCGCTTTTATCCGTGAGCGCGGCGAGGAAAAGAGCGATAAGCTCCTCGAAGCTTTGCGCGGCGGCCTTTTTCAAAAACCGCTTGTTTATGAGTGAATTTTCGATGTCGGGGTGAGCTAGGATGATTAAATTTTTCCTATTTTTCCTTTAAAATTTTGGTTTGGGGCGATAAAATTTGCCGCTAAAATCGCAGATATAGCCCCGCTTTGAAATTTTATTTTCAAATTAGCGTCGGAATTCTGAGGCAAAATTTTAAGGCGAAATTTTAATGCCGAAGCTTCGGCGCTTAAATTTGACGCCGAAATTCCATAATAAATTTCAGTGCATAAATTTCATAATTAAAGCTTAGCGCCCAAATGCGCCAGAGCCGCGCTTCAAAACGCCGCCTAGCGCTTTATTTCCCCGCAGCTAGCAGATCTGCAAGCACTTTTGCGGCGTGATCCTTTGCCTTGACGCTTTTATAGACCTTTAAAATTTTGCCGTCCGCACCGATCAGAAAGGTCGAGCGCACGATGCCCAGATACTCGCGCCCGTAGTTTTTGCGCACCTGCCACGCGCCGTATAGCTTGGCTACCTCGTGCTGCGGATCGCTCAGCAGGATGTGCTTTAGGCTCTGCTTGGCGATGAAGCCCGCGTGGGATTTGGCGCTGTCGGGGCTGATGCCGACGATCACGCAGCCTGCGGCGATGAAATCATCGTATGCGGCGCTAAATTCGCACGCTTCGGTCGTGCAGCCGGGGGTGTTATCCTTGGGGTAAAAATACAGCGCGACCCTTTTGCCTGCGAAATCCTTTAGCGCGACGCTCGCTCCGTCGGCGTTTTGCAGCGTAAAAGCGGGTGCTATGTCTCCCACTTGCAGCGTGATTTTACGCTCGCGATCCTCTGCGCTAAACTCGTCTTCGATCTGTGTTTTTTTCTGCATATCGTGTCCTTTTTTTGAAATTTTCGGGCTCGTAGCCCAAATCGCGGCTAAATTTTAATCTTTTTTCATAAATTTATCCTTGCTTGGATGAAATTTTGCCCCGCGCGACAGCTGCGCGCGCATTGGACGGATTGTAAGTAAGATCGTTTTAGACGAGGGCGAGCGTGGGAGCTTACTTTGCGGCACGCGTAAAAACATTTTGTTGCACATGCCTTGAGGCAGTATGGTACGAGAGCGCTTCGTATCTATCGTGCCACGCAAATCCAGGTTCCTCACAAGAAAAAATAACTCTTCATTTTTACAAGCCCTCTTAATCTACTTTTAGCTTTTTAACGATATGATTCTGCAAATTTTAACAAAGGAAATAACATGAAAACGCTCGTGATCTTATCGCATCCCAATTTCGCCGCCTCGCGCGTGAACAAAGCTCTATCGCAGGTCGCAAAGGGCGCTGCTGGCGTAGAGGTACGCCATTTGGAAGGACTTTACGGCACCGATACTACGCGCATCGACGCCCGCGCAGAGCAAGACGCGCTACGCGGCGCGGATCGCATCGTATTTTTGTACCCGCTGTACTGGCTAAACGTACCGCCTATGCTAAAAGCCTATATCGACATCGTCTTTTCGCACGAGCTGGTGGGCTCCGGCGCGCTTAAGGGCAAGGTCCTGCAGCTCGCGCTAAGCGCCAGTACACCGCTTAGCGAGTACTCTAAACAGGGCGCGATAGGCTATAGCATGGATGAAATTTTAACTCCGCTTAAGATCGCGGCAAACTACTGCGGGATGGATTTTGCCGTGCCGTTTATCAGCGGCGGATTTGAGCCGGGCGAGTTTGGCGACGATGCCGTAGAGACCGCGGCCGCACGCTTCGGCAAACTTTTACGAGGCGAACTAAGTCCCGGCGAGTATCAAATTTAGCAAAGCAAATGCCCGTTACCCGCGGCGATGAGCTGAAATTTTACAAGAGTGATTTTATTCGCGGAATCTACGCCTTTTAACGAGCCGATCGACAAAAGCTCAAAGTAGATCGAAACACGCTATGGATGGCTACGACTAATACGTGCGTGTACTCGTCGTAGCCAGCGTTGATTGCTTGCAAGGTACAAGTGTATTTAAAAGGTGCACATCGGCTAGCTAATGTTGTCGTCTATGGAGGCACGAATAGCGTTTGGCTCGAAGTTATCGGCGTAAAACTCATCGTGTCTTATTTGCGCAAGAGTGGTTAAATTTCGCAGCAAGCGGTAAAGTAGGGGGTGAAGTGTGTGTCGTGATTTTTGGATTGAGTCTGGGTTTTGTGAAGCGGTCTCTGTCGCACTTGGAGAGTTTAAATTTTAAAATTTACCGCATCGCGTAGTATTTTGCAAAACATCGCACCGCCACCGCGAAAAGATATGCCGAGCCTGCCGCTGTAAAAGTGTAGTGATCGGTCATTACCGAGCAAAGTAGTGTAGCGAGCGCGCAAAATATGAAAGCACATTGTTATAAGCGAGCGGGCAGAGTGAAGAGAGGTCTGCGTTTCATAAATATATCGCGCGTGGACTTACCTGCTGCATAGATGCAAAGCCTGCGCGAAATGCGCACTGCGGTAAAATAGGGTAAGACCGCTCTTGGTGTGATTGGGGCTGGATGTCGCGCGGGGTGTATCTGCGCGCATGAGAGAAAAGAGCGCTTATAGCGCGATTTGAGCTGCTACGAAATTTGATTTATCAAAAAAGGTTTTTGAAGAAGGAGCAGAATTTATAAAATTTCGCTCCTTGATTTTGTGATGTTTAAAGCGTGCACATCGGTTCGCACAATGCAGGATTATTTTACACCGACGATGATTTGAGTAGCTTTGACGATCGCAGTTACTTCGTCGCCGACTGCTAGCGCCAAATTTTTAACGGAGCCGTTTGTGACGATCGCGCTTAGATTCTCACCGCCTGCGGTTCTGACATCGATTTCAGCATTGATTGCGCCCTCTTTAACGGCGGTGATTTTGCCTTTTAGTTGATTTGCAGCACTTAGGCGAAGATCATTTTCTCCCTTTGAAATGATGACATTCGGGGCTTTGAATAAAAATACCGCCTCTTTGCCTGCTTTTAAGTCCAAAGTTTTTTCAGAATCGACCGTAACGGTCGCTTTTAGCACGTCGCCGCCTCTGGTTTTAGCTGTGATTAGCGAATTTACCGCACCTATTTTTACGTCGCTGATTACGACGTGAAGCTGATTTCTAGCACTTATTGCCATTGTTTCTCCTTGTAAAAAATTACGAGCAATGTTAGCGGCAAATCCTTAAATGAAATTTAAAAATGCTGCGTGTAAGAAATTAATTTGATTTGTTGCGAATTTGTATTAAGCTCACTTTTTAAATTCCTAGCTTGCATTATGAAAAATAGCGTTAAAAAATAGATGAAATTCTAAATTTGCATATATTAAATCGAGTTATTTTCCTTGAAATTTTATTTGCTTTTTATAAAATTTTGCGTTTTTTAAAGCTCTGACGCAAAATTTAGCGTTTGTTTTATGCGCATGCGAAGTGCACATCCGGATAGAAAATTTATCTCAAATCGCGCCCGATAAGGCTTTAAGAGCGCTCCGCTTACGCCTGTTCGCTGAATTTTACGCCTCGCGCATCGGTTTTACGAGTGGATTGGCGAGCGAGGCGGTTTTACATTTGCTTTAAAATATGGCGAGCAGTGCACTTTGAGCGCAAAATTTTAGCGCACCTTGCTTTGCAGAAAATCACGCAGAATCATCGCGTGGTTGCAGTGCTCGTCCTTTGCGGCGTATAGTAGCGTGACGACCGGCTCGTTTTTAACCGCTTTTAAAAACTCCGCCACGGCGGGATTTTGCTCAAGTTCGACTAGGTAAAGTTCCTTAAAATGGGCGAAATTCTCAGGCTTATGCGCGAAAAGCTTACGTATTTCGGTGCTAGGCGTTATGTCCTTTGCCCACATATCAAGCTCCAGCGCGTCTTTTTTTATGCCGCGCGGCCAAAGTCTGTCGCATAGTACGCGAAATCCATCCTCTTTCTCCGCGCTCTCATAGACGCGCTTAATCTTAAATTTTGTCATAGTTTGCTCCTTTAAATTCGCTAATCTTTGATAAAATAATCGCCGTCGAAGCTTACGAGCGAGTATTTGCGCTCGCTCCCAAGCGCTTCTACGAGCTCAGGCACGCTAAGGAACGTGAGGCTGTCGGCGCCTATAAATTTGCAAATTTCATCCGTGCTCATATTTGCGGCGATCAGCTCGCGCACGCTCGGTGTATCGATGCCGTAGCGCTCGGGATACTTTAGTTCGGGGCTTGCGATGCACATATGCACGCGCGCCGCGCCCGCATGGCGCAGAAGCTCGACGATCTTTTTGCTCGTGGTGCCGCGCACGATGCTATCGTCCACGACGACGACGCTTTTGCCGTGCAGTGCCGCGCCGATCGGATTTAGCTTGAGTTTGACCTTCAAATTTCGTACCTCTTGCGTCGGCTCGATGAAGGTGCGGCCGATGTAGTGGTTGCGCACGATCGCCATCTCGAAGGGCAGCTTGCTCTCTTGCGCGAAACCCAGCGCCGCCGGCACGCCGCTATCGGGCACGGGCACGACGAAATCGGCTTTTAAACTCCCGCATTTTCGCGCGAGCGCAGCGCCCAGTTTTTTTCTGACTTCATATACGTTTTTGCCCTCTACGACGCTGTCTGGACGCGCGAAGTAGATGTATTCAAACGCGCAAATTCTAGCCTCCGCAGCTTTTAAAATTTGAACCGAGCTGAACCCATCCTTGCCCTCTTCGAAAATCACCATCTCGCCGGGCTTTACGTCGCGGATGAACTCGGCTCCTACGAGATCAAACGCGCAGGTCTCGCTCGCGACGATGTAGCCGCCGTCTTTTAGCCTGCCGATGCTGAGCGGACGCACGCCGTAGCGATCGCGCACGGCAAACATCTTCGAGCGGCTTAAAATCAGAAGCGAATACGCGCCCACGCACTGATTCAGAGCTTCGACGATGCGATCTTTTAGATGCTCCTGCTTGCTGCGTGCGATGAGGTGCAGGATATTTTCGGTGTCCATGCCGGACTGAAAGATCGCCCCCTCGCTTACGAGCTTACGGCGAATTTCGTCTTTATTGATCAAATTTCCGTTATGAACGATCGAGATCTCCCCAAGAGCGTAGTTGCCCGCAACGGGCTGCGCGTCCTTCAGGCTGTCTGCGCCCGCGGTGCCGTAGCGGTTGTGGCCGATCGCGATGTTACCCTTTAAAAGCTCAAAACTCGCGGGGCCAAAAACCTCCGTCACGAGCCCCGTGGCTTTGATCGTTTTGATATGATGGTTGAAGCTCGAGCTGATGCCGCTTGCCTCCTGGCCGCGGTGCTGCATGGCAAAAAGCCCGTAATACGCGGTCTTAGCCGCACCTTCGGAATTTATGACTCCCACGATTGCGCACATTTTCTAACCTCTTAAATTTTATTTTTTAGAAATTTATCTATATTTTGTTTTATCATTGACGGCTCGCCATCCGGCATTTTGTCGGCGCCTCATCAAATAGATCGGCTGAAATTTTAAACGTCTCGGCGATATTCGCTCCGCCTGTGGCGTAGCTGCCGAATAGCCCAACTTTGTAAATTCCAAAGCTTTCAAGCTCCGGCTTTAGCTCGCGCAAAAAATTTAAAATTTCATCTTTGGTTGGCATTTTTTCCTCTTAAATTTAGCCGCAAACGCTAGATTCCTAAGCAGTCGTCGATACCGTAAAGCCCGCTATTTTGGGGCGCTAGCCAAACTGCGGCCTTTATCGCGCCTCTGGCAAAGGTCGCGCGCGAAGTTGCCGTATGATTTAGCTCGATGAACTCGCCCTCGCCGTAAAATCCCACGGTGTGGCGCCCGACTATATCGCCGCCGCGCAGCGACATCACGGCGATCTCGTCCTTGCCGCGCTCGCCGATGAGCCCGTCGCGACCGCTTATGCGCACGTCCTTTAAGCTTAGCTTGCGTGCGCTCGCGGCGCTTTCCGCAAGGCTCATCGCCGTGCCGCTTGGGGCGTCTTTTTTGTGGCGGTGGTGCATCTCTAAAATTTCGCAGTCAAAATCGCGCAGGCTCCTGCTGGCAAGCGCTACGAGTTTGTTTAGCACCGCGACGCCCAGGCTCATATTCGTAGCGTGCAGCACGGGCATTTTTGCGCTGCATTCGCGCAGTAGCCGCTCGCCCTCATCTCCTAGAGCCGTTGTGCCGATGCAAAGCGGCTTTGGATGCGAAAGCGCAAATTTCATTAAATTTATTGCGCCGTCTCGGATCGTGAAGTCTATCACGACGTCGCAGCCGCTAAAAAGCTCGTCGTAGCTGCTTACTACAGCGCAGCTCGGCGTATAATCAAGCGGCGCGACCGTGTAGATCACGCTTGCTCGCGCCTGATCGAAATTTTTCAGGCATTCGTAGATCATCGTGCCCATTCTGCCGCTTCCGCCGTGAATTCCTATATTTATCATCGCCGTTCCTTTAAATTTAGTCCGCTTAGTATAGCCAAATTTTGCTTACACTACCTCTCTACGCCGAGGCTTAGCGGGATGAAGCTATTTTGTTTGAGCTCGGCTTCGCTTGGTTTTTTGATCTCTATGCGAGAGGCGCTTACGCCGCGCTGCACGAGTGCCGCTTGCACGGCGGCCGCCCTGGCAAGGGCTAGCTCATCAAGACGCGAACGGGTAAATTTCTGCGCCCCTATCAGCTCCTCCATCGCCTCATCGCCGCCGGATTTGATGCCGTATTTGATCTTAAGCGCCGCTATGGCTTCATCCGTGGAGAGGCCTTGCTTATTGGACATCAGCGTGAGGGTATTTTGCAGCGAGCGCCTTTTAAACTCGTGAGTATCGAGCTTTTCGTTATACGCAGAGTTTAGAATGATCTTAAGTTCGGGCTTGGCTTTTGCGACCTTGGCTAAATCATCTATTTTAGAGTTTTCGCTGATTAAAATTTCGCTGCTCGCCGCCTCAAAATCGATACTTTCGAGCTTTTTCGTATCTACGCCCGCGATCTTTCCCATAAATCTAAACGGACTTAACACGATGTCAGATAGCAGCTTTTTGACCGCGCCCCAAACGAGCGCGCCGTAGCTAAATTTCGGATCGCTCAGCGTGCCGCTTAGAGGCAGGCTAATATCGATCTGATCGTCGCTGTCCTTTAGGATCGATACGACTAGACCGATCGGAAGGCTCAGCGCATCCTTGCTCTGCACCTCTTTGCCGAGCTCGAAGCGGTCTAAATTTAGATCATTGCTTGCGTTTAGCTTGCCATCGTCGATTTTGTAGGCAAGTTTTAAATTTAGCTTACCGCCTGCGATTTCGTTGCCGATATATTTGGCGGTATAGGGCGATGCGGGCGCAAGCGGGATCTCCTTTAAAACGACGTTTATATCGCTTTTACGTTTAAAATCCATCGGATAGGCGCGCGCCGTGATGCTCGCTAACCCGCTTCCGCTTACGAGCGAGCTAAACTTAATATCCGCCGCCCGCTTCGGACTGATCTCGCTGATACTTGCTTTCATATCGCTGATGCGCAGTTTAAAGGGCGTGCCCAGGCTCTCATCGGTGAAATTTAAACTTCCGCCGCTAAGCGAGATATTTTTTACGCTCCACGCAAAGTTTGCATTGCTTTTTGCGGGTCTGCTAGGCGCAGCTTCGGCGGGCTTTGTGGTCTGTTTTGCCTGCGCGGCGGGCTTTATCAACGAGAGCAAATTTAAACGCCTGTCTTTATTTAGCGAGATATTTGCCGCGGGTGAGCCAAGAGCGATCTTGTTTAGCGTGAGAGAGCTTGGGCTTAGCGCGATTTGCGCGACATTCAGCGACGCAAGGGAGAAAATTTTATCCCTGCCCGAGCTTAGCGCCAAGCCCTTGCCTGATAGCTTTGCTTCGAGCGAGAATGCGTTTGAAAGCTTCAGCTGCCCTTGCATAGCGAGCTCGCCCGCGATGGAGCCTGCGATAAATTCCGCCGCATATTTGTTAAAGACGCCCAAGTTCGGCACATTTAGGCTAAAGCTCACGCCTACGTTAAGCGGCGCGATGCTAGCCTTACCGTCCGCGCTAGCCGTGATCTCGCCCGTGATGAGATTTGCTTTGATGCCGAAAGGCTCGGCGAAATTCGAGCTTAGCCCGCTTAATGTGGCGCTAAAATCCTTGATCTCGTGCACGTTGTTTTTAATGATAAAGCTCTCGCCGATCTTAGCCTTTGCGCCCGTTACGGAGGCCTCACCGATCTTAAATTTTAAAGCGGGGCTTTTGGCAGGCTTTTTAGAATCCGAATTTGCGCCGCTTGCCGTAGAGTTTACATCCGTAGGGTTTGCATCGCCCGCGCTCGCCGTTTTTTTAAAGCTCGCAGGATTTTTAGAAATCGCGCTTAAAATCGCCAGATCGTTTATGCTTTTGGCGCCGTTAACGCCCACTTCCGAGTTGAAAAACGGCTCGTTTAGCAAAATTTTATCCACGCCCAGATCGAGATCCGCGACGTTAAATTTCACCCCTTGCACGCCGAAGCTTTCAAATCCGCTAAAAATTCCGTTTTTGTTTGCGATTTTGGAGTTTGAAATTTTAGCAAACTCCAGGCTTACGCCATTTTGAGCGCCCTTTTTGTCGTAGCTAAATGCGCCCAGCTCGGTTGCGGCGACCGAAATTTTATCGCTGCGCGCTAGCGTAATCTGCGTATCCGCGATACTAAAGGCGCCAAAACCCGTATGAAGGGCCGTATCGTTACCTTCGGCGTTAAATTTCAAAAAATTTTCCGTGATTTTAGTATCGTTTGAGACGACCGAAATTTGCGGGTTTGCAAAGCTTGAGCGGTTTAGATCTACGCTTTTTACGGCGGAGTTTAGCCGCAAGTTTGCCCCCGTTTTATTAAAATCCAGCGCAAAATCCGCGACCCGCGCGCCCTCAAAGCCCGTGGAAATTTTGGTTTCGTTCATATCGTATTTTGCGCCCGAAACTAGCACTTGCGGAATCATCACTTTGCCTGAAATTTCATTCGAAACGTCCGTATTCAGCTCAAAGCTCGGGATTTTTAGTGAGTCTAGCGAAATTAAATTTTGATCTTGCAAAATTTCTAGGCTCTCAAGCTCGAGCTTTGAGTTTTCAAGCGCAAATTTTATATTTTCATCGAGGCTCAATCGGTAATTTAGAGTAGCGGAAAGGAAGCCGTTCTTAAACCGCACGCTGCTAGGATCGAGGTACGATAGCCAAAACGGATCGATTTTCAGCCGCGAGATATCTACCTTGCCGTGCAGACGAAGAGGCGCCAGGTCGATGGCTCCATCGAAGCTCAGCGCGTCGTATGTACGCGAAACGGCGCTTAAATCGTGTTCGCCGATCGTTTCGTCCTTTAAGCTTAGCCCGTTGATCTCATAATTTAGCTCGGTCGAGATGAGCGAAAACGGCCTTTTTAGGGAGTTATCGACGTAGCCCAGAGAGCCGCGCTCGATCTTAAAATTATTCAGCGTGACGTTGAAGCTGGAGTTTTCATCCTTGTTTTCGCTCTTTTGATCCGAAATAAGAGGCTCGAAATTGAAAGTGCCGTTTTGCTCGCGCTCGACGTGAAATTTAGGCGATTTGAGATGCAAAATTTCTACTGCGAGAGTCTTTTTAAAAAGCTTCGAAAAACCGATTTTTAAATTTATCTCATCCGCGCTAAACAGCGGCTTAAAGGTGCTAAGCTCGGGGCGCGTAATATTTAGCTCGTAGGTAAAGGGATTAAATTTAGCGTCCTGCACGCTAAAGTTTGCTCTGCCCTCTAGAATTTTAGGAAGCGCCTTTTCGATAAAAAGTGGCACGCCGAAAAAGCCCGCAAGCACGTAAAATAGCGCAAATCCGCCCAAGCCGCAAGCAAACTTACGTCGGTGTTTTATAAAAAAATTTTTCATTTTTCCGCTCATTAATTTTGATAGCGTAAAATTATATCCAAAAATTTCGTGCAAAGGGTTAAATTTTGCTGGTTCACATCTGCTGCTCGGTCGATTGCGATTATTTTTTGCGCCGCTTAAAAGAGCTCACACAAGAGCCGTTAATAGGCTATTTTTATGATCCAAACATCCACCCTTGCGGCGAATACCTTCTTAGAATGCACGACGCGAAGCGGGTTTGCGAGAATTTAGGGATTAAATTTATCCCGGGCGAGTATGATTTTCAGGGCTGGCTAGATGGCGCGCGCGGGCTTGAAAACGAGCCCGAAAAGGGCGCGCGCTGCGAGTTTTGCTTTGATTTTCGCATGCAAAAAACGGCCGAGCTCGCGCTAAGCCTAGGTGAGCGCAAAATCACCACGACGCTTCTGATGAGCCCCAAAAAATCGCACTCTCAACTTTGCGCCTCGCTGCAACGTATCTGCGAGCGCTGCGGACTGGAGTTTATCGCGCCGGATTTTCGCAAAAACGGCGGCACGAACGAGCAGTTTGCGCTTGCGAAAAAAGACGCGCTCTATCATCAAAATTACTGCGGCTGCATCTACGCGCTTACGGCGCAGCGGGGTGAACAGCGAAAGGCCGAGCGAAATTCGGGCGGAAGTCTGACGGCGGATTTGAAGCAAAATTTAGCCCAAGGCGCTGAAATTTACGAACTAATGTCGCCGATCGATCGGCAAATCCTGCCCGCTTCGGTAGAGGAGAAGTTGAAATTTTACAAAAAGCTTTGTGCGCTTGAAAGAAAAGGAGTTAAATTTAGCGTGCTGCGCGATCAATTTTTAAACTACCGCTTGTTGCGCGCATGGATTAAATTTGACGAGCGTGTAGTGCCCTCGTTTGTGCTATTTGGCTCGCATTTTACGCGCGAAAACATGAAGCTTAGCATAGAGCGGAAGTGCGAAATTTTTTGCAGCGACAAGGGCGAGATTAAAATTTTAAACCTGGCGAAATTTAACGAAATTTCAAGATCAAATTTCAAAAGCGTATCCGAAATGCCAAAAAACCCGCCGAGTTTAGCGCGCCAAAATAAAACTCGCGCCGCCCTGTGCGCTGCGGGCTCGCTCTCGCCGATCATCGTCACGGACGAGATAAGAGCCGCCAAAGTTCAAATTTACGGGCTCTCGCGCATATTTTTAGATGTTAGGGAAATTTTAGTAAGAATTTGATAAGATTCTAAAATTTCTAAAAAAGGCAGATCAATGATAGATATAAACGAAATTCTCTCCATCCTACCTCATCGTTTTCCGTTTTTGCTGATAGATCGCGTCGAAGAGCTCAGCATAGGCGAAAGCATCAAGGCCTATAAAAACGTAACCTACAACGAGCAGATCTTTCAGGGTCACTTCCCAGGCCATCCGATCTATCCGGGCGTAATGATAATCGAGGGCTTAGCGCAGGCGGGCGGCGTGCTGGCGTTTAAGAGCATGGAGAAAGAGGGCGTCGATCTAAGCGATAAGGTCGTGTATTTTATGAGTATCGACAACGCTAAATTTAGAAACCCGGTCCGCCCCGGCGACAAGCTTGAGTATCGTATCAGCGTAATCAAACACCGCGGACGCATCTGGGTGCTAAAAGGCGAAGCCTACATCAACGACGGCGCCACACTGGCCGCGCAGGCTGAACTTCAAGCGATGATAATGGATAAATGATGGCTAAAGTTCACCACACGGCGATCATCGAGGATGGCGCCCAGATCGGAGCCGAAGTAACGATCGAGCCGTATGCTTTCGTAAGCGCGCAGGCTAAAATCGCAGACGGCTGCACGATCAAGCAGGGCGCGCGCATCATCGGCGATACGCAAATCGGCGAGAACTCTAAAATTTTTTCATACGCGATCGTAGGCGAAATTCCGCAGGATATGAGCTTTAAAGATGGCGAGCGCACGGGGCTAATCATCGGCAAAAACGCTACGATTCACGAGTTTTGCACGATCAGCTCGGGCTCGCATAAGGGCGACGGATTTACGCGCATCGGCGATAATCTCTTTATGATGGCGTATTGCCACATCGCGCACGATTGCGTGCTGGGAAGCAACATAATCCTAGCCAACAACGCCACACTCGCAGGCCACGTCGTAATGGGCGATTATGCCGTTATCGGCGGACTTACCCCCGTGCATCAGTTCGTCCAAATCGGCGAGAGCTGCATGATCGCAGGGGCTAGCGCGCTTAGTCAGGACGTGGTGCCGTTTTGCCTAGCCGAGGGAAATCGCGCCTATATCCGCGGGCTAAATTTAACGGGCATCCGCCGCCGCTTCGATAAAGAGACGGTCGAGACGATAAATAGGGCGTATAAATTTTTATTCAACCAAGGCGGGGGTTTAAAGGAGCAGGCACAAATTTTATTAAACGAAACGAGCGATCAAAACGTGCGCAAGATGTGCGAGTTTATAATCAACACAAAACGCGGAATTCCGCTAGATAAAGGTAAAATTTAATGGCAAATAAGTGCAGTTTTTGCGGTGAGACGGGCGCGGACGGGCGTCGTATCTATCCTAACGACGACGGTACGGCGGCTATCTGCAGCTATTGTATCGATATGGCATATGCCGCTATCCACGGCAGCGAGGGTCAAAATGAGGCGATACAAAATCAAAATAAAGAGATCGATTTCGAGGCTATCAAGCCAAAGGCGCTGATGGAAGTGCTAAATCGCTACGTCATCGGTCAGGAGCGCGCTAAGAAAATTTTTAGTGTCGGCGTTTACAACCACTATAAAAGAATTTTCAGACAGACCGACGCGAAGGGTGACGATACAGAAATTTCAAAATCAAATATCTTGCTTATCGGACCTACCGGCAGCGGCAAGACGCTTATGGCGCAGACCTTGGCGCGATTTTTGGACGTGCCGATCGCCATTAGCGACGCTACGAGTCTAACGGAAGCGGGCTACGTCGGCGAGGACGTAGAAAATATCCTCACCCGCCTTTTACAGGCCGCGGACGGCGATGTAGAGAAGGCGCAGCGCGGTATCGTTTTCGTAGATGAGATCGATAAGATCGCGCGAATGAGCGAAAACCGCAGCATCACGCGCGACGTAAGCGGCGAAGGGGTACAGCAAGCGCTGCTTAAGATCATCGAAGGAAGCGTCGTAAATATCCCTCCAAAGGGCGGCCGCAAGCACCCAAATCAGGACTTCATCCAGATCGATACTACTAATATCCTATTCGTCTGCGGCGGCGCGTTCGACGGGCTAAACGAGATCATCAACCGCCGCATCGGGCAGAACGTGTTAGGGTTTAATCAAACCAAGCGCAGCAAGAAAGAGAGCTTAAATTTGCTAAATATGGTCGAGGCTGACGATTTGGTGCATTACGGCATAATCCCCGAGTTAATCGGGCGCTTGCACGTAGTGGCTACGCTAAATGAGATCGACGAAAAGGCTATGGTTAGAATTTTAACCGAGCCGAAGAATGCGATCTTAAAGCAATATCAAAAGCTCTTTGCGATAGACGGCGCAAATTTAAAATTTGACGACGACGCGCTAAGAGAGGTCGCGAGCCTTGCTATCAAGCGCAAAACCGGTGCGCGCGGGCTTCGCAGCATAATCGAGGAGATCATGATCGATATTATGTTTGATCTGCCTGAGCTTAAAGGCTATGATGTCATAATCTCGAAAGAGGTCGTAGACGGCGTCTCCAAGCCGATACTTGTAAAACAAAATTTAACTGCATAAAGGGGATAAATGTTACTTGATTCGATTCTAGGATTATTTTCTAGGGATATGGGTATTGATCTAGGCACGGCAAACACGCTCGTGCTGCTAAAAGATAAAGGCATCATCATCAACGAACCGAGCGTCGTCGCGGTACAAAACGAACGCTACGGTAAGCAAAGGATCATCGCCGTGGGCGCCGAGGCTAAAGAGATGCTAGGACGCACTCCTGGCGATATCGAGGCGGTGCGCCCGATGAAGGACGGCGTTATCGCGGATTTTGATATGACGGAGAAGATGATTAGGTATTTTATCGAAAAGACCCACAAGCGCCGCTTTTTCGTAAGCCCGCGCATCATCATCTCGGTTCCTTACGGGCTAACTCAGGTCGAGCGTAAAGCCGTGCGCGAAAGTGCGATGATAGCGGGCGCGCGCGAGGTTTATCTAATCGAAGAGCCGATGGCTGCGGCGATCGGTGCGGGTTTGCCGGTCAATGAAGCGCGCGGCTCGCTGGTCGTAGATATCGGCGGCGGTACCACCGAGATCGGCGTTATCTCTTTAGGCGGTATCATCAGCGCCAAATCCGTCCGCGTCGCGGGCGATAAGATTGACGCAAGCATCGTTAATTACGTCAAAGAAAAATATAGCCTGCTCATATCCGAGCGCGCTGCCGAGGAGATTAAGATCAAGATCGGCACGGCAGTGCAACAGCAAAAAGATCTTACCTACACGGTCAAAGGAAAAGACCAGATCAGCGGGCTTTTAAGCTCGGTCGATCTTACGAGCGAGGACGTTAGAGAGGCGATCAAAGACTCGATCAGAGAGATTGCAGATGCGTTAAAATTTGTGCTAGAGAGCATTCAGCCCGAAGTCGCCGCCGACATCGTCGAAAACGGCGTCGTGCTAACGGGCGGCGGCGCGCTCATTCGCGGATTGGATAAGTATCTAAGCGACACCGTAAAGCTTCCGGTTTTCGTCGCGGACGAGCCGCTGCTTTGCGTCGCAAACGGCACGGGAAAAGCCCTAGAAGAGATCAAATCGCTAAAACAAGCGGCAAATGACTAATCTCAAACTCCTCCTCGTCGCGGTTTTGCTGGTAGCCGTTTCGCTTACGTTCGGCTCGTATATCCACGGCAAATTTATCGGATTTGCAGGAGGAATTTTAGAGGTTTATTACGGCGTGAGTGATCGGGTAAAAAGCGCTGTGAACGAGCATTTTAACCAGGCAGAGACGATCAAAGCTCTACGAGAAGAAAACGCCGAGCTAAAAAAATCGGCGATGCTGCTTAGCACGTTCGCAGGCGAGCTAAATAAAATTTTGATCGACAAAAACAGCTCTGTTTATGAGCCCAAAGTCCAGCTCGTAAAGGCGCTAAGCTATGCAAATTTAAACGACTACAACAAATTCTTCGTAAATTTTGAAAATTTTAATCCGAACAAAATTTACGGCCTCATCAGTGAGGGCAAGACCGCGGGAATTCTAGTAAATAAAGATGGGCGTCCGCTTGCGATCTTACAGCGTGACGAGAAGAGTAATTTCTCCGTTTTCATAGGAGATGCTCAAATTCCTGGCGTCGCAGGCGGCGAGAATAACGAGCTCGTGGTTAGATACATCCCTCAATGGCTTGATCCCAAGGTAGGTGATGAGGTACTTACCAGCGGCAAGGACGGGATTTTTTTTGCCGGCGTGCCGGTAGGGAAAGTTAAAGAGATTCAAAGCGGGAAGCTATACAAAAGCGCCGTCGTAGAGCCCTACGTGAGCTCCGAGATGCCGGCGTTTTTGTATGTCGTTACAAAGGAAAATTGATGCCCAAAAGAGATGATATTAAGACGATTTTACTGATCGGCAGCGGTCCGATCGTAATCGGTCAGGCGTGCGAGTTTGATTACAGCGGCACGCAGGCGGCCAAGACGCTAAAGAGCCTCGGATACCGCGTAGTGCTAATAAACTCTAACCCCGCTACCATTATGACCGATCCCGATTTTGCCGACGCTACCTATATCGAGCCGATCACCAAAGAGAGCATTTTGCGTATCATAAAGCGCGAGGGCGTCGATGCGATCCTGCCTACGATGGGCGGACAGGTCGCGCTAAACGTCGCGATGGAGGCTTACGAAAGCGGCGAGCTAGGGGGGGTGAAATTTCTAGGCGCCAAGCCTGAAGCGATAAAAAAGGGCGAGGATAGGGTAAAATTTAAAGAAGCGATGATTAAGATCGGAATGGATCTGCCCAAATCCAAATACGCTTACAACATCGAAGAGGCGATGGCTGCTGCTAATGAGATCGGCTTTCCGCTCATTATCCGCGCTAGCTATACCCTAGGCGGCGCAGGCAGCGGCGTGGCGTATAATATCGACGAGTTTAAAGAGGTCGCGCAAAATGGGCTAGATGTAAGCCCGATAAATGAAATTTTGATCGAAGAGAGTCTGCTTGGATGGAAAGAGTTCGAAATGGAGGTGATCCGCGATCATAAGGACAACTGCATCATCGTCTGCTCGATCGAAAATTTCGACCCGATGGGGGTGCATACGGGAGATTCCATCACGGTCGCGCCCGCTCTTACGCTTACTGATAAAGAATACCAAGCGATGCGCGACGCAAGCTTTAAAATTTTACGCGAGATCGGCGTGGATACGGGCGGCAGTAACGTGCAGTTTGCGATAAATCCGCAAACGGGGCGGATGATCGTCATCGAGATGAACCCGCGCGTAAGCCGCAGCTCGGCTCTCGCGTCCAAAGCTACGGGCTATCCGATCGCTAAGGTCGCTACGATGCTGGCGGTGGGCTTTAGCCTGGATGAGATCAAAAACGATATCACCGGCACGCCTGCGAGCTTTGAGCCGGTGATCGATTATATCGTGACTAAAATTCCGCGCTTTGCGTTTGAAAAATTCCCGGGCGCAAACCCCTATCTAGGCACCGCGATGAAGAGTATCGGCGAGGTGATGGCGATCGGGCGCAGCTTTAAAGAGAGCATTCAAAAGGCGCTGTGCTCGCTGGAGAAGGGCTACTTCGGCTTCGTGGAGCTAAATTTGAGCGAGAAGGATCTCATCTTCGGGCTTCGCAACGCGCAGCAAGATAGAATTTTATACATCGCTCAGGGCTTTAGAGCGGGCATGAGCGTGGATCAAATTTACGAGCTTAGCAAGATCGATCGCTGGTTTTTGAGCCAGATCGAGCAGATCGTAAAATTTGAAGAGCGCATCGATATGGAGATCATCAACGACGCGGCGCTTCTAAGACAGGCCAAGAGCTGGGGCTTTAGCGATAAGATGATCGCAAATTTGATCAACAAAAAGGACAATCTGGGTCTTACGCAAAACGATATCCATTTTGCCTGCGCCAGACAGGGCATCGACCTTGAATACAACGAAGTAGATACCTGTGCGGGCGAGTTTGCGGCGCTTACCCCGTATCTGTACTCCAGTACCAACATAACGCCCGCCATCGCAAGTCGTAAAATTTCAAAAGATAATAAAAAAGTCCTCATCATCGGCGGAGGCCCGAACCGCATCGGACAGGGCATCGAGTTTGACTACTGCTGCGTGCACGCCAGCTACGCTCTGCGCGATATGGGGATCACCACGATAATGTATAACTGCAACCCAGAAACCGTCAGCACCGACTACGACACGAGCGATATTTTATACTTCGAGCCGATCGATTTCGAGCACGTTAGAGCGGTCATCGAGGCTGAAAGCCCGGACGGCGTGATCGTGCATTTCGGCGGCCAAACGCCACTAAAGCTCGCCAAGCGCCTAAGCACCGTGGGAGCCAAGATCATCGGCACGAGCGCGCGCACTATAGACGTAGCGGAGGATCGCAAGAAATTTAGCGAGTTCATCGCAAGTATCGGCGTCAAACAACCCAAAAACGATACCGCCATAAGCGAAGCCGAAGCAATCGAAAAGGCTGCTGCTATCGGCTATCCGGTGCTCGTGCGCCCTAGTTATGTGCTCGGGGGTCGCGCGATGCGGCGCGTGCATAGCGAAGCCGAGCTTAGGCAGTATATGAGCGAGGCGGTGCGCGTGAGCGATCACTCGCCGGTGCTTATAGATAAATTTTTACTTGACGCGACCGAGCTTGACGTCGATGCGATCTGCGACGGGCGCGACGTGTATATCGGCGCGATAATGGAGCATATCGAGGAGGCGGGCATTCACAGCGGCGATAGCGCGAGTATTTTGCCGCCGCTTAGTCTAAGTGCGGAGATGATTGATCTGGTAAGTCGCCAAACCAAAGAGATCGCGCTAAATCTCGGCGTCGTGGGGCTTATGAACATTCAATTCGCGATTTTTGAAAACGAGCTTTACATCATCGAGGTAAATCCGCGTGCGAGCCGCACCGTGCCGTTTGTCAGCAAGGCGAGCGGAATTCCGATGGCTAAGGTCGCTACCCGCGTAATGTGGCAAGGAGGCTTGCGCGAGGCTTTGAAATTTTACGACGAGTTCGGCGTACTGGTCGAAGAGAAGGGAATTTTAAAGCCGCGTATTAAAAACCATATCTGCGT
>NZ_CALIMW010000048.1 GCF_938045405.1 uncultured Campylobacter sp. | reverse complement strand
TTTTTTAGCTTGGATTAAAGAGCGATTCCGCCCGTTTCAGCGTAAAATTTAGACCCGCGGGGTAGAATTACAAAAATTTTTACACGGAGCAAACAATGAAAAATTTCTTTCTAGCCGCAATAGTTTGCGCGCTTTTTAGCGGTTGCGCATATGAAGCGCAGTTTAATCAAAACGCCGATGTGGCGCCGTTTGACGACACTATAAGCGCGACCAACGCCATGCAAAGTGCGCTCATTTACATCCCTGGCGAGCTAATGGGGACAAAAAGCTACGTCGCAAGCTCGAAGCTAGGCAGAGATGATGAGCTTAAAATCGACGTCGGCGAGTTCGTCGCAGGCGAGGCGAAGCGCTTCTTCGGCACCTACCTAAGGCGCGTAAGCGTCACCGACGACGAAAAAGCGCTGCAAGGTAAAGGGCTCGTTATCGCGCCTGAGCTTAGCTCATTCGGCTTTGGCTTTTACAGCTCCGACGGCATCGATGTTTCGGCAAAGCCCTACGTGCGCTACAATCTACGTCTAAAAATGTTTAAAAACGGAAAGCCGATCTACAACCAAAATATCGCCGTAAACGAGCGCAACTTCGGCGAGGAGGAATTCTTCGGCGGCGGTCAGGGCTCGTATGCGCAGATCGGCGGGATCTTTCAAAAATCTATGGCGAATGATTACGCCGTACACGCTAGAGAGATTTTGGACGTAATCAACGATAACTAATCGCGCTTGCGCCTTTGTGCGTGGTAAGCGGCATCTGGTCGATTATTTTTGCCCGCCATCTTGTGGTAAAATTTGTCGCGGCGATCTTACGACACGCACTTGCGGATCGTTGCGCCTAAAGCTCTGCGATATAATTAGCATGGCTTTAAAGCTCCCATAGACGCGCTTTCTTGCGGTATTTACTCATTTGGGGCATTGGATTTTGATATCGAGTTTGCCAGCGCTCCAGGCATCAAATTTAATCCCGCAAGCTGGGTAAATTCCGTAAAATGCACTATGAAATTTAACTCAGCAGTTTGTATTTAAGTGCGGCGAGCCAATAAATTCCGCACTTTGACATACTGCCTAATTACGTTTTTTAGGGCTAAGCTCCGCAAATAAACTTTTCACGTTCGCTGCTACGCTTGCATAAATTCCATATTCGCAGCACCAAAAATTCGATCTAAATTTAAAGCACCGATTAATATTAATTTTTATATCATTACTAAATTTTTTAAGGAGAGAATTATGAAAAAGTTTTTATTGCTTCCGTTTGCTTTCGCGGCGCTTTTTGCGGCACCAAGCTGCGATAATGTCCAGCTCAAAGCGGCTGTGGAAGGTATCAATAAGAGTGCGCCGATGCGAGTCGACGAGATTACCACTTTAACGGGCGCCGAGTGCAAAGACGGCAGCTTCATCTACAACTACGAGCTAAATGACGGCATGGGGATGAAATTTGACAGTGTCGGAAATGATCAAAAAACCGTGATACAAAATGTCATAGATAGCCAAAATAAGCAAATTTTTTGCAACCAGATGAAGGTAATGCATCCGCTAATAAACAGCGCGATATGGAGCTATAAGATAAAAAGTGGCGAAGAATTTATAAGGGTAGAATTTAAGCCTAGCGACTGCAAGTAGCGCTTGTGCAGGATTTAAAATTTAGCGCGGCGTGAGCCTTTGCCTGCT
>NZ_CALIMW010000047.1 GCF_938045405.1 uncultured Campylobacter sp. | reverse complement strand
GAGCGAAGAGGCGCTGCGAACTTACATCAAAAATCTACGCCGCGTCCTAGGCGAATCGCGCATCGTCAATCGCAGAAACGCAGGCTACTTGTATGTCTGAAAAAAACGCTCTGGTTTTAAAAATTTTATCTCTTTATCTCATCACGAGCGCGCTATTTTTGGGCTATTTTTTTAATAACCACTACGAGATGAAAAAGCAAAGCCTGCTTGATCCGAAGATCAAAGATTTAAAAGAGATCAAGATGATGATGTATATGAAAGCGAGCATGGACGGGCTTGATAGCCTCGATAACTTTGAGCGCGAAAAGGGCGTGCGCGCGTGCATCATCTCACAAGACGGTAAGCAAATTTACGGATGCGACGGCGAGCTATCCGCGCTAAATCCATCAAATTTACAGGGCGAGTTCGTCCTAGACGGCAAGATCGCGATCTATGAAAATCTCCAAAACATGGAGGAGCGAAACGCCTTTTCCAAGGCCAAAATAATCCTTTTAGGCAGCGAAGTGCAGGGGCAGATCATGATGCTGCGCGCCAAGATGATCGCGCTTTTGGCGCTGCTTTTGAGCGTGATCACGGGCATCGCATTTTATTTGGTCAAGCTCGGCACCGAGCCGCTTTACGACAAGATCGACACGCTTAATCGCTTCATCAAAGACAGCACGCACGAGATCAACACGCCTCTTAGCATCATCTCTATGAGCGTCGAGACGACGCGCAAGGAGGAGCTTAGCGAATACAATGCCAAGCGGATCAAAAATATCGATCTGGCCGCCAAGACTCTCTCTCGGATCTACGAGGACCTCGTCTTTTTGACGTTCGGGCTGAAAAAGGAGGCGCCACGCGAGCTTTTGGACCTAAAAAAGCTGATCGCCTCTAGAAGCGAGTATTTCGCGCCTTTTATACAAAAGCGCAAACTTCGCTTAGAATCGAGCCTAGGCGAGGCGACGATAGTAGCCAACGGCTATGAAATTTCGCGCCTCATCGATAATCTTTTCAGCAATGCCGTAAAATACGCCGACGCAGGCGGGCTCGTGCGCATAAAGCTCAGTGCGGGACATTTTGAGATCTCAAACAGCGGCGAGGGGATCGACAAAAAAGCGGGCGACGAAATTTTTAAGCGTTTCGCGCGCTTTAACTCAAGCGAGGGCGGCTTCGGCATCGGGCTTAGCATCGTAAGGGCGATCTGTAAAAAATACAAAATCGACGTCGGCTACGAAAGCGTGCCGGGCGAGATAACGACCTTCCGCCTTACGTGGCGCGAATAAAATTTCAAAATTTAGTAAAATTTTAAAATT
>NZ_CALIMW010000046.1 GCF_938045405.1 uncultured Campylobacter sp. | reverse complement strand
AGGAGGTCGATAGTAAGCTGCGCGAGATCATGCGCCACATATTTCGCACCAGCTATGAAACCTCGAAGGAATTCGGCGCGGAGGGTAATCTCATGCTAGGTTCAAACATCGCGGGTTTTCGCCGCGTAGCCGACGCAATGCTGGATCAAGGGCTGGTTTAGGCCTGCTTATCGTGCCGAAAGCCGCAGCTCGCTTTTAAATTTAAACTCTTTAAATTTACGGCGGACTTTTTGGCTGCTTTGATAAAATTTCAATCGTTTGCGCTGAGGGTATGTGCGCTTCTCGACATAATTCGCTCTGCGCAGCTTGCGTTGGTATCTTGCGCGCTGCGTAAATTTTAAACGGCGCTTAGGCGGCGCGGTTTTAAAATTTAAGTCACCCCAGAGCCGATTTTAAATTTAATCGCAAGTGCGCAAAGTCCGCCGCCTCTCAAATTTCATCTTTAAATTTGAGGAGGTAAATTTTGCCCGTTAAATTTAGCTTTGAAATTTGACGTTTAAAATTTAACTCGAAGCCGCTTTCAAATTTAGCTTAAAATTTTATCTCAGCTCGCCCGCGCAGCGCGTAAATTTAAACCGAACACGGGCTGAGCGTTTACCGCATTTTGGCATAATGGCGCAAATTTTATCCAAAGGTTGCAATATGAAAAAATTTATGGTTTTACTCGCCGCCGCGTCGCTGTCGCTCGCGCATGCGGACGTAACGGATATCCTAAAGCAGGGCGCGGACGTGCTCGGTGCGACTCAGAGCGGAAACTACAAAGACCTGCTTGCCTCGGCTACGAATCGCGCCGTAGCCGAGCTCGCTAGGGGCTACATCCACAGCAAGACCGCCAAGATCGAGCTTCCTCCTTCGCTGAAAGCTGCTGCGAAGCTTGCGAGAAAGGTGGGCGGCGATAAATGGGAACGTGAGCTCGTCGTGAGTATGAACGATGCCGCTACCAAGGCGGTTAGCGGTGCGAGCAAGATATTTTTGCAAGATCTGAAATCTATGAACGATGCCGACGTTAAAAAGCTCATCGGCGGCGGCGACACGGCGCTTAGCGAGTATTTGCAGAGCAAATCTGGCGCGAAGCTGCGGGCGGTTTTTAGACCGATCGTAAGCGATATGATGAGCAAAAACAGCTTCGCGACGGCGTATAACGGGCTAAATTCCTTCGCGCAAAACAAGATCGCGGGTAACGAAGCGGTACAAAATATCGCGCGCGGGCTGGGCGCGAGCGAGTATCTGCCTAAGCAGGGCGAGGATCTGAACGATTACATCACGCAAAAGACGCTGGACGGGCTATTTGCGGTGATGAGGGAAAAAGAAAGCGCGCTTCGCGGCAGCGCAGTCGGCAAAGGTGCCGGGATTTTAGGCAAGGTGCTGAAATAAAGCTCGCGGCGAGGTTTTGGCGTAAATTTCGCCGTATAGCTACTTTCGGTTGCTTCGCGCTGCTGCCTGCGTAGTCTAAAGCTTCGCGCAAAGTGCCCGCTCGCGCGAAGCGACTGCTTGCATTAAAGCGAGCGCACGGCGAAATTTAGAAGTTCGTTTACCGCGCGCTTGGAGCCTGTTTGCTTTAGACGATAATCTTAGCGCGGAGTTTAATCCGCGAAATTTGAAATTTCGCAATACGCAAACAGTTTGAAATTTTAAAATTTCACGCAGAGTTTTAGAAATTCGTGCGGCAATTGAATGCGCGTATATCTAGCGCTTACGTCTGAAATTTTAAGAAGCGGCGGAGTATCGGGAAATAGAGCGGAGGCTGATAAGCGCGTAAGGATAAAGCAAGAAAGCTATCTTATAAAATTTCATCGCTTTTTAAATTTACGCTTTTTGATCTTCGGAGTTTTAGTGCTTTGCTCAGAGGCGTTCCCTTGTCGATACACGCCGTCATTTTTATACTCCGTTAGCTTTTTGCCGCAGTATGAGCAAATTTGATCCGTATCCTTGACGTCCTCGTACGGGTAAAATTTAAAGCAGTCCTTGCACCACATATATTGTGGATATCTTTTTATGCTCTTTTTAGGATGGAGGGCGAGGTAAAAAAACGAGATACTAATAAGTAAAACCGAAAATCCCGAGATAAGAAAAGGATATCCGATTTTGCTTTGTATTCCTGCGGGATCTTGCGTTGTAAAAATTTCTATAGATATTATTAAAAGGTTTAAGCCTATCAAGGCATTAATCACTCTACCTATTTTTTTGTTTATGAAAATTCCTGCAGAAGCAAACAATACGCCGATGATAAAAATCTTGATAATATAGACCGGCTCAACTGCGCTCCAGCCCCCGTATTTAAAATACATCTTTCCGCTAAAGCAGCCAAGAATGCTTTCAAATACAAAAAATGCGCCCAAAAGTATTAAACCTATCCTAGCGCTCATTTTTTTATCCATATAGCTTTTTGATTTTGCTTGCGCATCAATTATTTTTGGCTCAAGATAAGTTAAAAACTTTCAAAGGAGTTTTTAACTATGATCCTGCCGAT
>NZ_CALIMW010000045.1 GCF_938045405.1 uncultured Campylobacter sp. | reverse complement strand
CATAATTTCCACTCGATCTACGAATACCTGCCCGTAGGCTCTTTAAGAGCGGCGAGCGAAGTCGTTAAACAGATCATAACGCTGGCGGCGGCGCGAGCCTAGCTCGGGCGCTTTCTACTCCGCGCGCAGATTTGATTTTAAATTTAGCTCGTTTATTCCGCCGCGAAATTTTACTCTGCTCGGCGGAATTTTATTTAGCGGACGGAATTTTGTTTAGTAAGGCGGAGTTTTGCTTTACTAAGCGGAATTCCGCGCGGCTATGAAATTTTGCTTTACTCTGCTGAGCAAGCGGCTTGACGAGCTCAAAAAGGCGCGTTGTAAAATTTTGCCGCGCCCCGTGCTTTACGGCCCGCTTATTGTCACGTCTTTAATGCTCTTTGCGTATGGTGCGACCGCGCATTTTTACAGCTTGCCGCGTTAGGCTGCGGCAAATTTTATATTTCGACGATTTAGATGGCTAGCAGACACGCCGTATCGACCGGTAGAATTTTATTCTCGCGGCAGGCAGAGCGGACGTTTTTAGCGCAAGTGAGATCTATTTTTCGGGGCGACACAGCGTCGTAAACGGGTCTTAAAAATGGCACGGAATTTCTTTAAATTAAAATTTTGCCGTAATGCGCGGCTTGCGCTGAATTATCTATAAACCGCACGGGCTAAATTTAAGCACTCCGTTTAAAATTTCATCGCAGCCTTCTTTATTCTAAAGGCGCAATGTGTACCCCAAAAAAGCCTAAATTTAAAATTTAGCCCCAAAACCCAGCTTGGTTTTAACTTAAAATTTTTTACCCGCGCTCTTTGCGCCTAAATTTCTTAAAAATTCCGCGTACTCCGCCGCGCCTTTTTCTATCTGCGTGACGCTACTTTCGTAATCCACGCCGGGCGTCTCCTCGGCGCCGTAAAACGCGAAAAATCCGCGCCAGTCTGCATGAAAATAGTAGCGGAATGCCGGCTCAAACGGCGCTAAAATCTGCTCCATCGTGAAATGGTACCGCCTGCTAGGCGCGTAGTCGGCGCGCTTGATGCCCGCGCTCACCGCCAGCGCCACGGCGCGCCCGCGCATGCCCTCGCTTGTGCGCCCATAAGCAAATCCATACGTCATCGTCGCATCAATCCAGCTTTTTAAAATCGCGGGCGAGGAGAAATTATGCAGCGGAAATTGCAACACCAAGGCGTCGTGAGCTTTGATTATCGCGCGCTCGCGCTCGCCGTCTATCTCGCCGTTAGGATACTCGCGCGCCAGGTCGCGCACGGTGAAGCTTTGCGCGGCAGCCTCTTTCAAAAACCGCTTGTTTATGATCGAATTTTTAATGTCCGGATGAGCTAGGATGATTAAGTTTTTCATATTTTTCCTTTAAAATTTTGGTTTGGGGCGATAAAATTTGCCGCTAGAATCGCAGTTATA
>NZ_CALIMW010000044.1 GCF_938045405.1 uncultured Campylobacter sp. | reverse complement strand
CCCACTCCACGCTAACAACCTTTAATCCGCAAGCTAGATACTCATACATCTTTAGCGGATTTATACTATTTACTAAATCAGGATAATCCTTAACATTAAAAGGAATTATACCCACCTGCGAATTATATAAAAACGCAGGAATTTTATTATACGATATAGCTCCCAAAATATGCACGTTTTTTAGCTTCCTAAGCAAGGATAGATCTTTTTGCTCCGGACCTATTATAATAAAACTATAATTTGGCAAATTTTTAGCGCAATAATACACTAAATCCACATCAAACCAATCGTGTATTGCCCCTACGTAAATTACCCTAGGCTCAGAGATATCTTCAAGCTCCTGCGGCAAAGACCTATCGGCGGTCCTAAAAAAATCCAAATCGATACCATTCGGCAGATAGTGCATTTTAGATTTATCTTTTATTTGATCGTATTTTTCTTTTAAATTTTTCGCCGTATAAATGACTGCATTTACCTTATTCGCGATCTTTATCTCGGCGTCAAACTGTGTGTCCGAAACCGCGCCGAAGCCTTTTGAGTAATCAGCTATCCTTAAAATCGATTTTTTATAAGTTATGGTATCTAGCAAAAAACCAAACAATGGGCTATCGAACCACAATATATCAACTTCGCCAAAACCCCGCTTCTTTATAAAATTTAATAAATTTGGATACGTAAAATTTTGCCAATTATTTAAAACAAAATTTGACGATAAAAATGGTCTATTTTGAGGTGTAAAAAGAGAATGTGGAACATAATAAAAAATGCCCCCCGCACTTTCGCCTCCTTTGTTATAAATCCTTTCCCGCTCTTTTAATTCGCTACTATTTGCAAAAATTTTATGTATCGGCGAGATAGGATTTGAGATAAAAAGAACCTCATATCCTAGCTTTTTAAACGCTCTAGCATAATGATGACTGCCGACCTGAAACGGCGAAGTATAGTAATTCGCAACAGCCATTAAAACTTTTTTAGACATTTTTCATCAACCTTCCATACCCATTTGAATAAAACTCAAATTTACTATAATAAAATTCCCTGTTTGCCATATCAATAACCTCCAGCCCGCCCTCTTTTATCTCAAATTTTCTAATAATTTTTACGCCCTTGTATTCTGCGGCTAGGCTTATAAAATTTTCTCCGAAATCCGCCACTTCGCATCTACACTCCGCAAACATTCCAAATAGTCCTATCGCCCCCTCACCCCAACTATTTTGTTCCAAATCGCCTATAATCGGCACGTTGTGTGCCTTGACACTTCTAAATTCATTCCTCCTGCCGGGGATCGGAGTATAAAGATAGGTACCGGGATCCCTCGCTATGTCACGACCATCTATCCACAACTCGTAGCTCAGTTTGTCGTTGTGCGTATGCCCGCCGTGACCCCTTTGCCCGAGCGGCGTAGCGCAGACGGCGAGGTAAAATTTATCTGATTTAAAGATAAAAATCCTGCTGTCTGGATAAAATATATTTTTGATCTCTTGCGAATATGGAATTTTAAATTCCATACTTTTTCGGTGCGGCAGTTCGCTAAATTTTACACCCGAAGCGACCTGGCTTTTGTATGTTTTATCGCTTACTTGCAGCGTGCGTCCCGCAAGAGCCCTCGTAAAACTCCGCT
>NZ_CALIMW010000043.1 GCF_938045405.1 uncultured Campylobacter sp. | reverse complement strand
CATTTTTGCTCCATGGTTTGATTTGCGGGGTTTGCTCGCAGAATTTTGCTTTAAAATTTTACTTTGCGGAATTTTAATTTGCAAAATTTTAATTTGAAATTCCGCGTCGTGAAATTTTGCTGAAATTTGCTTTTAAAAATTTAGCTAGAAAATCCCGCTTTTAAATTCTACGTAGCAAATTTATACCGATCTCAAGTCTCGCACCAATAACGCTTTGCATCGAGCTCTTAAAATTCTACGTAGCAAATTTATGCCTTGAAATTTTGCTTCCGCGCGCCGAAATTTGGCGCCGCTTTTATGCGAAATTCACTTCCGCGCACCGCCCCCGCTACGGTCAAATTTTAAGCTTAGAGTTTTGAATTTATCCTTAAATTTAGGGGGCTGTGCGAAATTCATAAAAAATTCACCTTATGTGCGGACGAGCGAGCTTTGAAATTCCAAAATTCCTAGAATTTCGCTAAAATTGCGGGCAAATTTAAAGAAGGGCGAAATTTTGACTATTTATGATTTGGAGCGCCTGCGACTGGACGCGAAAAAGCACGTGGAGCAGCTAAAGCTGCTCGTCGTCGTAAGCACGGTGGCGCTGTTTACGGTATTCGGCGTCATCGCGTATTTCGTGCGCAGGCAAGGCGTGCAGAGCTCTAGCGCGACGATGCTTATGCTGCTGGCGATCGCCTCGCTCGCCGTGAGCCTGCGCGAGGTGCACTTAAACGGTTGGCAAAAGGATCTCATCGGCACGGAAAATATCTTAAAGTTCGGCGCGGTCGCGATCTCGTTTTTGATCTTTAAATACTCTGCGGCCTTGCCGCAGGCGTTGATATGTTTGGCTGCGCTTGCGCTTGGGGCGTGGCTAGCGGCGCGGCTTTACGCGCTCGGCGTAAAAAGCATGCAAGAGATCTTCACCGGGCGGTACCGCCAAAGCTACAAGCAGCACTATCTGGCGCCTTTCGTGCGCGAGCTCGGCTACGAATACGTCTCCTACGGCAGCGTGCCGTTTTGGCGCGTGGTGCAGAGCGATCTGTTCGAGTTCATCGAAAATCTGCGCGGCAACGACCGCGTGGGCGGCGCGTGGCAGGGGGTGAGCTTCGAGTTTAGCGATGTGAGTTTTTTCCATCAAAATTTACAGCACGAGCTCGTGGGGGCGTTTTTCGTAGCGGAATTTAACAAACGCATCATCGCGCCCGTTTTCATCTATCCGCGCGAGATACAAAACAAACAGCACGTAGGTCTAAAGCCCGTTGCGATGGATAACGTGGAGTTTGCCGCGCGCTACAAGGTGCTTAGCGACGAGCCGCAAAACGCGATGTACGTGCTAACCCCTGCATTTATGGAGCGATTTTTGGCGGTGGGCGATGCGCTCGGGGCGCAGATCTGGGCGAGCATCAGAGAGCGGCGGATTCATATTTTCGTGCACACTAAGCGGGATAATTTCGAGCCCAGCGTCTATGAAAGCGTGCTGCGCCGCGACCCCGCAAGCGAGATAAAGAGTGAAATTCTAAGCTTTTTGAGTATCGTTAAAATTTTAAAACTGAATGTGAGGATTTGGATTTAATAAAATTTAAGCGGCAAAGGCAGTATCTAAATTTACACGGTGAATGGAGCTCGCACGATAAATTTTAAAATTTCGCGGCACGCAATCAAGCTCTAAAGAGCGAACTTTTAAATTTGATCGTCAAAGCGAGCTTTAAATTTTCGCCGAAGCAAAGCGCATTTT
>NZ_CALIMW010000042.1 GCF_938045405.1 uncultured Campylobacter sp. | reverse complement strand
GGCGGCAAGCTAGGTGATCTGCTAAAGCACGACGAGCTGTTTAAGGCTTATCCCGAGCTTAGGGGCGTAAAGGTCGTAAAGATGCAAAGCGACGCTCCATCCGGTGCGATGCTTGCAGAGGAGTTAAAGAAAAAATACCTACTAAAGGACGGGCAGATCAACCGATCCGTCGTCGCCAAAGAGGCGGCTCCTTTCGTCAAAAAAGAATATACTTTTGAAAATTTTAAAGCCGATTTTCCGCAAGGTAAAGCTCAAACTCCAATAGGAGAGGTTAATATCGGCTCGTTTCAATTTAAAAAGCTGCAAATTAAGGGGAGGGAAAAGTATCTTGGATTGATAAAGCCTACCCTAGAAAAACCCTCTTTTATAGTAGATTTCGAAGACACGACTTTCTTTTTCAAGGCTTTTAAGGATGAAAAAGGAGTTGTTAAATTTGCCTCAGTAACAAAAGAGCGCAACGGAGCTATAGATGTAACATCAAACTATCCTATGGCGGGACGTAAATTTGAATTATTAATAAGAGAAGGGAAAGTAAGATATACCGCCCAAAGCTCTGGTGATATAAAATCCTTAGAACACTCTTTGAACGGTGAAGAGATTATATCACAAAATTCAAAAAATGGCAATAATTTAGGCTATTTCGATCCTCAGAGTAACACGATCGCCCTTAAAAATTTAAAAGACAGATCCACGCTGATGCACGAGATCCAACACTGGGTGCAGAGCAAAGAGGGCTTTGCAACGGGCGGTGCTGGCGGCGATGCAAACTACGCGAAGCTGCACGGCGAAGCGGAGGCACGAAATGTGCAGACGCGCCTAGGCTTGGACGATGCCGCAAGAGCGCAGAAAGACCCGCTCAGCACCTTTGACGTTAGCCCGGACGATACGATCGTTTTGAGAGACGGCGGCGTGAACGCAAACGAGGAGCCGCTAAAATTCAGAGCAAGCGAGATCGAAAATATAGGGGGCGAGATCAAAAAGCGCCGCCCAAACATCGAGCAGGAGCTAGAGCAGAGCGTAGAGCAAATTTACAAGGACAGCTACAAAGATCACGACACCGCGGGCGAGGTGCTGGATGCCGTAAGGACGGGCAATTTCGACGCGCTCTCGCAAGGGGTGCAGACGAACCTCTCCGAAAGCCAACTCGCGCGGCTCAAAAAGGACATCGCAGGCGCCAAGCTAACCCACATCAGCCGCGACGGCTTCACATTCAAAAAGCGTGGCAAAAACGGCGACGAGCAGATGATATTCATCGATATGGACGAGGGCGGCAGGGCGCGCATCAATGCGTATTCTAAGGCTCATATCGACGAGAGCATTCGCGCAAACGAGACGATGTTCGATCGCCTTTTCGGCAGTGATGAGGCGCTGAAAAATTATAGCTTTGAGACCAAAGCGAAATTTTTGAATGAGAAAGACCCGATCAAGGCGGAGGAAATTTTAAAAAGAGCCGACAAGAGGGCTTTCAAAGCCAAAATCGCTCAAGAAAGCAAAGCAAAGCAGGAGAAATTACAAGCCGAATACGACCGCGCGGCGCGACAAGCCGATCCTTTCAACCCCGATATGCCTACGATGAACGATCTGCTAGGCAAAACGGATGCGCTTTTGGGTCCATACGGCGGCGCGGACGGCAAGTGGGCGCAGTTTGTCGATACCCTTTGGCGCAAGGGGATTAACAAGTATGAAAACGCGGTAGATCGCATCTTTGAGGGCGAAAATACCCCCGCTTGGGTGAAAAAGGGGATGAGCGTCCTTGATCTGCGAAACGCGGCAAAGCGGCAGATAGACGGCGCGATCGAGAGTTTTTATCGCGAGAGCGCGGCTATTAATGCGCAGGCTCGCACCGCGGCGAGGTATCTCGATAAATTTAATACTGCGCAGAGCGAGCAGCTGTTTAATGCGCTCGACGGCAAGATTGCAAAGGCCGATCTGCCGCAGGAGCTGCAAGCGACCTATCAAAAATTGCGCGATACGATCGATCATAACGCAAACGAGCTCATCAAAGCGGGCGCCCTCAAGCAGGAGAACAAGCTCACCGATTACATCGGACACTACTACGACGAGTATATGCAAAACGAGCGCGGCAAAATAAGCAGGACGCTAGGCAAATTTTACGCTCGAAAAGACCTGAGCGAGGCGCAAAAAAGAGCTCTTGGGCTTCGCACGGACATCAGCTTCGTAGTCGCAAACACCCTCGCAAAGCAGCGGACCCAGCTTCTCAAAGCCCGCGCGCTTGAGGGTATCGCAAAC
>NZ_CALIMW010000041.1 GCF_938045405.1 uncultured Campylobacter sp. | reverse complement strand
AAAATAGCGCCAAAAATAGAAATTTTTTCATACCCGCCTCCGTTAAATTTAGCGCCATTTTAATTAAAAATGCTGAATTTAAGGAAAACTACTTATTTTTTATTCGGTCAAATTCTGACCGCAGCCGCGAGTATAATTTGGCTAAATTTTTGCTAAGGAGTAAAAAATGGCTTCAAGTTCAATCGATAGCAGGGTCTTTGGGGTGCTTTTTGCAAGCGAGGAGATGAAGAAAATTTTCAGTGATGAAAATCGCGTACAAAAGTGGCTTGATACCGAGGCTGCACTTGCTAGGGCACAAGCAAAGCTCGGTATAATTGAACCGCGTAGAGCGGAACAGATCACGAAATTTGCCCATGCGGAGCTTTTAAATTTGGATGCGATCGGCGAGAATTACAAAAGCTCGATAACCATCGTGCCGCTTTTGAAGGAGTTTAAAAAGGTCTTTGACGACGATAGCGGCGAGTTTGTGCATTGGGGCGCTACGAGCCAGGACATAATGGACAACGGCATGATTTTGCAGATCCGCGAGGCGCACGCGCTGCTTACGAGGCTACTAGATAAAACATATCGCGAGTGCCTAAAAATCGCAGAAAAATATAAAAATACCGTAATGGCGGGTCGCACGCACGTGATCCACGCGCTGCCAATCACGTTTGGTTTCAAAGTCGCTATGTGGGCGCAGGAGATCAAGCGTAGCTTGCAACGCTTGGAAGAGATTAAGCCGCGATTATTCGTAGGGCAACTTAGCGGCGCCGTGGGCACGCTAGCAAGCCAGGAAGGCAAGGGTTTTGAGATGCAAAAGCTGATGTTTGAAGATCTTGGCTTAAACGTACCCATCATATCCTGGCATCCAAGCCGCGATCATATCGCGGAATTCGTAGCTTTGCAGGCGCTCATCGCAGGCACGATCGGACGTATCGCGCATGAAATTTTAAGTCTTCAGCGTACCGAAATTTGCGAGGTCGAAGAGCCGTTTTTTATGGGTAAAGTGGGTAGCTCTACGATGCCGCATAAGCGTAACCCGCAGGTTTGCGAGAGCGTCATTGCGCTTACTAAGATCGTGCGTGCTCAAGCGCCTCTTGCGGTCGAGGC
>NZ_CALIMW010000040.1 GCF_938045405.1 uncultured Campylobacter sp. | reverse complement strand
CATCGCTTATTTTATCGCCGATTTCAGGTAGGCTGCCGAAGAGATTAAAGACGTAGCCGCCGATCGTTAGCTGCTCGGTCTCTTCGTCGAAGTCAATGCCCATAACCTCCTCGACGCCTTCGATCTCGAAGCGGCCTCTAAACTCAAAGGTGTTCTCGTCGATACATTTAAAATTTTGTGCATTCGCGTCGTGCTCGTCGTTGATGTCGCCAAAAATTTCTTCTATTATATCTTCCATCGTCAAAAATCCCGCCGTGCCGCCGTATTCGTCGATGACGAGCGCGGCAAAAATGCGCTGCTTATTCATCATCGGTAAAATTTTAGAGATCGGGCTGTTTTCAGGCACGATGATGAGCTTGCGCACGATCTTATCGAAGCTTTTATCTCCCTTTTGCTGGATGATGTCGCGGATGTGGATGAGGCCTAGGACATTGTCCTTGCTGCCGTCGATATATGGGAAGCGCGTAAATTTCGACTGCAATACGGTTGCGTAGTTTTCATCGTAGCTTTTTTGCTTATTTAGGCAAACTAGATCGCGCCTCGGCGTCATTATCTCTTTGGCGACCGTGTCGCTGAAATCGACGGCGTTTTTGATGATCTCGGTCTCTAGGCTATCGAGCACACCACCTTTTAGGCTCTCGCTCGCGATGATTTTGATCTCTTCGTCAGAAAGCGCGAGCTCGCTCTCTTTAGCGGGCTTTACGCCGATGATTTTAAGCGAGACGGCAGCAATGAAGTCAAACGCCTTTATGATCGGAAAAAACATAATCCAAAAAATATGAAGCGGTCTAGAGATGAAAAGCACGATCTTCTCGGTTTTGGCAATAGCGATGGATTTTGGCACCAGCTCGCCAAGTACGACGTGAAATAGCGTAACGAGCGTAAAAGATATGACGAAGGCGATCGTATGTGCCGCCGCTCCGCCGCCTATGCCGATGGATCTTAGTGGCAGCTCGATCAGTCTTGATACCGCGGGCTCACCGATCCAGCCGAGGGCGAGCGAGCTTATCGTAATGCCTAGCTGAGTGGCGCTGAGATAGGTGTCTAGGGAGTTTGAAATTTTAAAAGCGAGCTTTGCGTTTGGAATTTTATCCTTGATAAGCTCTTCGAGGCGAGACTTTCTTACTTTGACGATTGAGAATTCCGAAAGAACGAAAAAAGCATTCATAAAGATGAATACAAAAGCTAAAACTAACATTAAAACCGAACTGTCCGTGTCCAAATTTCTTATCCTTTGAAATTTAAAAATAAATATTTATGATTATATCTAAAAACGCTTTAAAATCCAAAAGGCGTGGAAAATGCCTCGCGCCCGTGCGTAGAATTTTACGGAGTTGAAATTTTACTTCTTTTATCGCGTAAAATTTCATCTGCCTGCGCGAAACTTACCGTCGTACAAATGGCGTTAAAATCTGCTGCCCAGCCGAATAAATTTTATTTTCATACCTGACTGCGGCTGCAAAATTTTGTTTGCATACGACCATAGCGAAATTCTATCTGCGCCCGAAGGAGCAAAATTTTACTCCAAATTTCGTCGTGCTTAAAATCGTAAAATTTCGCGCCGTAGAATTCTGTAGCGACAGACATTTCGGCTTTCTATGCGACGGAATTTCGTCCAGCGCTTGCGTTTTGAAATGAAATTTTGTCTCGGTGCGGATTATATTTATCGCGCGTGTTCATGGAATTTTGCGGTAATTTAAAATTTCGCGCTGCGGCAGACCTTTGTTGCGGCGAGATTTTATCGCGATAGAGCTTATGCGCGGCGGCGGATAATCCTAGCGCTGCGCGCAAGCCCATTGAGAAATTTAAATGCGACGATAAAACCTGCTACTTAAAAAACCTCAGCGCGCAAACTCTTGCGAAATTTTAAATCGCAAGACTATCTATTTCTTGTGGCGGCCTCGTAAAGCGGCAAGACTTTCGGCATCACCTCTTTTAGATCGGCGATGCGATCGTCGTTTGAAGGGTGCGTGGACATAAATTTAAGTGGATGGCTCTCATTTAGCTTATTCATCTTCTCCCAGACGTTTATCGCCGCCCTTGGATCGTATCCTGCGCGCGCCATCAGCTCAACGCCCATCAGATCGGCCTCCGTCTCATGCGTGCGCGAAAACGGCAGCGTGAATGTGTATTGAGCCGCCATGTTCAAAGCCGCTGAGCCTAGATCTCCAAGCCCTGCCGCGGAGCTTGCTACAGCGATACCGACATCTTTCATCTGTTCAGTCGAGGCTCGCTCGCGGCTGTGTTCGCGCAGTGCGTGCGACATCTCGTGCCCCAAAATAGCAGCTAGCTCGGCATCGGTAAGCTTAAGCTTTTCGATGATGCCCGTATATACGACGATGCGACCGCCAGGCATACACCAAGCATTGATTGTAGGGTCGTTGATGACGTTTACCTGCCAGTTCCATTTCAGTGCGTCTTTGCGAAATGCGCCGACTTGAGCGATTAGGCGCTTCGAGATGCCTCTAACGCGATCAGTTAGCTTTTTATCGGTATTTAGGACATGTTTGGCGTTTGCTTGGGCGGTAATCTGCCTGTAGGCAAGCGCGGCACTTTGATCCATTTCAGCTTCGCTTACGGTGATGAATTGCGAGCGGTCGATGCCTACGGCGCCGCCTTGCGTGGTGCTCGCGCAGCCGGTAAAAATCATCATCGCAGCAAAGGATATTAAAAGAGCTAATTTTTTCATCTTTTCTCCTTGAAATTTTGCGGCGATTTTAGCGAAATTTGGTTAAATTTTTAGAATTTTATTTTGGATTGCCGGATTTTGCAGGCGCGATCTATTTGGAATTTGCCGTAAAATTTAAGGACGCCCGTCGCCTTTAAAATAGGATTGGGCTTTGTAATTTAGCGATAAAATTTAGCGGTGATTTCGCAGAATTTTATCG
>NZ_CALIMW010000039.1 GCF_938045405.1 uncultured Campylobacter sp. | reverse complement strand
CCCCTCTCTTAATATATTTAAAAAACCACTATCCGTCAATCGAACAAAGCCCCAATATGATGGTTCTCCCCCCAAAATCTCCCTAATAACACCTAAAATAACGCGTTTTTTAAAGGAGACATTATAGGTCATTTTTATTACTTTTGGATAAGTCTTTTTTTCAAAGAACCGTTCTAGCTCCGAATTTGTAAATATATTATGCGGTTTACAATACTCTACAAATTCGTTTACATTGCCGAAACTAGATAAATCACGATATTCCTCTACAACGCATAATGAGGTTGCCACCGACGAATAATTTGCGTTTGACGCACTATCATCCTTGGTTCTATATATGATGAGGCAATCGCCCCTTCTTAATTGTTCAGCACCATAGATTTTCGTAATATATACCTTGTGTATACTATTTGACTCGGACATATCTCTTAATATATCATAATTTTCTGTTTTAAGTATAGAGTCAGAAAACATACGAGTATGATATTCTGGCCAAATACCTAAAATATATTTATTTGCATTTGTTGTTATGACTGCTGGATAGTCTAGCAATATATCGCCTCTTATATCTTGCCTGCGTGTCGGTATATTTTTAATCAGAACAATTTCTTCATTTTTTTTGCCATATTCAACAAAACCGTACCTTTTTAATAAGGCTATTAACGGGGTTTGTTTTGCAAAAGAGGTAACATAAACATCGTAAATATTTTTTGATACCGCAAAATCGAAGACTCTCTTTATGAGACGTTCGCCCAGTTTAGTTCCATGAGCTTCTATCTTCATAGTTCCTATTTTTAGCCATGGATGGCCAGTATCAAGCTTAGGATCTATATTTGTGTTATCTACTGGATTTTCTACCTTTAAGTATAAAAAAGCCACTATCCGATTATCGTCAAATAGAACATAAGCCTTTTCACCAGATAAAGCCTTTCTCTCAATCCATGCGTCAAATCCATCGTAATCGCTCCTTAATGAATCAAAAAAAGGATTTGATATGTCAATATCCTTTATATATTTTTCTTCAATATTCGACATTTTAGACTCCCGATATTTTTATACAATTATATCAAAAAATATCCGACTCCGTTCTCTAAAATTTCTGAAGATATAAATCATAAATATTTATTGACGGTATGCGAAAGTCAAAGCTGAAATTAGATATTTGCACTGCAAATTCTTGCCCTTTTACGGCGGCAAGCAGTGCGCTCAAGGCCGCACGAGAGTCTTTCACTCCGTGCGCACCCAAAGAGTTGCCCAGTAGCACGCAACCCTCGGTATTGCGCCCGGTGTTGCCCGCATGGATCAATATGCAGCGAGTTTTTGGCACTAGCTCATTCCAAAGTAGCGGTAGGCGAACTCTAAATTTCGGGCTATCGTGCCAGGCTATTTGATACCTTCCTTGCGGTATGCGTCTATCCATGCCGCTCTGCGTGGTATCGGGGCCCGCAGGCTCGCAGGTATATCCCTTTAGCACCTCTCTTTCGCCGTCTCGCAATATGAAGCGCCCCAGCGTCATATCGTCCACTTCTTTAAACCTGATAATTTCTAAGACCATTTTTGCTCCTTTACCCTTCAAATTCTATCTCTATGCTATAGTTTGTGGGCTCTAGCGTATGCGAAACTGATTTCACGCTAAATTTGACATCCTCAAGCCCTGCGGCGCCTTTAAATTTAATTTGCGCGCCCGCGACGATATTGGCGCCCATACACGAGCAACGCCCGTTAATACCGCCCTTTTTTAACTCATTTAGCTTGCTTTGCGCTAGCTTATAGGCCTCGGCATCACTTTTCGGCTCTGGGATTTGCATCTTATAGGTCTGTTTGCCTTTGCCTACCTTGATCTGCTTACGCTTGCCGCTTGCGATGTCTTGCCATTCGCATACGACTGCATTATAGGCGTTGCGATTGGCTTCGGTAATATTGAGGGAAGCAAGATCGCTTAAATTCAATTCGATCTGCGGCAGCCCATCGCTCCTTTCTCTGCTTCGTCCGATTCATCATCTCCGCTTTTTGGCGCTAGGATCAGCGTGTCGTTTTTGGTGGCGGCTAGATAGCCTAGTTCTTTACTAAGCGAGTACAAAAACTCTAAATCGCCCACTCCGTCTTGTAGGCGCGATCTGATTGCCATATCCTCTCCGCTCGTTTTGAGGCGCAGGGCATTTTCGTCCGCGATCTTGCCGGCTATGGCAAAAAGCGTGGTATTTTCCCAGCTACGGCGCTTTTTGGTTTTGATCTCGCCGGCAAAATCTACGGCGGTCGCACGCACCTCGGTGCTTTGCTCTTTGTAATCTCGCTCGCAGGTCTGCACGGCGAATTTACCGCACAGCCACATATTATCGGCACCTTCCTCGCCTTCACCCGCCCAACCCAAATATAACTCAAGCTTGTCGCCGAACGTCGGTTTTGCGAAGAGACCGCGCACTTTAAAGCTTATTTCGTCGCTTTTAAAGCCCTCTTTATCGTCAAAGCCTAGGCTAATCAAATTTTGTTTTATGGTTTGCGTGATATCTTTGCCGTTTGCTTCAAGTTTAAAGATCGGTTTTCTCACCATAATGTGGCCTGCTTTTGCGGTATTTTTTCTTCACTCAATTCCGGCAGGGTTACGCTATCGCCCACCTTTAAAACAACCTCTAGCTTTGGATTGAGCTCCAGCACGCTTTCAAAATACCTTAAATGCCCGTAATGTCTATAAACGATCTGATCCAATCGCTCACCGTCTTTTGCTTTATAAATCATCTCTTCTCTTTTTGATTAAGTTCGTCCGCATCGTAATCCCTTCTAAGCGTAAGGCTGAACGTCTGCGTGAAAAACGCTCCATTTGGAGCGAATACGGATCTGTTTTCGCTGATCTTCTCTATCGCAAATCTGCCTAGATATTTCCCAAGCCCCGTAACGAGCGGCAGGCTCTGTCGCAACTCGGCCAATGCATAAAGCGGCTTAAGCGCACTTTGTCCGTCGCAGGCGAATGGCAGAGTTTGTCCGCTAAGGGTAATGCTCTGCGTGCCCAGGTTAGCATTCAGCAGAGCGGGATGGTTGTTTATCCTCTCGGTGGAGTTCATGCCGAATTCCGTTTCTACTGATATTTCGCTCGTCTGTTTCCACTCAAATTTAAAGCCGCCCAAATTTAAGACCATTTTTAACCTCTCACGTCCGTATTTCTGGCGTTTCGCTCATTTCGTCTGATAGCCTCTTGCACATCCTTTGAAATTTGCCGCTTAAAGGCTTCGGTATCGATATTGCCACCGTGTGCGTCAATCTTAAAATCTCCGTTAAAGGTTATATTTGTATTGCTGCCCCCGGCGCTACTTGAACTAAGAGTGCTGAGCGCTTCGCCCATAGGGCGATTCGGCGCAGGCGTGAAATTTCGATCGGCATTAGCATATGCGGGCGCCGTAACCGGCGCACTATTATCTCCAAAGCCAAAAAATTCCCCTACGCTTTTTACGCTGCTAAGTACCCAATCTATTTTTTCGCCTATCCAGCCGAAAAAGTCCGCAAATAGATCCTTCCACCATGCTACAGTCTCATCAAATACGCTACTGAATGCCTCTATCCAGCTATCTAGCCAGCTCTTAAAGCTTTCCCATTCAGGCTTGATTTTTTGCCAAAAATTTTGAAAAAAGGCTTTTACTCGATCCCAATTCTCATACAGCCATACCGCCGCCGTAGCAAGTCCCACGACTATGGCGCCGATGCCGGTAGTGATCAGAGCTAGCTTCATTATGCGAAAGCCCGCAGCCGCGGCGATGCTTGCGCCTCTCAATATGGCCATAGCTGCTGCTGCGGCTTTGGATGCGATAGCATGAGCGATCATAGCGGCTCTTTGCGTTATAAGTGCGATGTTTGTGCGAAGAGTGGCGGCAGTAAGCGCCCACATCCCTTTAACGACCAGGGCAATGATATGATAAGCCGTTCTAAACGGCGCAAAAGCAAGCATAAGGCCTGCAAAGCCTATTTTAACGCCGCTGATCGCTACTCCAAGAGCTATGAAGCCGCCTACCGCACCAGTCAGAAGTTTGGCGAGCGTAGGGAATTTTTCGTTAAATTTTCGCAGTGCGTTTCCGAAAGCCGCAAATAATTTCGCTGCGCTATCTACGACGGGTAAAAAAGTTTCGCCGATTTGTGAGGCTAAATTAATCCAGCTTTGATGCAATCTATCTAATGCCGAGGCGGTAGTATTGAGCTTAACCTGCAACTCTTTTTCCATAGAGCCTTTGGCTTCTGAGCTGCGCGCCAGAGCGATATTTGCTTTAAGTTCGTCTATGTTCTGCACTAGAGATGCTATCTCGTCATTATAGTTGCCGCCTACGAGGTCATAGAGAATTCCAGCTTGCGCATCTTTAGGCGCAGCCTTGATCCTCTCTAAGAAATCCACCATCGCAGCGGTAGAATCTTTGTTCAAATTTTCTTTGAGTGTTTGGGCATCCAGCCCGATCTGTTTTAGGGCTTCGTGGAATTTCTTCGGTTGTTTTTCCGCGCTTGCTAATGTCGTAAAAAAATCGTTCAGCGAAGTGCCTACTACGCTCGTAGCTTTGCCCGTACTAAGCAGAGTAGAGGCAAATGCAGCCGTAGTCTTGCCGTCTAAATCTATCATCCTTGCCGTAGCGGCAAGTAGAGAAGTAGACTCTAAAATTTGATCGGCATTAGCGTTTTTTACCTTATTATCGAGTAGATTGATGGTATCGAAAAGCTCCTCAATACCTTGCGTGTTTTTGATGCCAAAGCCTACGAACATATTATTCGTTGCTTTACCGACATCGTTTGCGCTCATAGCAAAGGCGCTCATCGCGGTGGTGGTAAGTCTGACGTATTTTATAAGCTCCTCGCCGCTTAAATTTGCTTTGCCACCCTCCGCGGCGATAGAGGCGACGTCGCTGAAGCTTTTGCCGAAGCTTGCGCTCAGATTTCTGAGTTCGCCCTTGAGTTTTGCCATCTCCTCGTCGGTGCCGTCTACATATTTTTTCACGTCGGCAAAGGCCGCTTCATCGTCAATGGCAAATTTTATCGGCACGGCAAGGCTTGCAGTTTTTGCAAGAGTGCCTGCAAGATTTCCTATTTCGTCCGAAATTGTTTGTTTGTAGCGAGCTATATCCTTGCTTACGCCCTTTAGTCCGCGCAAATTTTCGCTTATGCTTTTTACGCTTACGCCGGCGTTTTTTGCACTACGCGCAAGCCCTTTTATTGCGTTATCGGCAGATTTTACGCTAGAAAGTCCTTTCAAAACCAGCCCTATACTTATGCCGAGCGTCGTTTGATTATCCATTTTACCTCCTTTCCTGCTGCAAATTTTAAAATTTATGATACAATCGCTTCTTATGAAAGAAAGCGATCTAATAACATTTTATACCGGTATCATTACCGCAGCCGTGCTGCTTATGAACCTCGTTTTAGGTCTTGAGCCTAATCCGCTCATTACTATGTTTATCGTCGCAGGCGGAGTAATAGTGTTTTTAAGACCTATCCATCGCGCGTTTAAAAAGGTATTAAACGCTTTTCATCGTGCCGCTTTGCGCTCGCAAGATCTTTAGCGAAATACTGACAAATTCACTAAAATCAATCATATCCATATCCAAAATTTCGCGATGGCCAAAATGCAACACGTAGCCTAGCAGCGCGATGTTTTCATTGTCAGGCGCTGCTAAACGTCCAAAAAACTTTGCACCGCCCGTTGCAAGGCATTAAAATCTGCGATATCCAGTTCCTCGATCCACGAAGGCGTTTTATTCGCGCAAGTAGCGCATAGCTTAATGCTTTGCTCGATCTCGCTTTTTTCATTTGAAACCGCCTTAAACGCCTTGACGCTCGGCGCAAAAACCTCTATCTCTTCGCCGCAAATCGGTAAATTCACTTTGATATTTCTCATTTTTTACTCTCCTAAATTTGATCTTACTTTCGCCATATAATCCACCCCGCCG
>NZ_CALIMW010000038.1 GCF_938045405.1 uncultured Campylobacter sp. | reverse complement strand
ATTTTTAGGAAATTTCGACATTACTATGGATCAAGACGATATATGGAGCAACGATATATCTGATAAAGCTATCAAATTTAGAAAAATCGAGGATCAAAACGAAGCAGCCGTTTGGGCAGCAAGAAAAGCCATCCTTGCTTCAAAACAAAATTTAAGCCCAGAGGAAAAAGCTGAGCTTACTTTTGAGACCGCAAGAGAGAAGGCGAGAGCCGAGCGGGCCGCACAGGGCTATGAGGGTGCGCTCATCAAAAGAGGCAACGGTACCTTAACACTTACGGGCAACAACACTTTCACCGGGGTTACCACTATCTATGGTGGTAAAATTTCGGCACTCAATCAATCAATCGGTAAAAGCAAACATATCGATGTACAAAATGGCGGCGAACTTGAAATCTTGCACTCTGCAGTATATAGGATACCTGAAAGGAACGGCTGGCGAAGCGTGAGCAAGGCAAGCGATGCAACCACCGTAAAAGCAACAATCAATAGCGGTGGCGCATTCGTAGTAAATGATGGCGTGAATAATTTAAATTTGAGCTTTAAGCAAGGCTCATTACTAAGAGCAGGGCAAGTTAATACTAGCGATCTTCAAAACCTCGTCGACAACCCCGGCTCTAAGAAAATTTTAACCGCCACGGGCACATTTAGCGGTGCAAATTTAGCAAGCACTCAGGATAGCTATGCGTTTTTCAAAACGAGCAAAGAGGAGGCGAGTGGCTCAAATTTACGCCTTTCGATCCAAAGTGGAACGAGTATGCAAGATTTTGCACTAAGCTCTTCGCAAAGAGCGTTCGCAGATCTACTCGTCGCCAATCGCAGCAGCGGAATTTATACGCAAATTTTAGGCTCAAACCATGCTCAAGCGCGAGAGTATTATAGCGCGTTCGCAAATGATGCTGAATTCGCTGCGGTAAATAATTCCGCGATAAATTCCATAATGATGGCAAGCATCGTTAAAAACCGAGGTGGCGCGAATGCTGTAAATATTGATAAAGACACTAGATTTTGGATCTTTTCGGGCACAAATCGAATTAAATCCGATAAAGATACCGGTATTGGTAAATTGCATTCCGATTCGTTCGTAAATTTAATCGGTATTGACTCTTTAATCGGCGATAGTTCAAGCGTCGGTGTATTTGTAGGCGCAGGGCGTACGGACGATAAAATAAGCGGCACCAAGGAAGTCAAAAGCAAGGATTTTCATAGCGGAATTTATTCCGACATCGGTTTTGAACCTGTTAAATTTAGCTTCGGTGCGATATATTCGAAATATGATCGAGATAGAAAGCTAATCTCATCGGTTTCGCCTATAGTTTACGAATATGTAGGTTCAAATGCCTCTAGTTTAAGTGCATTCGCACAGGTTTCTTATATGGGTTTTAGCAACGCGGACAGCTTTAGTGTAGAACCCTATGCTGGTGTTTCGCATACTCGCACGAAAATAGACGATGTCAGCAACTCTTTGATTCGCATTGAAAACAAAACGCGAAATTTACAAGCCGTAAGCATTGGTATAAAACCTAGCGTTCCGTTTAGAATCGGCGGAGTAGGTTTAAGAGCAAGTGCAGACGTGGCATATAATCGCTTCTTTTCGGATAAGCAGCCCCAGGCTTATTTATACGTAAACGGGCTAGGTGGTACGCAGCTAAAAGGTGAGAAGTTACAAAACCTAACGACCGCCGAAGCAGGAATCGAGGCGTCTCTTTCAAGCCGCGCTACGCTTAAGCTCTCCTACGTCGGAGCATATGGAAGCGATGTTAAATCTAACGGCATAGGACTAAGATTTAGACTGGAATTTTAGTAGAAAGGTAACGATGAATTTCGGTGGTACCGAATTTTGAGCCAAGCGTTTTAATTTGGATCGAATTAGACATTTTTTAATTCTACGGCAAGACGGCGTATGAGGTGTAAATTTCGCATTTTAAAGGCGATATTTTCGCGCCTCATGCCGAAAGCCGTATAAAATTAACGAGCGAGTGCGGCCTGGAATTTTAACGCGGACGAAGCGGCCGATACAAGCAAGCGGTGCTGGCGAGTCAAATTTAAACGAGCAAGACGATGCGAGCAGGCAAATACGAGCTAAATTCTATAAGAGCGGACGAG
>NZ_CALIMW010000037.1 GCF_938045405.1 uncultured Campylobacter sp. | reverse complement strand
TGCGTGGCTTTTTTGGCCGGGTACCACGACGAAAGCGCCACGATAAGCACCGCGCCGATTAAAATCATCGCCAAATCGCCTAGCGAGAGCTCCATCGGCAGCTTCGAGCTTCCGTAAACATCGGCGGGCAGATTTACGATGTCGAAGCTTCCGAGCAGCCACACGCCGAATAAGCCCAAAATAAGCCCGAATATGATGCCGCCGCCGCCGATCGTGGCTCCGAGCGCAAAAAAGGTTCGCTTAACCTCCTTTTTGCTGGCACCCAGGCTAAGTAAAAGCGCGATCTCTTGGCGGCGGTTCATCACGGTCATCAGAAGCGAACTTACGATATTTAGGCTTGCGACTAGGATTATTAGCATCAGCACGATGAAAAGCGCGCGCTTTTCAAGCGCAAGGGCGCTGAAAAAATTGCCGTTTTGCTGCCACCAGCCCACGGCGCTAGCGCCGCCTGGAAGGCTTTTTTTAATGCGCTCCAGATCCTTAAACGGATCGTTTGAAAAAACATGCACGCCGTCGAATGTCCCCTCGTCGTAGCCTAAAATTTTGGCTAGATCGCTCGCGTCCGCGTAGGAATACGCCTTGTCGTAGGCGATCAGCCCGGAGCTAAAATCCGCGCGCACGTCAAAGCGCTTCATCTTAGGGATCAGCGCAAAGCCGCCCGGATCGCTCTTCGTAAAGATCATCGTGATCTTACTGCCATCATCCAGCATAAATTCGTCCTTGATCCCGCGCCCTATCATGATGCCGTAATCCGTTAGATTGGCGTCTTTGGCGCCTGCCGCGACGACCGAGTTAATCCTCTTTTCATCGTTTAAATTTACGCCGAAAATCAGCCCGCCCTCGAGCTTCTCGCCGCTTTTGGCGATGACTTGCGAGCTAATGTAAGGACTAAAGATCAGATCGGGAAAGTCCGCCCGCAGTCCCTCCACGTCGTCTTTTGAAATACCGCCGCGAAAATGGCTGTGGATCGTGATCGGGTAGTTCATCGTAAAGAGCTTGCGCTCGAATTCTTTATCAAAGCCGTTCATTATCGCCATCGCGACGATCAGCACCGTAAGTCCCACGCCCACGCCCAAGAACGCAAGCAGCGCCGAAAGCGTAATGAAGGGCTGAGAGCGATCGAATCTGAGATATTTGAATAATAAATACTTTACCAAAAAGCCGTCCTTGTAAAATTTCACATAAAATTTAGCGCTAAATTCTATGTGAAATTTTAAGTATTTTGGAATTTTAAAATTTCAAAGAATGAGTTGTGTGCCTCCAAATATGAAAGCTTCAGCCGGCTTTGAAAATTTAAAATCGCACAGAAATCTATTTATACGCAATGAAATTTGCCCCCAAGAGATATGGATACGGCAAATCAAACAGATCGTCTTGCCGAGGCTTCGGAATTCTAAACTCAAATTCTAAATTTTAAAATTTCAAACGCCTCGAAATTTTAAAATTTTAGAAATTTTAAAATTTTTTAGAATTTTGAAATTCTTAAAATTTAAAAAGCGGATTTCGCTTAAAAAGCTCGTCCGCAGTCGCATAAATTTAAAATTTCAAATGCCGCGCAGTGGCCTAGCCGCGCACTAAATTTAAGTATCACGCGCTGATTGGCTTGCGTTTTGCCGCACGGTGCGACGCAACAGCGCTGCGAAAACAAGTAGCCAAAGACACCAAATGCGCTTTGAAATTTTAAAATTTCAAAATTAAAATTCTGCCCCATCGCGCAGCTTTGCTCACCGTCCGCGCGGCCTCACAATCAAGCTCTTTTAAAATTTCTGTCCACGCCTCCTAGCGATCGAGCCCCTTTAAAATTTTATGACGCTCTCGCCCGCGACATATCCGCTGAACACAGAAGCAAAGCAAGATCGAAAAGCGCCGATCGCGTAATACTCGCAATCGAAATCACCGATCGCGCGATATTTACGACCGATCGTCGCGCTTACCTTGCAAAGCCGCCTTTTTTCGGACCGCCCTTGCCGTGGCAGTCTTTGTATTTTTTGCCGCTGCCGCAAGGGCAAGGATCGTTTCGCTTAGGCTTTTTGTCGCCAAACTCATCGGGGCCCTTTAGCTGTGCTTCATTCGTGCTTGCGGCGGCGAGTTCTTTGGCGTTTGAGCTCTCCATGCGCTCCTGCATCGCACGCTGCTCGGCTTCTATCTCCTCCCTAGATTTAAACTGGATCGAATGCAGCAAGCGGATGCTATCGGATTTGAGGCGCATTACAAGCTCCATAAAAAGATTGTAGCTCTCTTTTTTATACTCCGTAAGCGGGTCTTTGTGGTTGTAGCCGCGAAGTCCGATGCCCGCCTTTAGGATATCCATCTGATACAGATGCTCCCGCCAGTCGCGATCGACGATCTGCAGATAAAGCATCTTTTCGATACTTTTGCGCTGCTGCGGATCGATCGGCGCCATCTTGTTTTCATACGAAACGGCAAGCGCGCCGATGATCTTTTCTTTCAGCTCTTTGAAATCATCGACCTTCTCAAGCTCGCTGTTTTCGAGCACCTCGCCCGTTTCTTGAGCGATTTTGGCGACGATCGGGAATTTATCGACCTCTTTGATATTTACGCCGTCGAAAATTTCAAGCTCCTCAAGCACGCTAGAGATGTACTCCTCGCGGTTTTGAATGATTTTATCTTTCAGATCGTAGTCGGGATCCAAAAGCTCGTTGCGATATTTATAGATCGTCTTGCGCTGCTCGTTTGCGACGTCGTCGTATTCTAGGATATTTTTACGCGCTTCAAAATGCAAGCTCTCGACCTTTTTCTGCGCGTTCTCTACTGCGCGCGAAACCATGCCTGATTCGATATGCTCGCCGTCTTTCAAACCCAAGCGATCCATGATATTTTTAATCTTGTCGCTGCCAAAAATTCTAAGCAGATTATCCTCCAAGCTTAAGAAAAATCTACTCTCGCCGGGATCGCCCTGACGTCCACTTCGTCCGCGGAGCTGATTATCAATGCGGCGGCTTTCGTGGCGCTCGGTACCTAAAATATATAGCCCGCCCAAAGCGCGCACTTCATCGTCTATGCGGATATCCACGCCGCGTCCCGCCATATTCGTAGCGATCGTTACGGCGCCCTTTACGCCCGCGTCTTTGATAATCTGCGCTTCACGCTCGTGATTTTTGGCGTTTAGCACGGAGTGCGCGATGTTTTCTTTGACCAAAAGCTCGTGCAGCTTCTCGCTCTTTTCAATCGACGCCGTACCCACTAGCACGGGCTGACCTTTAGAATTTAGCCGCTTGATCTCATTTATGACGGCGTCAAATTTCTCGCGCTCGGTCTTGTAGATAAGATCGTTTTGATCCTTTCTGATGACCGGTACATTCGTAGGGATCGAGACCACTTCGAGTTTGTAAATTTGAGCAAATTCCGTCGCCTCCGTCTGCGCCGTACCCGTCATACCGGCGAGTTTTTCGTAAAGACGGAAGTAGTTTTGAAAGGTAATGTCGGCAAGAGTTTGGCTCTCCTCCTGGATCTGCACGCCCTCTTTAGCTTCAAGAGCCTGGTGCAAGCCTTCGCTGAATCTGCGACCCTCGCTTAGACGCCCCGTAAATTCATCCACGATTATGACCTGCCCATCGCGCACGACGTAGTGCACATCCTTTTCAAATAGATAATTCGCCTTAAGTGCTTGATCAAGGTAGTGGCTAAGCACGGCATTTTCGAGACTATAGAGGTTATCGACGCCAAAAAGCTTCTCGGCTTTTGAAATTCCTGCCTCCGTGATCAAAACGGCGCGGTTCTTCTCATCTACGGTAAAATCACCCGTAGCTTTGCCTTTTGGATCGGCTGGCGCCTCGCCGCGGATCATTTGGCGAGCTACTTCGTTTGCCTTGATGTAGCCGTCTAGAGTGCGGTTCGTAGGACCTGAGATGATAAGTGGCGTTCGTGCTTCGTCGATTAAAATACTATCAACTTCATCGACGATTACGAAATGATGCCCACGCTGTACCTTTTCATCCGCGCTAAATTTCATATTATCGCGCAGATAATCAAAGCCGAACTCGTTGTTTGTGCCGTACGTAATATCGCACGCGTATGCAGCCTTGCGCTTGGCGTCGTCGTATTCGCCGCCCACGATCACACCGGTACTAAGCCCTAAAAATTCATATAGCTCGCCCATCTGCGCGGCATCGCGCTTAGCTAAGTAGTCGTTTACGGTCACGACATGCACGCCCTTGCCCTCCATCGCATTTAGCACTACTGCCAAGGTCGCTACGAGGGTCTTTCCTTCGCCCGTTTTCATCTCGGCAATCGCGCCGTCGTTTAGCACCAAACCGCCTATCAGCTGAACGTCGAAGTGGCGCATATTTAGCACTCTTTTGCCCGCCTCTCGCACGATAGCAAACACTTCATTAAGCACGTCATCCGTGCTCTTTTCGCCCGCGCGAACTTGCGCTCTTAACGCTTCAAATTCCGCCTTAAGCGCCGCATCGTCCATCGACGCGTAGTTTTCCTCGAGCGCACTGATCTGCGCTGCGCGCTTGGCGTATTGTTTGACGATCCTATCGTTTTTAGTACCAAAAATCCCGTGGATGACCTTTTTAAACATCTCAAACCTTAGTTTTAAAATTTTAACCGCGCATATTAACATATTTTTAGTTTCTATTTAATTAAATCCTAGAAAAACGGCTATAATACGCGCAAATTTCCAAAAATAAAGGCAAAATTTATGAAAAAAACTCTTATTTCTTTAGCAACAAGCTGCATTTTTGCATTCGCAAGCGGGATAGAATTCAACACTCTGAGCGCAAATTTTTCGCAAACCGTGCAGAGCGACGATGCGAAAATCAGCTACGGCGGCGATTTTAGCGCCACAAAAGAGCACGCCGTGTGGCATTACAAGACCCCTACGATAAAAAATATATTTTTTAGCTTCACAAAGGTCGTCGTAATCGAGCCCGAACTCGAGCAAGCTATCATCACGAATATCAAAGAAACGCCGAATTTAACGGCGATCTTAGCGAACGCAAAACCCAATAAAAAGGGCGTTTATGAGGCGAGCTTCGACGACGTGAAATATCTAATCGAGCTAAAAGGTGATCTGCCGAGCAAGATCAGCTACACCGACAAAATGGATAATAAAGTCGTCATCAATCTAAGCAACGTCCGCAAAAACGCGCCGGTGAATGAGGCGATCTTTAAGCCCGCAATCCCGAAAAACTACGACATCATCACGCAGTAGGCGCGTGTGAGGCTACTTTTCGTCTGTCACGGCAATATCTGCCGCTCGCCGATGGCACAGTCCGTGATGCAAAATTTCATTAATCAAAGCAGCCTAGATGCGCGCGTGAGCGTGGATTCTGCGGCGACGCACGCCGACGAGATCGGCTCGCCGCCCTACTATGAGACGCAGCGCGTGCTAAAAGAGCAAAAGGTGCCGCTCGTAGCGCATCGCGCCGTGCAGGTCACTCCCGCAGACTACGAGCGCTACGATCTCATTCTTTGCATGGATGATGAAAATATGCGCTCGCTGGGGCGAATTTTTCGCGGCAAGGATATGGCTAAGGTAAAATTTCTTTTGGAATTTGCAGGGGAAAATTTTACAGACTGCGATGCGCGAAATTTTAAAGGCGCGCTAAAACAAACCGCCTTAAATTTAAAAATTGCCAACTCAAATTTAACCGCCTCCAAACACCTACAAATCGCCGACC
>NZ_CALIMW010000036.1 GCF_938045405.1 uncultured Campylobacter sp. | reverse complement strand
AGCGACGTGGAGGCGATGTTTGACGAAAAAAGCGCGCAGCTTTTAAAGCGTCTTGTGAGTGCGGGCAAGGTTGTTTTTAAAGACGGTTTTTACGAGATCGCAAAAGGCTAGGGCTAAAATTTTAAAAGCTCTTTTGCGGGCGCGGCGAGGGAACGGCTTACATTTAGACGTCGTAGCAAAGGGTATCGCCGCACGCGAGCTAGAGGCAGCGCAATGCTAGCTAGCGTTAAATTTAGCGCCGAGTTGCATCGCCGCAAAGATGCTAGCACGCCCGGTTTAGGAAACGATGCTGCCGCGGCGTGGTGATCTTTAAATAGGCAAGCTGCGCTCAAAAGCGCCATTAAATTATGAAATTTATGCACACGGCGCAAAGATACAGACCCTAAACGGCGCTTTTTGTGTGTCAGCGGATTATTGAAGTAAGTCGAATAATAGGATAGCAAAAGCGGGCTTGGACTCGCAGGAGATCGAAGCAAGCCTTAAATTTAACCTACTTGCCGTGCTCGTTTGGGTTTTCTGCGTTCATTTTAGCGGATTTTAGTCCGCGTGCCGAATGTGCGCCCATTACGCGATACCTTCGCGCCCAAAGAGCGCGATCGGATAGTATAAACGCCGCGAAATTTTATCGCATACTTCGGTTTTTTAATTTAGCCCGCAGAATTTGATCTGTGCTGGAGTTTTGATGCGGATCGCACTCGAGATTTTGCACCGTATATTGTCGCGACCGATTAAATTTTTAACTCGCACTCGTTTTGCCGCGATAAATTTCTATGGAATTTTCCCAGTGCTAGCCGCAAAATTTCAAGCCGTTGCATTTCTTGCGGCGACGCTAAAATTTTGACGCGATAGAATTTCGCAGCGGAATTTTACGCCGCGCCTGCGTATCTGCTAGGGAGAGCTTTAGACGATAAAAATTTTACGGCAGAGCTGCGGGTAAAATTCTAAATCCAAAGTAAAATTTCGCCCGTTAAGCCTGCTGCGCGACTACTTTGTCGATCCAGTCAAAAAGCTCCTCTAGATCGTAATCTCCGCCGTGTCCTTGCCCCCAAGGCACCGCAAAATCGACGTTCTTGCCTGCATTTTGCAAGCTAAGCACCAAAATAGCGGGGATCGCAAGCGCCGTATCGCGATCGCTCGCGCCGTGCCGGATGCGGTAATGCTTCGCGCCGTTTTCGTTGCGCACGAAGCTCATCGCATCCATCATCTCCACGAGCTGGGCACTTGCGATTAGCACCCCTTTGGCGGGGTCATTCATCGCGCTAAAATCCGTAAAATGCGCCGCGTTAAATTTGGCGCCGCCGAACAGCTCGTTTTCGGGATTTTCAAGCGTGAAGCCGTCGAATGCGGGCGGGGTCTTGGCGCGCGGCTTGGAGGTCGCGTAGCCCCAAAAGAGCATATGTGATTGCGACGCGTCGTCCTTGATTTTTGCAGCGAGGTATAGGGGCGCCTTCGCGCGCGGATTTTTCGCCGCAAAATTAGCAAACGAGGCCGATATGAGCCCGTTTATGTAATCTTTGAAGCTGCCGTCGCCATTTTTATCCAAGCTTAGCGCGCGGCCGCCCCCGTCCTTTAAGTTTAGCGAGTTCAGATAGGCGGGGAATTGCGCCTTTAGCTCGTCTGAAATTTTAATCTGCGCTGCGCTTAATTTGCCGCTTAGCATCTTGCGAGTGGGCTTTGCGGCGCTTTGATTTGCGTCTTTTTTAGAATTTTTTTCAGCGCCGCTAGAATTTTCATCGCGCTCGTTAAATCCCGCTGCATCAAGGCCGCTAAAATCCATCTTTTCATATTCGCTCTGCGCGCCGAACATCCACTCATACGCCGCGTCTGCGTGCTTTAGATTTGTGATCGGACAGTATGCGGACGCCGCGTAAATTTTATCGCTCGCCTTTGCAGCGCCCAGCTCCTGCAGATACGGCTCGTACGCGGCCTCGTCCCCGCTCGTGCCCAAAAGTGCCGAGAGCGCTCCGCCCGCGCTCGTGCCGTTTGAGATGATCTTGTTCGCGTCCCCGGGCATCGCCGCGTCGTTAAATTTCAGATACCGCACGGCCGCCTTTAGATCGACGATCGCTGCGGGTGCCTTGCCGATATAATCGCCGTTTGCGCCTTTTAGCGTGCGTCCGCGCGCTGCGGGAGCGGCTACGACGTAACCGCGCGAAAGCGCCGTAGCGATCGCGTTTGGCTTGCCGCTTGCGTCTATTTTGACCTCGCCCGCTTCGCCCGGCATGTAGCCGCCCACGCCGTTTGGCAAAAATATCGGCGCGTTTGCGGCGTCAAATTTGCCGCTCTTGCGCCCCTCAAAATACTGCTGTGGGATGAAGATATTCATGCTCTGATAGTGCGCGCTTGCTGGTTTTGCGACGTAGATTATGTTTTTGTAGGCGCGAAATTTTATCTTTTTGCCGCCTACGATCACGCTTTCTTGCGTAAAATTTGCGGCGTTAAATTTCAGATCTATTTGCGCGCTCTGCGCCGCAGCCTCGGCGTTTAGGCTCAGTGCGCCGCAAAGCATCGCAGCAGCGCCTAAAGCAAGGGATTTCTTACTCATTGAAGTATCCTTTATATTTTAATATTGCCGCTTTTTAGCCCCTCGAGCAGCTGCGCGGCGGAGCTATTTTTCGGATAGGCCTCAAGGTAGGTCTGCAAGTGCTTAATCACGCCCTCTTTGTCGTCATGCATCAGGCTAAACAGCGCAAGAGCATGGTGCGCGCGCATCGAACCGAGCTCAAGCGCGCTAGAAAGCATCTGCTGTGCCTTTTGATCGCGGGAGGAGTTTAGCAAAAACTCGCCGTATTCCGTGCGGATCTCGCCGTTTTTGGGCTCCTCTTGCACGAGCTTGTCGTAGAGCGCGTCCGCCTTTTCTGCGGCGCCTTTGATATCAAAATTGTGTTGAATGACGTAAATTCGGGCAAATTTATGCTCAAACTCATATCGGTCCTTGGCGTCGATATCCTTTTTAAACAGCTCCTGGCTTAGAAATTTAAAAATTTCTTCAAGCGCTCGCGCGTCTTGGTAAGCGATCTCGGCGTCCTTTCCGCTGTCGAAGTTTAGCGGATACTCGCACGCGTGGGCGCAGAGATTGTCCACGGAGCGGTAGATGCCGCCGATATCCAGGGCGCGCGAGCCGTCGGGCGCCGTCTTTATCATCGCGTCGTGATCGTAGGGCTCGTATGGCGCTGCGAGTGCGCAACTAAGGGCTAGAGCGGCTGCTAATGCGGTTTTTGTAAACATATCGTTTCCTTAAGATGAAATTTTAAGCCGATTTTAGCGAAATTTACCAAATGTTAGCCCTATTTGAGCGGGTTAATTTATGAGTTTGAGCTGCGTTTCGAAGGCGGATTTGGGGTAGAGGCCGATGAGCTTTTTGACCGCTTTGCCATTTTTATCGTAGATCACTGACGTGGGGGTGCCGAAAATGCCGCCTACGATGGATTCGAAGTATTTCACCGAGCTCGCGCCGCTGACGCTTGGGAATTTTATCCCCTTTTCGCGAGCGACCGCGGCGTCGGCTTCCAAGCCTTTACCGTCGCCTAGAATGCCGATAATCAGCGCGTCGCCGCTAGCTTGCAGCTCGTTTAGCGCGGGTACTTGGGCTTTGCACGCGCCGCAGCCGCTAGTATAGAAAAATAGCACGAACGGCTTGTCGTTGCCCTCGATCTTTAGCGTGCGCTCGGAGGGGTCGAACTTGGAGGCAAGCGAGGTGCCGTCGCTGCTTAGATGGTGCTTCCATCCGTCGCAGCCTGCGAGCAGTAGCGCGAACACGGCGACAGCAATTTTTAAATTTAAAAATTTCATAATCTGAAATCCGTCCTTAAATCTGCTTTTAAAACTGCTAAATTCGTTTTTAAATTTGCGTTTGAAATTTTAAAATTCACGGCGCGATCCCTATTGGAATTTATATCATAATCTGCGTTAGAAATTATGTCGCGATCTGCACTAGGGCGTATGTCATAACCCGCGTCGTAATCTGTACTAAAGTCTATATAGTCACCCGCCTAGCAATTTGTACTCGTAGCGTTTCGGTTTTTAAAATTTAGACTTTTAAAATTTCGGCTTTTTAAATTTTTACCCACTCCGCTCGGCTTTGCAACAGTGCTTGATCTTTCGAGGCAAGCAGCTTCGGCGGGACGTGCGCAGCAAAGAGCCGCGCCTGCTCGCGCGAGCTTTGTGCGAACCCAAAAAGAGCGCGGACAGGCAGCGAAATTTTTAAATTTTAACGTAGCTTTATTTTTCATCATGCGAGCTAAATTTTATGCACCGGAATTCTGCGCGCCTGAATTTTTGGTATCAGAATTTTTACCGTTAGAATTTTCAGCGCCCCGATCTTTGCCGCCAGAATTTTGCGAGGCGGGATTTTTAGAATTATATTTTTTGATATCGGAATTTTCTGTAGCCGAAGCATTTGCGCCCGCATTTTTGCCATTAGAATTTTCGCCAATTAAATTTATT
>NZ_CALIMW010000035.1 GCF_938045405.1 uncultured Campylobacter sp. | reverse complement strand
GCTAAGCGACGCGGAGGAGGCGCGACTAGCGGAGTATTTTAACAGCGGCAAATACGAGCCAAAGCGGGATTTTATGCACTGGGCGTTCGTGCGGGTGGATAAAACGGATAAGCTTTAGCTCGGTTGCCTTATTTTATGAATGAAGCAGGATAAATTTTGAAGCTAAATTTAACTAGAAGCAGAGCGTAAATTTAGCCTGCCAAAAATTTTATCGATAAAATTGCAAGAGCCGGTAAGTATTCGCTTTTAAAAATTTAATGCAAAATCGGGATCAATTGTCTGCTAAAAAAGAAGCAAGCCAAAAAGCTCGCTTCATTAAATTTAAAACGCTACGGAGTAAAAAAGCAAAATTTGAGCTAAAATAACCGAGAAAGGCGGTAAAAATGCAAAAAGACAAAATCCCCGCGGACATCAGCCAAATTCCACAAGAAATTTTAAAAAGCTACGATAGATTTCGCTTTTGTAGATATCTGTTTTTCGGGGCACTTTTGACCTTCCTGATTTATATCGTCGTGTTTCTTACGTTTGTAAATGATGCGCCCATAATGTCGTTTTTATGCATCTCGCGCTATCTGCGATAAATATACTCGTCTGCCTAAACAGGCTGAAGTATAAAAAATACGCCCTGCTTTTATTTAGCGATGCAGATAAGGCCTTTATGCTTATATGGATACATGTGGCTGCGATATTTTACGTTCTTTATGCTTTGGTCGGATTTTACTTACAGATAAAATATCACATAGACTGGGATACGCGTCATATTATACCCGCTATTTTTATCGCTATTTTGGTGGCGATAATAACATATAATGCAAATCCGGAATTTGACGCCGATGAGACCGTGTATCTACCGGCACTAAAATCGCAGACAAAAATCGGCGGAGCCATCGCTGATAAAATTTCCGGCGAGCAAAATTTTAACAAAACAAACGACAAGGCGCAAGGTGCCCAAGATGAAGCCGCTAAATTTGAGCAAAAATTTAATGACGCGAGCCTTGAAACAGAATCTATCCAAAGCAAAGAGGAGGCGCTAGAGTACGGCAAAGCTCTAGCACGAATTGCAAAAAATTTAAAGCAAAAATATCAACTTCACCGTTTGATCAGATTTGCTTTCGCGAGTTTTGCGACAACGGTTTTTTTGATTTTATTTTTACCAAATTCGTATGAATTACACTGGGCGTTTATAGTTAGCGCCGTTTGCACGATTATATTTCTCTTTTCAAAGCGCAGATACAGCAAACTTTTCGTAGAAAATCCCGAAAAAAGCAATACGATTTTCGCGATAGAAAATTTTGCGATTATGACGCTAGTTTTGTATCTCCCTCTCTCGGTATTGCTCTTTTCTCAAGGACGAAGTTACGATAATATGGCTCTGATTCTCGGGTATTTGTATTTGCCGATAGCTCCAATATTGTTTATAACGACCATTGTTTGCCTAGCACGCAACTTAAGCGTTTATAAAGAGATAAAAGAGTGAAATTAGTAAAATTTAAACGAATTTTTAAATAACTTTATCGCGCGAATATACTTTATCAGCTCCTTGTCGGAGTATCCCTTTGTTGTGGAATGACAGCTTAAATTTAGAATTTAAATCAATCCAAAGCAGCACTTTGCACCTTTAAATTTACAAGCCCGCCATCTTTAAATATAGCTATTATCTGCGTTCATTAAAACGCTTCAAATTAGCCGAATGTAGAAGCAAGAATAAAGAAGCGTGGAGATTTTAGGCATAGCAAATGCGTTTAAATTTGATCTTAAACGCTCAAGGCTACTGCGTTAGCTTGCATTTCAGCGCCTCTTGTAAAAGCGCATTGGCTACTACTCTCTCCTTTTTTACGAAGATAAAATTTTCGCCGTATTCGCTCTGCAGCTCGCTTTGTGGATCGGCACCCGTATGCATCACTATGATATTTGCTTTTAAATTAGAGCCGTTTAGCATCTTGGCGACGATGTCGAGCTTTTGCTGATTTGCGATCGTTAGGATGATGACCGACGCATCGCGCGCATGCAGCTCGTCTATCGCAGTTTTTTGCATTATATTTACAAAGTATATATTCTCTCCGCGCGATTTGCCCAGATCTACGAGCTCTAAATCGCTCTCAGCGACTACGTATAGCAGCCCCTGATCTTTAAGGCGTAGCACCACTTCCTGCCCTATCCTGCCGTAGCCTGCTACAATGATATGATTTTTCATCGGCGGGATTTGAGTTTTATGCTCCTCATCCTCGAGCTTTTCGACCTTGGACTCGAAGCGGTTGGCGATTTTGTTTAAATTCTTAAGGATAAACGGCGTTAAAATCATCGTCGCGGTTACGACTGTAATTAAAATTTGCCCGTTTTCCTTACTTAGCATATCGCGGCTCATCAACAGCGAAAAGATTGCAAGCGCAAACTCACCTATCTGACATAGCGATAGCGCCGCTTTTAGCGCTATCCTTTTGCCGGTCGAGAGAAATAAGATCGCGTAAATCACAACCGTTTTAAGCGCCATTATAACGATAATAGCGAGCAGGATTAGCCCATAGTGCGAGACGATGACTTCAAAATTTATCTGCATACCAATCGTGATGAAAAAAAGTCCGAGCAGTATGTCTCGAAACGGCGTGAGATCGGCCTCTATCTCGTGTTTGTACTCGGTCTCCGCAATAAGCATGCCCGCGATAAACGCACCTAGCGTATATGAAAAGCCGAAAACGTGCGCCAAAAAGCTAGCCCCCACGACGGTAAAAAGGATGGTCGCGATAAAAATTTCTTTAGAATTTGTCCTTACGACGTAGTAGAGGAAGCGGTTAAAAGCAAATTTGCCGAGCACGAAAAGGATCACTACCACTATGGCGGCGCTTACGGCGGTCTTTAAGATTAGATAGTTCACGGGGGTATTGTCGGTCGAGCCAAATATGTCAATCATAAGCAAGATAGGGATGACGGCGAGGTCTTGAAATAGCAGGATGCCAAGCACCTTGCGCCCGTAGTTTTGGTTGATTTCGCCTGTTTCGTTGAGTGTTTTTAGCACGATCGCCGTAGAGCTAAGCGCGAGCGCAAGCCCGATAATCATCACGGTTTTTATGTTTCCGCCGAAAGCTTGATCGATGATGAGCGCTAGAATAATACCGGTGCCAAGCACTTGGAGTATGCCGTTAAAAAATACGTCCTTTTTCATGCTCATCAGGTGATGGAAGCTAAACTCAAGCCCGATGGTAAACATCAAAAAGACGATGCCAAATTCCGCCAGCTCAGACATATGGGCGTTTTCGACACTGCTTAAGCTATAGATCTGCGAAAAGCATACGCCTGCAACGATATAGCCGATGATGGTGGGAATTTCAAAAATTTTAAAGACGATATTTAGCACTATCGCAAGCGCGGTGATCGCAAGAAATAGCTCTATAACAAGCTCCATTAACTCCCTTTTTTGTAAGATTATGCATAAAATTTAGCGCTAAATTTATTGTCAAATTTTACATTATCCGCGACCATTTATTGGAGGCATAATCGATGAAATTCTATCTTTTCATATAAATTTACGGGTAAATTTTATAATGTGATTTTACTAAAATCCCGCTTAAAAATAGAGAAATTATGTCGCACTTTATCACCAAATTTAGAGGTCCGCGGTAAAATTTTAATGTCTAACGCGGCTTGGAATTTTAAATTTTAAAGCTAAATTATATCAAGGCGACTTTTAAATTTAATTGCAAGAAAATTCGCCCGGGTTTGCTTAGCACGACTTTAAATTTGACGCGCCCACAAATCCTCTCTGAAAATCAAAATTTATCGCTTGAATCTACGCTTGCGAGGCGATCTTGCTTTTTGATAGCATTAAAATTTTAGCTTGTAGCACCAGGATCTGATTTTGCTGAGCTTTAAAATTTTTATTTCGCAAACTTTAATCTGTCTCTCCGCCAAGCTCTAAAATTCTAGCCCGTAGCTCCTCGATCTCGCGCTCATACTCAGCGATCCTTTCTTGCAAGTGAAAGATCACGTCCACGCCCGCAAGATTGACGCCAAGCTCCTTTGTAAGGTTTAAAATCATGCGTATGCGGTCCATATCATGCGCCGAGTACAGGCGCATCTTGCCCTCCGTGCGCCCCGGGCTTACGAGCCCCTCGCGCTCGTATTGCCGTAGCGTCTGCGGATGGATATCTAGGACCTTCGAAACTATCGATATGAGATAAACCGGCTCATCGTAATCATGCATTTTGATGCCTCCTTATAGCTTTTGCAGCGCGGCTTTGACGTCCTCATCCAGCGAATCGACGTCGGGAAGGACGACGTTTACCACCGCGTATAGATCGCCTAAAATTTTACTCTTGCGGTTTTGCACGCCGTAGCCTTTTAAGCGGTATTTCTGCCCGTTTTTGGTATTTTTTGCGATCTTTATTGTTGCGCTTTTACTTGGCGTCGAAATTTCTACTTTTCCACCAAACATCGCCGTTTTCAAAGGCACGTCAATCTTTTTGAAAAGATCGTCGCCTTCGCGGCTATACTCGGCACTTGGCGCGATTTTTATCTCTAAAATCAGATCTCCGCTTTGAGCGCCTGATTTTTGTCCCTTGCCCCTTATGCGCAGCTTCTCGCCCGCATTTATACCCGCGGGCACTTTAAATTTAACAGTCTCGCCGCCTATGCGCACGCTCATCTCGCCGCCTTGTATCGCGGTCTCAAAAGGAATTTCAATCGAGCTGTGCGTATCTAGGCTCTGCGCTCCGCCGAAACCGCCGCCGAAACTGCTGCCGCTAAAGCCACTAAAACCCTCGCCACCACCGAAAGAGCTGAAACTAAATCCGCCACGTGAGCCTGCGCTTTTTGCGCCGAAAGAGCCGCCGAAAATGCTGTTTAGGATGTCGTTTAGATCGCCCATGTTTGCCGAGCCCTGCGCGAAATCGTGGAAATTCTGTCCGCCGAACATCTCGTCGCCGTGGCGGTCATACTGCGCCCGCTTTTTCTCGTCGCTTAAAATTTCATACGCGGCGTTGATCTCTTTAAATTTATCCTCAGCTCCTGGTTCTTTATTGATATCCGGGTGATACTTGCGAGCTAGCCTGCGGTAAGCTTTTTTAATCTCCTCGGCGCTTGCTGATTTATCCACGCCTAAGGTTTCGTATAAACTGCTTGTGCTTGCCATTTTAATCCTTAAAATCTTAAAATTTATGTAGATTATATCATAAAACTTTAGTGAGTGTCAATCAAGTTTGCTAAATTCTATTTATAAATTTTAATTTTGCGTTAAGAATATATTAGCGGACAAAATTTATAATTCCGCCAAAATTTCATTATCACAAAGGAAGCAAAAATGAAAAAATCGATCATCATATCGATAGCTTTAGCAGGTGCGCTTTTTGGCGCCAGTATCGACATTAAAGAAGCTCCAAGCAATTATGAACGCGTAAATCCGAGCTTTGATAAAGATGTCGTGCTCTCATATCACAGCTCCGTTGCGGACGTGAAAAAATCCGTCGTAAATATCGCAACTAAAACCAAGATCAAAGCAGGCAATAGCCCGATGTCACAGATGTTTGACGATCCGTTTTTTAAGCAATTTTTCGACTTTGACATTCCGCAACAACAAGAGCGCGAGGGAAGCTCACTAGGCTCTGGTGTCATCATCTCCGAAGACGGCTATATTGTCACAAATAATCACGTAATAGAAAATGCCGACGAAATCGTAGTTACACTACTAGAAGGCGATAAAGAGTATAAAGCCAAGGTAATCGGCACCGACCCCAAAACCGACCTTGCAATCATTAAAATCGACGAAAAAAACCTCTCTGCGGTTAAATTTGCCGACTCGTCCAAGGCTATGGAGGGCGACATTGTATTTGCTATCGGAAATCCTTTCGGCGTGGGCGGCACCATCACTCAAGGCATAATCTCGGCGCTAAATAAAAACAATATCGGGTTAAATCAATATGAAAATTTCATCCAAACCGACGCTTCGATCAATCCGGGCAACTCAGGCGGCGCGCTAGTGGATAGTCGCGGCGCGCTTTTGGGGATAAATTCCGCCATTTTAAGTCGCGGCGGCGGAAATAACGGCGTAGGCTTTGCGATCCCTTCAAATATGGTAAAAGAGATCGCTGAAAAGCTCATCACAAACGGCAAGATCGAGCGTGGCTTTATAGGCGTTACGATTTCGGATATGTCTAAAGATCAAAAAGAGCTCTATGAAAGCAAAGAGGGCGCGCTAATCTCAAGCGTAGAAAAGGATATGCCAGCCGATAAAGCAGGTATCAAGCGCGGCGATTTGATTACCAAAATAAACGGCAAATCTATCAAAAACGCCAACGAGCTAAAAAATTTAATCGGCTCAATGGCTCCAGGAAGCTCAGTGGATGTAGAATTTGAACGCGACGGCAAAAGCAAGAGCACGACTATCAAGCTAGACGCGATGAAATCCGACTCCACCACCTTAGGCTCAGCCGGCGAGGACTCAAAAAGCGCAATAGAGGGGCTAAAGCTAAGGACGTTAAATGACAGCTTGCGCCGCAAATATAACCTCGACGACGATGTCTCGGGTGCCCTCGTCTTAAGCGTCAAAGATGGCTCAAAAGCCGATGATTACGGCTTTGAGGTGGGCGACGTGATCATCCAAGTCGGTCAAAACGATGTCAAAAGCTCAGACGACTTCGATCGATACATCAAAGATTACAAAGGTAAGAAAACCCTAGTCTGGGTTATCAGACGCGGAATTCCGCAAGGTCTTGTGATCCGCTAAGCTCGATTTGCGAGGCTTTAGCTGCGAGAAACGCGCAAGCGTTAAATTTTAATCGCGGCAAGCCCGAGACAAAGCATTAGCGGAACATGCGAATAAGCTAGCAGAAGTTTTTGAGATTTTGGACTTTCTGATAAGCGGAATTTCGAGCTTTCGAGCGTAAGAGATACATAAACTATAAAAATGGGCTTCCGGCAGGCATTAAAGCTACCGGAAGCTCTCTGTTATTTCAAGCACCTCTGAAAGCCCTCTGCTATTTCAAAACACCGCTAAAAGCCCAGATTTTTCGCTTGAAATTCTTAGAATTTTACTTTTTTGCTTTTGTTTTCACTTGGAATTTTTAAAATTTAACCCTCCACGCCGCTACTTTATCGTTTTTATCGCCTCGTCTGGGACTGCTTTAAAATTTTAATCTCTTTGCTAACAACATACCGCAGAAGTATGTGCTTCTAACCTAGAATTACTTCAAATTTTAATTCCTCTTGTATATTACTTCACTTTAAATTCTACAAATCCAAATTTTATAAAATCTATGTCCTACCCTATTTCTCGATATCAGAAACTGCTGCCTTTTTATTCTAGCGCTTTTATCGCAGCGTCGTTTCTTGGGAATTCCGCTGGCTAAATTTTAAGGTCGGAATTTTAAAATTCCATCATTTTGTAATCGTAATTTTTCGTTTAAGCTTCGATAACAAAAATAAGCTGAAATTTTACTTTATTATCGAAAACGTTACATCGCGATACCCATTTTTTCGTGTTAAGCTACTTTTTGTTAGGAATTGTATTAAATTTATTGTAAATAGGTATTTTTATAGTATAATGGATAGTTTTTATTTTTTACGAAGGATTACAACTATGAAAGATATTAGGATACCGATTATCTCAGGTCTGAGCATCGCTGCTACGCTAGCACTGATGCCGATGCAAGTTTTAGCCGACAATGCAAAAGCGACGGTAACCGGCGGCGGCAGTGATGGTAATTTGCATACTCCAGGCGGCGGGTATTACTCGGGTGGTTATGAAGGCGCTGGTAACGGAGGTGGCTCCAAAAATCATATAGTAACTATCACCGGAGATGCTTCAGGTATTGATATGTCGGGGTACAGTATATACGGTGGCGGTATGGGTCATCCTAACATTACACCTACGACATCGGCCGATAGAAATCAGATCACCGTTCAAAACCGCGCTACCGTTACCACCGTAATAGGCGGTGAAGGCATAGGCGCAACAGGCAATACCGTAAACATAATAAATGCAACCGTTAATAGAGTCGTTCTCGGCGGCAACGGCACTTGGGCAGGAAAGAGACCTCAATCGGGAGATGCCGTCGGCAACACCGTAAATATCGAAGGTAATAGCCATATAATCGGCGATAATAGTACCATGGGAAATTTCCAAGCTATAGTATCGGGAGGTCGTGCTAGATATGGTCACTCTGCAGAAAATAATACGGTAAATATAAAAAGCGCAGCACAAATAGATAAATACAGGATAGAGGGTGCTACCATACACGAAGGTGGTTCCGCGAAAGGTAATGGCGTAAATATTACGGGCGCTATCGTCTTAAGCAGCGGTCAAGAAATAGACGGCGCGGTATCGGTATCTCCAAATTTCGCTAGTACATTAGAGGAAAACTATGTCGTCATAAACAGCGCCGGTGCTAAGCTTCAAAATATAACAGGCGCCAATGCTACTAGAGAGGGTATTACCACCGGAAGCAACGCTACGGCTAGCAAAAACTACGTAAAGCTACAAAACGGAGAGGTTCAATCTACTACGGGCTCATATATGGCAGCCGTTTCTAACGACAATTACTCTGAAATCAGCGGCGGAAAGGTTATAGGTGACGTTCACGGAGGCTTCGGCGGAGGTTCTGGTACCAATCACGTCGCTACTAGCACGAATGATTACGTCAAAATAAGCGGCGGCGAGATAGGCGGTAGCGCTTACGGCTTCCGCAACGTAAATGGAGAGATAAAAAGTAGTTACGTTGAAATGAGCGGAGGCAAAGTAGCACAAGATGCTATCGGCGGAAACAGCGTTAACGGCAAAATTTCAAACACCAAAGTAACTCTAAACGGTGGCGAAGTGAGCCACGATGTCATCGGCGGAAACAGCGTTAATGGCGAGGTTACGGGCGCCAGAGTAGATATCAAAAAAGGCGCTACGATAGGTCACGATATCATCGGCGGTAGAAGTGAAGAAGGCAAGGTCGAAGGTAGTTGGGTAGTAGCGGATTTAACAAATAAGACCGTTAATCAAGTAATCGGCGGAACCAATAAAATCGGCATCGGCAGCGGAACAGCAAATAATAACCACGTGCAAGTAACCGGCGGAACGCTAAATGGTGCTGCTCTAGGCGGACGCGGCGAGCAAGGCGTCAGCGGCAATGAATTCTCTGCAACCGGAGTAACCTTTAACGACAACGTTTCTGGTGGAACTACGTCAAAAGGTAATGCTACGGGAAACGTTTTAACCTTGTCAAATTCTAAAGTAGAGGGTGGTAAACAAGTCAAAGGCGGCAATGCTATGTTGTTGGGCTCCGCATCGGGTAACCGTGTAAATTTATGGGATCATACCACCGTAACGGGAGATGTTTTCGGCGCGGAGGCTGTGGGGGCAAATAGCAATAATAATACGGTACATTTATCAGATAGCACCGTCACCGGCACGATTTACGGCTTATACGGCACCGGTAGCGGCAGCGGCAACACCTTGATAAATGCTTCAAACGCTAGCAATCCAAATCATGCGGGTAATATCGCTAGATTTAATGTTTTAAATTTCCAAAACATATCAAATGCATATTCCGATGCAAGCAAAGCCGCACTTCAAATCACGGACGGGGTTAAAACTAATATCAATAAGGCTAAATTTCAGCTTGGCGACCATGATTATGATGTAGATACTTACGCGATAGGCGACGGCGAGAAGCGCTATCTGATCCATAATGAAGCCAAATTTGAAAAATTTGATGAAAAGGTCAAGCACACCGATAATGTATTTACTATCAAAAATGCTACTACCTATTCGATGAATTTAAAGGGCTTGATGGAGGACGATGACGGAAAATCCATCGTAATCCAAGGCAAAAAGAAAACCAACCGCACTATCACCGACGGAACATTCGACCAAAGCGAATTTAATAAATACAAAGGACCTGCAGGTGAGGATCCTACTATCGATGTAGGCGAAGATCCAAATGCACCGGAGAATTTCGGTGGGCTAAATATCGATACGAATGCCATTCCTAAAGCCACGATAAATCTAGTAAGCGGTGATAATATCGGCACGATAAAAGCCAATGATGATGATACTATAAACGTAGGCAAAGACGGCAACAATCCACTAGTGCCGGGCAATATAACTGCAAAAAATATCGAGAAATCATCAGGCCCCGGCAAGCTAAAGATGAATTTCAATCTGCCCAACAACTATAATGGAGGTAATCCTGCGATCAAACTTACGGACTCGGGCACTACTGATCTAACTGGTACTGATGTCAATGTAAATAATGCCAAAGATGGCACCACATACACACTCGTTAAAAAGACTAACGGCGGCACTATAAATTTCAACGATAGAAGTGTCCAAAAAAACCAGACCTATACTATTACAGACAAAGATCACTATCAGTATGATGGCGAGACTTTTAGAAGAGAAAACGGCAATCAAGAGCTTGTTTATAAAAAAGGTACCATTACCAACGCTTGGGGCGATACCGATTTCGATAGCAGCGAGCTAACCAAAAATCAAGCTAGCAATAAAGCTGCGGGCGCTACTGAGCTATTCGGCAATAAAGGCAATACCGTAATCGTAAAAGAGGGCACAGGTAATCTAGGCAACAAAAACATAAGCTCAGGTAGAGCCGACGTCAAAGATACTGAAACGCCTAATACTATCCACAATAACTACACTACGATCAAAGGCGGAACGGGATTTGGCGATGTATATGCAGGCTATGGTGATAGCGGAACCCAAGATGTTCACGACAACCATCTAAACTTTGAAGAGACTTCAAAAGGCGCGGTAGTAAACGGAAATATCGGTGCGGGCTATAACGTTAATGGAAATGTTCACGATAATACGGTAACCACTGATGATACCACCATTAACGGCAATGTCTACGGCGCACAGACAGCTAACGGCAATGCAGTTAAAAACATTGTAAATCTACAAGGCAGTAGAGTAGGTGGCGATGTATACGGCTCAAAAGCTAGCGGTTCTGCAACAAACAGTACTGTGAATTTAAGCAACACGCAAGTTGCTGGCAACGTCTACGCAGCAGATGCGGCTAGTGGTAGCGGTAATACCGTAAATTTCTATAGTGGTAAAGTCGGTAAAACTATCTACGGTCTATCCAGTACAGGCGGCACAAATAACACCTTAAACGTATATAACGCCTCTACTCAAAAAACCGCAGGCGATATTAAGAATTTCAATAACCTTAACTTCGACGGAATTTCAAGCGCTAACGGCAGCGCTGCAACTGCGGCTTTAAATTTAAATGCGGGCTCAACTACCAATATTAATAACGCTAAATTTCAACTCGACGGCACTGATTATAATGTAGATACTTACGCGATAGGCGACGGCGAGAAGCGCTATCTGATCCACAATGAAAAGGGATTTACGGGCTTTGACGAAACGCAAACGACCAAGCGCACTGATAACGTATTTACGATTAAAAACGCCACTACTTACTCGATGAATTTAAAGGGCTTGATGAAAGATGATGACGGAAAATCCATCGTAATCCAAGGTAAAAAGAAAACCGACCGCACTATCGATGGAGCATTCGATAACGGCGAGGTTGGTAAATACTCCGGTCCTGCAGGCGATCCTACTATCGACGTAGGTGAAGATCCAAATGCACCGCAGAATTTCGGCGGGCTAGATATCGATACGAATAACGTTCCTAACGCTAAGATAAATTTAGTAAGTGGCAATAATATAGGCACGATAAAAGCTGATGGCAACGACGAGATAAACGTAGGTAAAACTGATGGCTCTTTAGTACCGGGCACTATAGAAGCTAAAAATATCGTAGGCGTTGGCAAGTTAAATTTCAATATGCCTAATGGTTACAACGGCGATCCGGCTCTTAAACTAACTGGCAATACCCCTACAAATCTAATCGGTACCGACGTTAAGATAAATAATGCTCAAAAAGATAAGGATTATACCCTAATTAAAGGCAACGCTGCTATAAATTTCCAAGATAAAACCACTCAAAAAGAGCAAGTCTATAACATTATAGACAACGCTCACTATCAATATGACGGCGAGACCTTTAGAAAGCAAAATAACAATAAAGAGCTTATCTATAGAGAAGGCACCATTACCGATGCTTGGAACGACAACGACTTTGATAGCAACGAGCTAACTAAGAATAAAGCAGATAATGCAGCTCAAGGCGGAACGCCTCTATTTGATAATAAAGGCAATACCGTAAATATCGTATCTACTGCAGGCGATCTAAGCACTAAATCCGTTTACGGCGGTGCGACACTAAGCGGCAGCACGGATGACGTATTTAATAACACCGTAAACATTAATGGTGCTGATACTAAAGAGATTTTTGCCGGTGCTTCTAAAGGTAGCGGTAGGGTTTACGACAACGTAGTAAATTTCAATGCAGGAAGCGTAGTAAATGCTATTAGCGGCTCAGACGATGCGTCTAACGCAAGAGGCAATAATAATGGCAACACCCTAAACGTAAATAACGCTCACACTCAAAAAACCGCAGGCGATATTAAGAATTTCAATGCTCTTAACTTTGACGGAATTTCGGATGCTAACGGCAATGCTGCAACCGCTGCTTTAAATTTAACTACTAATGCCAATACAGACATTAATAACGCTAAATTTAAGTTAAACGGCGAAGAGTATGGCGTAGATAAAGATACCTACGGCTCACTTAATATCGAAGAGGGTAAGGAGTATCACCTTATCCGAAATGGGGGAAATACCTTTACGAATTTTACCGAGAAGGCTAAGCAAACAACAAGGGAGTTTACGCTTAGAAATTCTACCACCTACGATATAATGCTAAAAGGCTTGATTAAGAGCAGCGACGATCAATCTATCTTGATTCAAGGAAGCAAGCTTACCTCTAGAAATATCACAGGCGGCGAGTTTGGAAACGATGAGATCAATAGATATAATCCTATCCCAAATCCTGTAATAAACGTAGTTAACGAAGATCCAAATAATCCTACGAATTTCAACGGCTTAAATATTAACGGCGGAAATAACTCTACCGTAAATTTAACCGGCGGCAATAATATTGGAGATATCACCGGCGGAGCGGGAAGCACTCTAAACGTAGGTAAAAACCCTACCAATCCAGCAGCTCCTAATTCGATCACCGCTAGAAATATCGGAGGGTTTGACGATATCAATATCTTTATGCCTCCTACCATTAAAGATGGCGATTCTATGATTACGCTAACAGATCCTACGGCCAATACCGATCTAAGCAATATGAGAGGTAAGATCACCGCTTACATTAGCGGCAATACCGACGTAGGAGATACCAGCACTATCCACCTAATCGATAAGCAAGGAAGCGGACGATTACTACTTCCTGATCCTTCGCATCTACAAACAAGAGTCCAACAAGGAGCTACCATAGAGTATGAGACCTACGGTATGGTAGATGCAAACGGAAGAGCATTGGATCTTAGATTTAGCGGTAAAAGAAGGGTAAAAGACGATACCAAATCCTTCGCCGAAACCAGAGCTGCAAGCTTAGCTAGCCTAAAGAGCGGAAGCGAGTTAATCACCAACTACCTAG
>NZ_CALIMW010000034.1 GCF_938045405.1 uncultured Campylobacter sp. | reverse complement strand
CGAAATTTCAGGGAGCCAAGGTGCGCAAAAACATAAAATACCTAATTTACAAGTTTCTTTTAGGCAATGTCTTTTTGGCAGTTTTTTTGATTTCATTTTACGTTGCTTCATTGCACCTCTCAAAACTTTTAAATGTTAATATAGTAGACCTTTTGAAGGGATATTTTTTATTCCCGGGCGATATTCGTCTGCCTTTTACGACGGTAATTCTTGAGTTATTTTCCTTCTATATCAGTAGCAGTTTGAGCGATTTTTATGTCAAAGGCATCGATCGCAAACTTAATGTTATATTTTTCATCGCCTTTGCGACGATAGGAATTTTAGCTCTTACCGCCATCATTCTTATCGCGACATTTGGTTTTATGATATATGGTATGGATTTAGATAAAAAACTAATGGCAATTTTATCCGCCGCGGCATTATTCATGGGCATCTGCTCAACGGTATATTTATTTCGCAAAAGCGATTACGAGCTCGGTAAATTTTTACAAATCATCAGCCGAAAAAGAAGCGGGGAGATCGATAAAAAGCTATTCCCTATCTTGCTGCTTATTATATCTGCAACTTGGTTAGGTCTTATCTTTTTTGCATCTAGATAAAACTAAGCGCCTAGTTTAAATTTCGTCCGTATGCGCTAAATTTAATAGGCGTAAATCGCTCGCACGGCGCGACAAAATTTTAAAGCACGAAATACTTTTTTATTAAAATTTAAACCTACGCATTATAATTGCAGGAATTAAAAAGGACGGCAATTGGATATGAAAAAACATATATTAATCGCGATTTTAGGCTTACTTTGCGCCTTTATAGATATTAATTACATAGGTTTTCTTATCGCATTAAATTTGATAGTAGTCTTGGTTTGCGTCGCTTTTCCTTTTATGAAAAAGAACTATATATTTTTTCTACTGCTTGTCGTAAATTTAGCTTTGTATTTGAATAATATCTACACCCCTTTTGAAAAGCCCGAGCTTTGGACTTATAGCATACCTGCGCTGGCAAATGCGACATATGTATTAGTAGCGCTAGTTTATGCTTCGGGATTTGTCGCTTTTGTCCCGCTTGCAGCATATATCTATTTTTTATATTCGCTCTGCGTCGTTGCCTGCAGCATACGTGAAAAATTTCAAAGCTTACGCTAAATTTGCGATCAAAATTTTAAGCCGCTATTGCGTATAATTTCGCAGAATTTTAAGGATTACGTATGAAAATATATTTCTACAAATTACTTCTAGGCATCTTACTGACGGGCATATTCTCGTTCTCGCTCGGCTTTACTTTATCGCACGTAGGTATCATATTGAATGCAGTTTTTGGCGTACCGCTATTGCCCTACGCTCCCTTTAAAGTCGAGCTCGCAAAAGCTATCTTAACGATAATCTCCGCATTTTATATCGCTGATAAAATTATTAATTTTCGCATTTTAGGTATCGATTGTAAGCTAAATTTTATATTTTTTATTGCCTTTTCGACGATAGGCGTGATTATCGTTTCTTTTCTGTCTTTGTTTTTGATTTTCGGCATGATCGTATGGCAGAAATCTGATACGGCATTTGCGGCGATGTGCCTATCCCTCGGATCGATTTGGACCGCTTGGCTATTTCATATCAGCGGATACAAGCTTGGGGCTTTCTTGCAAAATTGCAGCCCTAAAAGGAAATATAATATAGATAAAGTGCTAGTGTTCGTCATAATAATAGTAGTTGCGCTGATTTTTATATCGGCAGTAATATAAACCTTTCATTTTAAAATTTTAAACCAGCCGTAGAATTCGTTCGCTTCCAGGTGCGGATCGCCCGCGCGGGAGATGAAAAGCGGCTGTAGCGCGGAATTTGCTCTAAAATTTCCCCCGTCCCTCATCTGCGCGCTGTAAAAAATAAGCGCGTGGCTTGCAAACTGCGCGAACTCGTCAAACGAACTCGCCCCCGCTTCTATCATCGTGACTTTCGCGTCCGCAGGCAGCGCGGGCGAGACCTCCACCTTGCGATCAGCGACGCCGAAAAGCGGAATGCTCGCATCAAAATCCGAAAGCGCACGGTGCGAGTGGATCCACACATCGGGGGCGTGTAACTCTAGATTTTGCGGCGCGGCACACGCGTCTAGCGCCAGCATATCGGCCCTGCCTGCCGAAGCGCTAATTTCATCAAATTTAGCCGCACGCACGTCCAGCGTCGGTCTGTCGGCGCGCACGGTCTGTCCGCCCACGCCTACGTAATCGCACACACCGCGCAGCTCGTGTACGAACGCGCGCTGCTTCTCGCTGCCGATCCGCCCATGCACCGCGCCGTTTAGCGTGACGTTGATTTTGATGAAGCAAAAGCCGCCCTCGCGCGCCAAATAAAACGGCTCCGCAAGCTCCGCCGCCGCGGCAGAGCAAACGTCAAATTTCACCTCTATGCCCCTGCGGCGTAAAATTTCCGCACCGCCCGCAGCCTGTGCGTTCGTATCGCGCGTGCCGATTACCACGCGCGACAGTCCGAGCTGCGCCAAAAGCTCGGCGCAAGACGGGGTCTTGCCGCGGTGTGCGCAGGGCTCAAGCGTGACATAGGCGCAAGCGCCGCGCAAAAGCCTGCCGTGGCGGTTTAAGATAAAATCGTAGGTGAAGCTCGGCTTCAAGAGCGCGCTTTTTAGGGCTTTTGTGTTTTGAAATTTAACGCCGAATTTGCGGGCGTATTCGCGAGCGAAATCCTGCGCGAAATTTGCGTCCAGATCGCACAGCGCGGCGAAAACGGTGTTTGCCTCGGCATGCAAAAAGCCCGCCTTTTTATGCGCGCCTATGCCAAGAACTCTGCCGCTCTTATCCAGCAGCGCGCAGCCCACGGCGGGGTTGGGTAGCGCCAGAGCCTGATAGCGCCACGCAGCCCGCAGCGCCAAATCCATGTAAAATTCGTCGTTCATACAAAATCCAAAATTTAAATTATCCCGCTCCGCCGCGCTTGCTTAGCAAAATTACGGCAGAGCGGAGAACTCGCCTACTCCCAGCAAATCGCGCCTCGGGCGCAAACCGCTTGCCCGCCTACGTTCGCCCGTGCCGTACCGATTCGCCGACTTACATTCCAAATACATTTGCTGCTACAAGCCTCGCTTTAAGCGCCAAATTTATCAAAGTACAAGCACGCGCCGTATGTATTGGTGCGAAATTCCGTAAAGATACAAAACTGCGAAATCTTACCACAGGTTTTAGAATTTTATCCTAAATCGTAAATTTTGCGGCGTCCGTTTCGCGCGCCAAAATTTTCGCCTATCGTGTAAATGAGTGCATCGATAGCGCGCAAACGCTAATTTTGCGAAGCAAAATTTTAATGAAGCGCTAGGGCAAAGCCGCGAGCGGGTGCGAATATGAAATTTCAAAAGCCGCGGCTTGATTTCAGCTCAAATTCAGGGGGGGGGGTAGAATTACATAATTTTTTTTCAAAGGATTAAAATGTCTGAACAACCGACCGTTCAACCCCAATCAAACGTGCTTGGGATACTCTCCATAGTTTTCGCGATTTTAGGGATCTTTTTCCTAGGGATCGTCTTTGTTCCGCTTGCGTTTTTGTGCGCGATCGCCGCGACCTATCAAGCCGTCAAAAAGCAAGCCTCGCTCGTAATAGCGATATTAGCGTGGATCCTTACGATCGTAGGGCTCATGACCTCGCCCGTACTGCTAGCCACGATCGGCATCTCCGCTTCGTAGCCGCAAATACCTGCGCCGCTTGGCGGAATTTTAATTATCTGATGGACGGTGCGCAAGCCTCCGCCCGCAGAGTTTTAAAACGTAAATTTATGAGCGGAATTTCCCGCTTTGCTATGGATTTTGCCTTGCGAGTTTTGCGTGCTGTCTATGTCTCGCGACACGGAATTTTCCGCACCGCTTTGCGTAAAATTTTGCGGCGCGCCTTACTCGATTTTGATTTTCGCGTTCTCGCCGAAATTTTATCGCCAAAGCAAAACCGCCGAAATTTTATAAAAAGCTTTATCGATGAAATTTTGCAATCAAGCCGCACTTGCAAATAGTTACTAGGGGCACGATCGCGATACGGACGCCGCAAAGCTCGCAGGTGCAATATTCTGGTGCGGACGGTAAAATCTAAATTTATGGCAAAGCGTAAAATTTAAAATTCTACTTTGCGGTAAAAGGCGTGGAATTTTACCGCGCCTAAAAGAGCGCGTAAATTTTAAATTTAGCCGCTTTCGAGCGCGACGTAAAATTCTAAAGCAACGCGCAAGCGTCACGCAAAACTTACCTTTTAACGGTGCGGTGTGAAATTCCAAAACGGCACGCGCGGCATGGGAATTAAAAATTTGCACAGCAGCAATCGCCGCGAAGCTTGCTTTTTAGCGGTACGATCTGAAATTTCAAAGCGCCGCCCGGTGGCGTAAAAATTATCTTTTGTCGGCGCGATCTGAAATTTCAAAACAAACAAGCGGTGCTGGAATTTTAAAATTTTGCGCCGAGCGCCGCGAGAGATCAAAAGCAACCGACAGCGGCAAATTTTTAAAAAATCCAAATTTAACATGCTCGCGTGCCCATGCGACGCAACAAGGCGGTGCTGCGGGCACGTCCGCGCGAGAGGCTCATATTTACCGAAATTTTCGCTCTGCCCGCAGCACGCGCGCTCGTATCACATGCCGATAATCGCGGGCGCAAGCTCCGCTGAAAGCTTGGCGAAACGGCGTTTCGCCGCGGTGCGCATGCGAACAATTGCAACGCAGAAATGCTTTCGTGCGATACGATCAAGCTCAACGCGAAAGGCTTGCGCGCGGTATGTGTTTTTGAAAGCCGCACCGAATATCGCGCGCCAAATTAAAAAGCGAGGCAAGATGCCGCGAACCGTGCATCGCTCGCGATAGACGCAATACTTAAAAGCGCGCAAAAAGCAAGGCAAATCCAAATTAGCCTCGCCGCTTTAGCTTAAAATTTAAGTCTACGCTTCTCAAACACTACACCCCAAAGCCCTACATGCAAAATTTTAAAAATCTGCGCCGCTACCACTGCACGTAGGTTCGCGCCTTTTTGATCTCGTCAAGTCGCACG
>NZ_CALIMW010000033.1 GCF_938045405.1 uncultured Campylobacter sp. | reverse complement strand
AGGAATTTGAGCGCAATCTACAAAAGGTCCTAACTTTAGAAAAGCTCGGCAAAGCACTAAAAATAACGCCTAGCCCTAAGATCGTAGAAGTATTTGCAGCATCACAGCTGATGCAAGATAAAGTATCGGCCGAGATTATCTACGCAGACACTAACGTTACGTTTAACGACGACGAGCTAAAGAAATTTTGGGAAGGCGAGAAATCGCACTTTATGACCGAGAAAAAATATAATCTAGGGGCCTATTTCGTGGCGCCTAGTAAAGCCGACGTGAATGAGACGGAACTAAGTAAATTTTATGAAGAGCACAGAGGCGAGTATAGAAGCCTGGATGATAAATTATTGGATTTTGCAGAAGCCAAACCTAATGTCTTAAAAGATTACCGAATGGATCAGGCTAAAAAAATTGCAAAAAAAGATTTTCCAGATATTAAAAAAGGCAAAATCGATACTAATGAAACCATAGTTGCTACGGCTAGCAATTTTCCAATATCTGAGATTGAGGTGGCAAAGCCAGGAGATGTCATCAAGCCTTTCGAGTACAAAGGCGGATATCTGATTGCTAAACTGAACGGCGTAGAGCAGCCTAGGCAGATGAGCTTTGAAGAGGCTAAGTCTTTAGCTTCTAAAGAATTTGAAACGAAAAAACGTAAAGAGCTACTTGAAAAAAGAGCTCAAGATGCGCTTAAAAATTTCAAAGGCGAAGATTTCGGCACCTTATCTCTAAATAGTAAAAACAACACCAAGCTAAGCGATGACGAATTTTATAAATTTCTTATTGATATGTTTAATAGGCCTGCCAAAGAAGGGATAGTGATGTTTGGTAATAAAGCCGTAGTGTATAAAATTTCACAGCAGAGCCTAGGTAGCAGCGAAGAGATAGATAAAGAAAAAGCGATCGTAGCCGATAGGATAACCGCGTTATTAAATTCCAATCTACAAGACGATCTAACCAAAATGCTAGAAAAGCGCTATAAAACCGAAAGATATTTTAAAGGTAAAGACAGTGAGTGAGTATATTTTAGGTCTAGATATAGGCTCAACTAAAATTCGCGCGATAATCGCTAAAAATGATGGCATTTTTACGGTCTTAGGCGTTGGCGGAGCCGATACTTTAGGTATCAAAAAGGGCGTTATAACAAACATAGAGCAAGCCGCAGGCTCAATAAAGCAGGCGGTAAAAGCGGCTGTAAAAGGAGCTGGCAGAAGCTACGATAAAGCCATTATATCTATCTCGGGCTCATATGCCAAAAGCGTTAAATCTCGCGGTGTCATAACCATGGAAAATGAGATCGGGTTGGATGAAATAAAGCGTGCCATGCAGGTTGCCGAAGCTCAGGCTAACGTGCCTAGCGATAGCGTGATTTTACATGTGCTTCCGTATGATTTTAGGGTTGATGAGCAGGAACACATCGAAGATCCGCTCGGTATGAGCGGCACGCGCCTAGAGGTATCTACGCATATCGTCATCGCTCCCGAAAGCTCAATTAAAAATTTGAAAAAATCCGTAGAGATGGCGGGCGTAAAGGTAGATAACATCGTCCTTTCAGGCTACGCATCATCTATATCTACGCTTAGCAAAGATGAAAAAGAGCTAGGCGTCGTGCTGATTGATATGGGCGGCGCTACGTGTGATATAGTCATCCACCTGGGGAATTCCTTGCGTTATAACGATGTTGTGATGTTTGGCTCCAATAACGTTACTAACGATCTATCGCGCGCACTACATACGCCGCTTCCGTATGCGGAAAACATAAAGATCACCTATAACGATCTGATTAATCAAGGCAATAGCGAAGTCGAGCTGCCTGCTTTAGGAGATAGCGAGTCGGAAAACCACATAATAAGCCTTGAGATCAT
>NZ_CALIMW010000032.1 GCF_938045405.1 uncultured Campylobacter sp. | reverse complement strand
AAAGCTTAGAGGTTGGTTTTATGCGGATCTATTGCCCGCCGTGCACCCCGCTCGCGGCAAAGTGGTAGTGTTAGGCACAATTTTGCACGAGGACAGTATCCTAAACAATATCGTGAACAATGAGAATGTAGAAGAAACCAATAAGCAGGGATGGCGATATATAAAAATTCCCATCATAGAAAACGGCGCGAGCGTATGGCCGTCTCGTTTTCCTTTATCTCGCATAAAAGCAATACAAAATCAGCTCGTCTCAAAGGGGCTTGCAAATGAATTTTATCAAGAGTATATGTGCGCGGCGATCGATCCGCAAAGAGCGATTTTCAAACGCGAGTATTTCCGCTACTTCGAGCGCGTAGAATACGACATTGACACACAACCCGAAACACTAAGCGTTACGGACGGAGTCAATATAAGAACTCTACAAATAAGAAAAGCTCTAAATTTAGCGCTAAACGGCGAAAAAATAGAGCTTGCAAAATGTCAAATTTTTACCACGATTGATCTGGCAAGCGCGAACGGGCGCGATCAAACCGCGATGATAACCTCGGCTATCGACAACAGAAATCGCATATTCATAATAGACATCAGCGCCGGACACTGGACGCCGTTTGAAAAGAGCGTCGAGATCATACGGATTTTTCAGATATTCGGCTGCACCAGGATAGGAATTGAAAAAGCCGGGATGCAAAACGATTTTTTCTATACGATCGATATCATACAAAAAATGACCGGGGTGCATCTCCCTATCGATCAACTTAGCCACGGCGGAAAGGCAAAAAATACCCGCATATCAAACCTAGAGCCATATTATCGCACGGGGCAAATTTATCACAACGCAAGCATAGACTCAAGCACTGAGCTAGAGGCGCAACTCCTCAGCTTCGATAGCGAAGTCGAGAGCAAAGAGGATGATCTGATGGATGCGCTCGCGTATTTACAACAACATATCGTGGGGCGAGAATTTGATGAGCCAGACTATGAGGACGAGGACTACGAGGGCGCCGAGGCATGGGCGTGAATTCGCGCTGGCAAGACAAATGCAGGCGGACACCGCTCCCGCAGGCGCAAAGCCCTAATGCTTACGCTCGTTTTGCAGATCGTGGGACAAAAAATGCGGGCTTAAATTTTAAGCAGATAATAAAATGTGCTCGTATCTTTCGCGGGACAAAAAGTCTAAATTTTGAAATTTTTCTCTACACCGTCAGTATTGGGCGGAAAATTCCGAGTGGGGTCATAGCCCCCCGTCAAGAGAGCAGGCGAGCGCTATCAAAGCCCTACAGCAGCGCGCCTGCAATAGTTTATGATATAATCACAAGGCGGGCGCATAGGATTTAAGCAAATAGTTATCAAGACCGAGCCGAAATTGCGCGCGAAACTTAAACCGCTTGCGTCTAAATTTTCATAGTTTCCTTAAGCGAAAACGGACAAATTCGCGTCGTTTTTATCTCTTGAAACTTAAACTTAATTTTCACGGCTCTTTCAAATGCCTATTTTAGGGCGTTTTATAAAATTAACTATTGAAAATAATTCTTTTCAAAAATGCGTGTTTTCACGAAATTTGACCCCAACCTCTGCCCCGAACCTTAAGCCGAGTTTGCCTCAATCCTCCCAGACTTCAGCGCCAAAAATCC
>NZ_CALIMW010000031.1 GCF_938045405.1 uncultured Campylobacter sp. | reverse complement strand
GAATGCATATCGTGCGCAGTGCCGTTGCCCTCGTGCATCTGCCCCATATCGTGCGGCGAGCCTTGAGAGTGCGCCGTGCTACCCGCATCGCCGCCCATGCCATGATCTGAGCCGTGAGTATGCCCCATACCGCTCATATCGTGCTTCGGCTCGCTCATGCCGTGCTCTGCGGAGTGAGGGTCTTTCATGCCGTCCATATCGCCATGCATACTTCCCAGATCGCCGTGCGCATCGCGACCCATATCGCCCATTCCCATGCCGTGCGAGCCGCCGCCTGCTTTAAGCGCCGCGACTACTTGATCGAAGCTGAAGTCTTGCTTGCCCTCTTGCTTGTTTTTAAACGCGCCCCAGCCGAACGACATAGGGGTTTTAAAGCCCTTGTAAAAATGCGCCGTGCGTGCGTCGATAAACTCGCCGTTGCCGCTAGCGTCATTGATGTAAATTTTGGCGTCCTTCAGCCAGTTTAGTTTGTCGTTGGTAACCATAAAATCCACCAAGCAGCCGATGTCGTCAAAGTAGTGGTTTTTGCCGTCCACGCGTACATCGACGCTGAAGCGGTTGTCGCTGATCGCCATCTGGCAGTGCTCGCATACGTCTCTGTCGTAGTGAACATTGCCGTAGTCTTTCTCATCGCCGCAGCCTAAAAATGTAAGCGCAACAAGTGCACAAAGTAAAGCTCTAAACATTTTTGTCATCTACGATCCTCCCTAGATCCATTGAAATCATTCTTTTTACCAGTCCTCCCACTTCCTCGAGCCTATGCGAGATAAAGATCAAGCTCTTATCTTTTGCGTGGTTGTGCAAAAGCGTCTTAAAACGCTCGCGCGCGCTCGGATCGAGATTGGCGGTCGGTTCGTCGAAAATCATCGCCTTGCTAGCTCTGCCGAATGCTAGCGCAATTAAAAATTTCTGTTTCATACCGCCCGATAGCTTATGAAATGGTTTGTTTAAATTTGAACTCAGATCAAGCTCCATTTCGTCGCAAAATTTTACTATATCCGCTCTGCTTGCGTCGGCTGTGCGCTCGGCGAAGTAGATGAGCTCATTTAGGCTCAGCTTAAGCGGCGGCGGGGTTTGCGGCACGAAGCTGATACCGCGTAGTGCGCGGCTACGCTGTTTAAACGAATCAAATCCGTCGATAGCGACGCTGCCGCTTGTGGGTATGTATTCGCCTAAAATCGTCCGCATCAGCGAGCTTTTGCCTGCGCCGTTTTGCCCGACGAAAAGCACTTGCTCGCCGTCCGCGATATTTAGATCGATATCTTTTAAAACGAATTGATCTCCGAATTTCTTGCTTACGTTTTTAATCTCTATCATAGGCTTCCTTAGATCATATCTTTTAGCTTATTGCCGATACTGAGTGCGTCTTGATGACACACGTCGATACAGCGTCCGCATAGCGTGCAGTCGATCCCTTTTAGCATAAATTTGCTCTTATCGCCCAGGTTTTCGGACGCCTTTTTTTTAGTGATGTCTAGCACGTGCGAGACGAAGCAGACGTCTTGGCAAACGCCGCAGTGATCGCACCTGCTTTTATCCCAAGTAATCTTGCTAAGGCTCGCTTTCGCCGCAAGCGAATAGGTGCTGCCTAGCGGGCATAGATGAGTGCACCACGCTCGCCTGCTAAAAAACACTTCGAGCAAAAATACAAAAACGATCCAAAGCCCCGCCAGCGAGAAGCCGTAGATGATGAGGCGCGATAAAATTCCCACGACGTTAAAAATTTCAAAAACGAGCAGATCCGTAATCGCGCTTAGCAGCAAAAACACCGCCCAGATCGCATATCGCATACCGCGAGGCAATGAGCGCTCCTTGATGACGTGCTTTGAAATTAGCGTATTATGCAGCTTTTCGCCGATCTCACTAAGCGCTCCGTAAGGACAGATCCACGAGCAAAACGCCTTGCCGCCCGCGATGAAATAAAACAGCAAAATGGTGCCCGAGCCGATGAGTAGATTTATCGGTAGATCCTTGTGCGCGGCGATCACCTCAAGAGTCGCGAAAGGATCTGCTAGGTGAAAGCCAAGAATCCGCGAGCCGCTGATATCGCCTTCTAAAATTTGAATATCCGCGCGAAAGGAAAGCACGAAAAGTAGATGCACTAAAAATACCGTAGCGTAGCGCAGAGCCCGAATGCTGGGACGCCATTTGCCACTTTTATTTTTAAGCGCGAAGGTCGAGAAAAAGCTCGTGTTCTTGATCGTGCATCGCGAATTATATTTATTCAAGAGCTACTCTTTAAATTTTGAAATTTCATCCGCGAGCTTATCTAGGCTCTCGTCGCTTACGTTGGTTAGTAGTCCGCTCATCAGGCTGTTTTTGATCTTACCCGCTTTATAATCTTTGAGGCTTGCTAAAATTTGATCCTTGCTCTTGCCTCCGATCGGCGGAGCGATCTTGCCGCGTCCGTCATCGCCGTGGCAGGGCGCGCAGCTTACCAGATAGGAGCTACTAACCTTAAAATCGCGCTCTTTGACGCTTTGCTCTAAAATTTTAATATTTTTTACGTCCTTATCGTCGATGAGATCGACGCTTTTGCTCTGCGGCGCAGGCTTTGCTTGCACCTGCGGCTTGACTTCTTGCTGCGGCGCGCTAGAATCGTCCGAACTAGCCATAAAGATCATCAGCGCGATCAGTGCTACACCCAAAATCAAAGCTAAAATTTTGCCCGGTTTCATTTCTGCTCCTTAAATTGTTTGTTGAACTCGTAAATTTCTTTCGCCATCGTCTCTATCTGCTGCTCGCTCATGCCGTTTACGAGCTGCACCATAAGAGGATTAGGCTTTTCTTTGAATTTATACTTTTTAATCATATCCACGATCTGCGCGTCGGTTTTATCCAGAAGCGACGGACCGATGATGCCGTTGGCGTAGTCGTCGTGGCACGCCGAGCAGCGCAGGATAAAATCATGCCCAAGGCGCTTTTTCATAAGGTCGAAATTTAGCTTTTCGTATTGGTTTTTGATGCTTGAATACGCCACGATATTTTTGGTCGTTTCATTCACGTCGCCGTTTAGATTAAAATTTACCTTTCGTTCGCCGTAAAAATCGTAGCTTACGAACTTATCGTCCTTCTTGGGCGCTTCGCCGCTTTTAACGCTGATGCGAGGCTTTGCAGTATGATTTTGTTCCACGCTCTGCGATGCGGAATTTACACTCGCGGAATTCTGATCCGCAGAATTTTGCCCTGCAGAATTTGCGGCGGCAGAGCTTGAATCGCCGTCATCTCCGCAGCCGCACAGCAAAAGCGCCGCAGCTAGCGAGCAGAGGCGGAATTTAATAGAGTTTTTCATTGTTTTCCTTCATAGATTGATTTGTAATCCGCCCGCGGGATTATCTCGATGATACGCGCCGGGCAGAGCTCTGCGCACGCACCGCATCCGACGCAAGCGCTGCGGATCTGCGGAGCGAAATGATCATTCGCTTCTATCATCGCAATGGCATCAAGCGGCTGCGGGTAAGGGCACAGCGACGCGCATAGATCACAGACCTTGCCCTCTTTCGCCGCCAGCGCTGAGTTTAGCTCGCGCTCCTGCTCGGTCTTGGCGGGCTTTAGGCGCAGATCGCTAGACTTTAAAGTCTGTCCGCGATACGCCAAACAGGCGTCTAAATTTTTAATCATGGCGATACCCATCGCAACCTTTTTAGGCTCGTTCGTCTCGTGGCTGAGCGCGCCGCTTGGACAGGCGAGCACGCAAGGAAGCGCGCCGCAAAGATAGCAGCCCCGCTCTTTGGCGTCGATGACCGGGGTTCCGATGTCAAAAAGATGCGTAATATCGAGCAGATAGATGCTGTGATAGGGGCAGACCTGCACGCATTGACCGCACTTGATACAGCTACTGCGGAAGCCGCGCTCCGCCAGCGCTCCTGGCGGACGCAGATATAAAGAGGCGGAATCCCCGCTATAATTTTCCGCAGAATTTTGTTTTATGGAATTCGGCACGGAATTTTGCTCCGCAGAATTTACGGAATTTGACGCGCCGGAATTCTGCGCTTCGCCGCCCGTAAAATTTACGGAATTTGTGGAATTCTCATCCGCAAATAAGTTCGCTGCCCCGAGTACTCCGAGCGCTCCGCCGAGTAGTTTTATCGCTTCGCGTCTATTCTTTATCATTGCTTCATCCTAGGTTTTGGATCTTTTAGCAGTAGCTCAGGCTCTGAAAACGGAGCGAGCTTGGAAATGAAATTTAAAAGCGCGATCCCGCTGGAGCCGTAAAAAAACCGCACATTCGGTTTATACGCCCAAAGCCTATCCGCGTAGGCGTATGAGCTGTAGCTAACGTCGCCGTAGCCGTCACCATCGCGATCAAATCCGTCGTAATCGTCGAAGTAGTTGCCACTCCATTCGTTTTGCAAGAGCTTGGATTGTGGGGTATCGTTTAGCACGATCTCCATATTGCCTTTAAATTTATTGTTTTTAAATACGCTTTTTAGCTGCGTGGCGTGGAATTGCACGCCGATGCTGTTGTATTCGATATCGTTGTTTTCAAAAACGTTAAGTGAGCCCGGCTGATAGGGGGATTGATCCAGATAAAATCCGCGTGCGTTGTAGACGACTTTATTGTTGGTGATCGTAAAATTTGAGCTATCCTTCATACCTATGCCTACGCCGTAAGCGCCGTCTGCATTGCGCACGACGTTGCGTCTGGCGATATTATCGCTTGAAAACATAAAAAATAATCCCACGCTATTGCCGTCGTAGTAGTTATCCTCCACGACGTTGTGCCCGGAGTTCATAAAGTGCAGCGAATAGCGACAGCTGTGGCCTTTGTTGCCCGCAACGAGATTGCCGTTTGAGAAGTAAAAAACGGTGTCGCGGACGTTGTGGACGTCGTTATTTAAAATTTTATTGGCATTGGAATACCAAAGCTTGATGCCGTCGCCTTTAAAACTCGTGCGGTAGGTATTGCTTGAAATTTCGTTGCCCTCGATCGTTACGTCGTTTGCCTTGCTTAGCACGACGCCGTAGAGCACGTCTTTGATGAGATTATTTTTTATGATTACGCTGTTTACGTCGCTTACGTTGATGCCCGCATCCTCGCTAAGATGTTCGAAGCCTCCGTTTTGAATTGTTAAATTCTTGATTGTAACATGCGGAGAGCGGACGCGGATGACCGTTGCGTTGCGATCGCCTATGATCACGGCGGAGCGGTCTAGTCCGTCGATAGTAAGGGGTTTATCGATTAAAATATTGCCGTGGTACTCGCCCGCGGCTAGTTCTATAATATCGCCCGCTTTTGCGCTATCGATCGCGTCTTGAAGCTCGCCCGCGCCTAAGCTTAGCGCGAGCGAGAATGCTAGAAGCAAAAGCCTCATCTATGCTCTCGTAGGAATTTTTTCTTAGATAGTAGAGCTAACGCCGATAGCAGCGACAGGGCTAGCATCAGCCAAAAGCCAAGAGCCGGATATGAATGGGTAGTAAAATGCGCCACGCTGCCGTCGCCGAACGCCGTAGGCATAAAAGGCTTTATTTTAAACGCTCCCCAATCCTGCAGATTGTGCCCGAACCAATAGAGCCAACCCACGTAGCAGCCGATGAAAATAAGCGGCGCAATGATCGGCAAGATCATAAGCAGAGTCTGCCCCTTGCCGTCGTAGTATAAAAACGCGAGCATTCCTATCGTCGCAATTATGAGATAATATGGCGATAGCGAGTGCTCGAGCGTGCCGCCGCGCCAGACGGGATACATGCCGATATAGTGATTTAGGGTGTTCATCTCGCTGATATCGCCGCTAAAGCCGTCTACGTGGACGTAAAGTGGAATTCCATCGGGGAAAGCCTCTTTTGGATAGTTCGGCGCTTCAAGTGAAATTTTCCACACCGGTATGCTAGGTACGCCCACTTCAAATTTATGCTCCAGCATCGCGCCTAGATCATTTTTAACATCACTAGGAATTAGGTGATTTTTATACGATGCTTTTGTATAAAAATTCCATATCGGTGCGGAGTATGCGGGCAGCTGCGAGACGCTGCTAACCTGCCCCGATACGATTTTGCCTTGGACTTTGAAAAATCCTAGCGTAGGGATGGTAAAAGCGACCGTCATAATAAGCAGCGCTAAAATCGCGTAAATTTTATATTTTGGCATTTCATCTCCTTTAAATTCTCCCCCTTGCGGGGGAGAGTGGGGCTAGTTAAGGCCCGCGTTCTCATCGACCCATTTTAGGTATTCGATGATGTCTTTGATCTCTTCGTCTTTCATATGCTGATTTGGCATGCGAAGGTTGAAGTAATTTATCATTGCCTTAACGTAGTCGTCTTCGTAGAATTTAGCAGGGTCTTTGATGAAATCGGCTACCCACTTCTCGCCGTTTTCGTGGCGAAGTAGGACGCCCGTTAGATCAGGACCGGAGCTTACTTGACCGATGACGTGGCAGCCGTTGCAGCCTCCGCGCAGGTAGGCTTTTTCGCCGTTAGATGCAGCTTCGCTCATAGGAGTGGAGAGCTCACGGATTAGGTTGTTTTTAGCGCGAAGTCCGACATCTGCGGTTTTTACTAGATACTGCCAAACTTGACCTTCCCAAAGTATCGCGCCGTTCATATCGCCCGCTTTTACCGCGGCGTCTGCCTTGGCTTTGGTTTCAGGAATTTTGCCGTATTGATCTAGCGCATCATCGACTAAAGCCTTGACCTTAGGATATTTCTCGTAGTTTTTCTCTTTTAAGAATTTAACGACTGATTGAATAACGTCGTCGGTGGCTTTATTTGTAGCTACTACCTTGTCGTATTCGGCTTTTAGAGCCTCTGGGCTAAGAGCTTTTAGCATAGACGCTTTAGCTGAAGTGTATTTTTTATTCGGATCTTTTACGTATAGATATCCGAACATCTCAAGGTGCAGCGCAGAGCAGAATTCCGTGCAGTAGAAAGGAAATACGCCCTCTTTATCTGCGATGAAATTTACGCTCGCAGTCTTACCTGGCTCAAGTGACATATGCAAATCGTAATCATCAACCGTAAAGCCGTGAGTTTCGTCCTCGGCACGCTCTAAATTTGTCATATAGATCGTTACGTTATCGTCCTTATTAACCTCGATGTGCTCAGGATTAATATGGCTGCGGATCGCCGTAGCATAGACTTTTACGTTTTTGCCGTCGCGCTCGATGCGCTCCTGACCCGCTAGCGTCATAGCAGGGTGTTGTTTGCCGGTGCGAGAGTTTGTTCCCATAGTATAGGTAGGTTTCGTATGAAGCTTACTAGCTGCGATAGAAACTACGTCGTGCGGCTCACCTAGACCGATAGGAAGATCATAAAGCATCTCCATTTTAGGTCCTGTAATGTCGATCAGCTGGTGGTTTTGCGGATGAAGCGGTCCGATAGGATTAAATCTATCGATCGAAAGCTTATCCAGCGCGATTACGTATTTGCCGACCGGTTTTGAGGATTTGCCCTCCATAGAATCGAGGTGTCCGATATTGTAGTGGACGTTGATCCTATCTAAAACCTTTAGCGTCTTGTAGTTCCATTTTACGATCTGGCTATCGACGTAAAGCGATGTATAGATTACGCCGTCTTGCGAATCGAAGGTATTATGCAAAGGTCCAAGACCAAGCTCTGCTTGTCCGTGAAGCGTCTTTTGCATATCTAGGATCGGAATTCCGTATGGATCCTTGCCCGCGTATTCTTTCTTATCAATTAGCTCTTTGATCTTTTTGAAATCATAAACGCTAGCGTGAGTATCTAACTTGCCGCCGATGATGATATAGCGACCATCAGGGCTAACGTCAACGCCGTGAGGGGATTTGGCTTCAGGGATCAAAAATAGCGCTCCCGCTTTTACAGCGGCGTCTATTGTAACGATTCTGTGTCCGTTTACGACCTTATAGTTTTTGCTATCTTGAGCAAGTTTTTCTAGAATTTGCCAGTTATAAACGTGCAAGTAGTCGGTATCGTTGCGGCTCATGCCAGCTTCCATCGGAGGCAGACCCTTTTCGATGCCGCCTGTGTACATTTCGGAGTTGAAGCTGTTGGTAAACGCCCAGCCGAAGCTCTCGCCCTTACCTGCGTCACTTAGATCTTGCATATATGGAGGAAGCTCTAGAGAAAAGGATTTATTTACGTCGATTTTGCCTTTATCGTAGTCAAATTTCCATAGCGTTACTGCACCGCGATAGACTGCTTGATACTCCTCGATCGGGTGCCAGTCGTTATCAAAAGGGGCTGCGTATTGGCTGGTTTCGATGACGTATTCGGTATTAGGCGTTACGAAAGAGCCGCCGTGATCGCTTTTGATTACGGGATTTACGACTATTTGAGTAGTCTCGAAATCGGATAAATTTATAACCGCGATTCTTGGGTTCGCCTTATCGTTGATAAAGAGATAATCGCCCACATACTCGCCGTTTTTCTCGCTGAAATTTGGATGGTGAGTATCGCCCCAGTTGATCTCTTTGCCGTTAATGGAGCCCGATCTTAAGACCGCCTTGCTCTCCTCGTCAAAGCCGTATCCCTGCCAAGGCTCCGGGGTAAATACGCCGATATATTTGTAGATCCTCATCGACGGCACGCCGTAAACGATCACCTGTCCGCTTTGACCGCCGGAAGAGAAGACCATATAATCGTCCTTCCGACCGGTCGGCTGATAGGTCTTAGCCGCCGCCAAAACGTCTTTTTCACTTAAATTTCGTTCTTTCATCACGCGCTCTAAGTCGCTATCTGCGGCACACAGGGCGCTTGCGGCGAACAAAACCGAGCCCAAAAGCACGGGTTTGAAACTTTTTAACATACTAATCCTTTCTTAGAATTTTAAAATTTTGCCTGATTTGCTGACTACGAGGATCGCTTCCCCGTCTGCGTACATCGCTAAAAATTCGCTTTTTAAATCCACAACCTCCTTTAATCCTGCTTTTTGATTTTCGTAAATTTTATCTTTAGTAGCGATAAACTGCGTGCCGCGGGCGCACACGATGGATTTGATCCAAGAGCCCACGCTTTTGCGCTCGCCGCTTTTTAAATTCATAAAGCTCCCCTCTATGTCACCTGCAAACAGCGTCCCGTCGCAGTCTGCAAGAGCAGTGGCGATAGAGCCGCTTAAATTTTTATCGCCAGCTTCGGCTGAAATTTCGCTTTGAGTTTTAAGCTCCTCGTCTTGAAATTTTGCGCCTTTAAATTCTGAGCTTTGAAATTCCGCGTTCTTTGCGCCGCTAGCTTTCGTTTCGTTTTGCTCGGAGCCTTGCACGATTCTCGTGCTATTAAATTCTGCATCTTTAAATTTCACGCCACCAAGCTCTCCCTGCGCGGCGCGATTAGGCGCTGCATCGATGCCGCTAAATTTAGTCGCGACGAGATCTGCGCTAAAACAGGCTACGCCGTTCCAGCTTGCGACGCAAAGTCCGTTAGCGCCTAGGCTAACGGCATTGATCCTGCCGTAATTAGGCGAAATTCCGCGCAGCCCGTTGGGGGCGGAATTTCTATTTAAAGATTGCCCGTTTGCGGTGGAATTCTCACCTGGGGCGTAGCCGCCATCCGCGCTGTTATCAGGGTCTTCGTCTAATCTTATTAGTTGATTCTTATCTACTACCGCGTAAATTGCGTATTTTTCGGCATAGATCGCATCTATTTGGGCTGTGCCGCTACGCCCCGTCTTAAGCGCGCCTAAAAACTTTAATCTGTCGTTTAGTACCGCGATTTCGGCTCCGCCCCAAGCTAGATAAATTTTGCCGTTTTTAAAATTTAGAGCCGTGATTTCGTTATCGCTGTATTTTTGCGCGAACTCCACATTCCATTTAGCAGTATCAAACATCCTAAGCTCGCCGCCACTGCCGCATAAAAGCAGTCGGTGCGAGCTTGCGTCGAATGCACCCAGACGCAGCGTGGCATTTAGATCAAAGCTGCCGGCTGCTGCTATCTGCGATAAACAAATCAAAAAGGCAATACAAAATTTTTTAAAATTCATCTTAATTTACTCTTTGCGAAATGATACTCCCCCAAGGCTTAAAAATCGGTTTAAAGCTTGAGCTATAATGAAATTCTAAGATTTCTTAAAAGTTACGAAATTCTACGATATAAAAATAGCTCTAAGTAAAATTTTATTTTTCGCATTTTTGCTATATAAATTCCGCTTTAAAATTATAATTTCAGTAAATTTTTATTTTGACAGATTTTTAAAATTCGCAACGCTCCTTTAATTTTGTTTAAATAAAAAGTTAGTATAATCGCCAAAGTTTGTTTTAAATTTTACTGAAGGAGAAACTATGGAGTTTCTGACAAGTTTGTCTGAAAGCACTCAATTCTTTTTGCAGCTCATTATAGTCTTGGGCTGTTTGTTTTATGGTGCTAAAAAAGGCGGTATGGCGCTGGGAATTCTAGGCGGTATAGGCTTAGTGATCTTAGTGTTTGGATTTAGATTAGAGCCGGGTAAGCCGGCAGTGGACGTTATTTTAACTATCCTCGCAGTTGTCGTAGCAAGTGCAACGCTACAGGCTACGGGAGGGCTTGATGTAATGCTTCAAATAGCGGAGAAATTGCTTCGTAAGCATCCGAAGATGGTTTGTATCATCGCTCCAACTGTTGCGTGGACGCTTACAATCTTATGCGGAACGGGACACACCGTCTATACGCTGCTTCCGATCATCTATGACGTAGCTATTAAAAATGGGATTCGCCCTGAGCGCCCGATGGCTGCTTCTACGATCTCCTCGCAACTTGCTATCATCGCTAGCCCCGTTTCGGTTGCCGGCGTTTCGATGGTCGCGATCTTACTAGGCCAAGGCGTGCATATTGAGGGCTTTAGTACGTATTTGGATCTGCTAAAACTCACTATCCCTTCTACTTTCATCGGTATGCTTGCAATCGGAACGTGGTCGATTTTTAGAGGTAAAGATCTAGATAAAGATCCGGAATTTCAAGAAAAGATCAAAGATCCAGAGCAGAAAAAATATATCTACGGCGAAAGCACGACCTTGTTAGGTCAAAAGCTTCCTAGGATTAAGTGGATCTGCATGTGGATATTCTTAGCCACTATTGCGCTAGTTGCGGTTTTAGGTTACGAAAAAAGCTTGCGCCCTGCGTGGACTAAGAATGTTCCGGGCAAATCCGTAGAGATCATCGTCGATAAAAAAACGGTCAAAAATATCACGATTAAAGATGGTCAGGTTATCTCCATGGTGGACGGCGGTAAGGTCGTCTCAAACGTCAAAGAGTCCAAAGCCAAAGATGCGACGAAATTTAATAGCGTCGAAATTTATGACAAAGATAAAAAGCTTACTCAAAGCATCGTCTCTCAAGACGGAAACGTCGTCATCACGACAGGCGATAAGAGCGAAAGTATCGCAAACGCAAGCATTGTCGTAAAAGATACTATGAAAAAGACCACAAATTTAAATATGGTCTTAACCATTCAAATTTTCATGCTCCTAGCGGCGTCCATCATGATGATCGCTTCGGGCATAAAAGCGGGCAATATCGCTAAAAACGAAATTTTTCATAGCGGTATGATCGCGCTCGTAGCCATTTATGGAATTTCATGGATGGCAGAGACTATGTTTACTGCTCATATCGAAATGCTAAAAGCGTCGCTAGGTAAGGTCGTTATGGCGTATCCGTGGACATATGTCATCGTTTCGCTGCTAATTAGTAAATTCCTTAACTCTCAAGCGGCGGCGGTTGCTACTTTCGTACCGCTAGCGGTTAGCATCGGTATCGATCCGGGTCTTATTATTGCGTTTGCACCTGCTTGCTACGGATACTATATCCTACCTACCTATCCGAGCGATCTTGCGGCGATCCAGTTCGACCGCTCCGGCACTACGCACATCGGCAGATTCGTCATCAACCACAGCTTCATTTTCCCTGGGTTAATAGGCGTTCTTACTTCATGCGCGATGGGTTTTATCTTCGCTCATATTTACGGCTATTTATAATAGCTATATGCTCGCGAGTTCAACACTCGCGAGCTTTAAATTTCAAATCCCAGCGGCTTTTTAAAATTTTATAAAATTTTGAAATTTTAAATACTCTAAATTTTTAAATTCTAAAGCTTTCTAAATTCCGTTCATAACCCGCTCTAGGCTAATTCGTTTTAAATAAAATTTACGTTATAATCCCGCCAAATTCCACACAGGAGGCAGATATGCAAATCCCTATCGCATACGGCAAAGATGATCATCTAAGCTTAGAGATAAACGAGAAAAATTTGCTCGGCGTTTTCGATCCAAACCCCGTGGCTAAATTTGACGAAACGGCGCTCATCGCAAAGGCTCTAGCAAATCCGATAAATCAAAAAAGCTTTGACGAGTTTATCGCGGGCGATGAAAAGATCGTCGTCATCGTAAACGACGGCACGAGACCTACGCCGACGGCAAAAGTTTTAAAGCAAATTTACCCGAAAATCCGCGAGAAAAATAAAATTTTCATCATCGCCACCGGCTGCCACAGAGAGGGTACGCTCGATGAGTACGAGATGATCTTCGGCAAAGAAATTTACGCGGAAATCAGAGCCAAAAACGAAGTTCACGATCACGACTCCAAGCACGACGAGATGGTATTTTTAGGCGAGTCCAAAAACGGCACGCAGATGTATCTAAACAAAATCGTGGCAGAAGCCAAAAAAGTAATCGTCATAGGCTCGGTTGAGCCGCACTATTTCGCGGGCTACACGGGCGGCAGAAAGGCATTTTTGCCGGGTACTGCGTCGTATGAGAGCATCACGCAAAACCACAAGCTAGCTCTTAGCGCTGACGCGCAAGCTCTGCGACTAGAGGGCAACCCAGTGCACGAGGATATGATCGACGCGATGAAAGTTCTTGCGCATATCGACGTTTTTTCGATCCAGACGGTGCTTGATAGCGAGCACGGCGTATATTACGCGAGCGCTGGCCATCTAAACGATAGCTTCTATGACTGCGTGAAAAAGGCCGACGAGGTCTTTTGCGTAAATATCCCGCACAAGGCCGACATCGTGATCTCGGTCGCGCCATATCCGATGGACGTCGATCTCTATCAGGCGCAAAAAGCCCTAGACAACGGCAAACTAGCACTCGCTCAGGACGGAATTTTAATCATGGTCGCAAAATGCCGCACGGGCATCGGACCAAAGCCGTTTTTTGATCTGATGGCATCCGCCGACACGCCTAAAAAGGTGCTCGAAAAGATCAGCGCTGGCTTTAAGCTCGGTTATCACAAGGCCGCTAAGATGGCCGAAATCTCGCTCTGGGCGCAGACCTGGGCGGTGAGTGATCTAAGCGACGATGAGATGCGCGCCGTACACCTAAAGCCGTATCATGACCTGCAAAAAGCCGTGGACGACGCACTCGCGCAAAAGGGCGCGGACGCGAAGATCATAATCCTGCCGTTTGGCTCGATGACGGTGCCTAAGGCCTAGGCTTGGCTAAAATTTTATATTACGACGCGAGCGCGGGTATCAGCGGCGATATGAATTTAGGCGCGCTGGT
>NZ_CALIMW010000030.1 GCF_938045405.1 uncultured Campylobacter sp. | reverse complement strand
GCGCGGTGCTTATCGTGGCGCTTTCGTCGTGGTACCCGGCCAAAAAAGCCACGCAGATCGACGTGCTGCAAACACTGCGTAACGAGTAAATTTAAACGCGACGCTTTAAAATTTAGCTAAATTTTAAAATTCCAAAGCGGCGCGGTTGTATTTAGCAGTGTATTTAGCGCGGCATTTCGACGCGCAAAATAGAAGCTACGCGATCTTGCACGGCGCGCATAGCGTAAAATCGTACTAAATACGATTTGAGTCGCCAGAATTTTAATTTTTTAGCGAGATTGTAAGCTGCGCGAAGCCTAAATTTTGACGAAATTTGTGTCGTTAGAATTCGCCAAAATTTTAAATTTCAAAGGGGATAAAATTTTTATGAGTGCTTTGAAAAATTTTATGAAATTTTGCAACCAATCAAAGATAAAATTATAAAAATTTTGAAAAGGATATATGGTGAAAAAGATCGTTTTGTTTCTGTGTGCGGCGCTGTTTCTATGCGGCTGCTCTAGGAGCGGACCGCAAGATGTCCCAGAGCCAGAGCGAAATAAGGCGCCGAGCCACCATTATACAGGCTACTATTATGCATAGCGTATATTGCGCGGCGGGCGACGATACGAGACGTTTAACGGCGAGAAAATGGAAACATTGTAGTTTTTGCTCATTCGTGGACAAAAGCTCTCAAGCCTGCAATACGAGCCTTAGCAGCGTCTCGGCCTGAGCGTAGCGGCGCCAAGGCGTTTGTCCGTCTATAATAACGATAAAATTTAGGCTTATTTAAATAGGCTTAAATTTAGGACGAAATTCTTTTTAAAATTCTTTCAAATTCCCATAAAATCCCGCTGAATAAATCTAAATTTTATAAATTTTAGGGTAACATTCCCTATTTCTCAAAAAGGCTTTAAATGACTTTAATCGACGGCAAAAGCATAAGCGCGAAGGTAAAAGATGAGATCAAATCGGCCGCTTCGGATCTTGCCGCAAAGGGCGTAAAGCCCGCGCTGGCGGTGATTTTAGTAGGCGATGATGCGGCAAGCAAGACCTATGTCGCGAGCAAGGAGAAAGCCTGCGCCGCCTGTGGGATCCGCTCCGTAGCGCACCGCTTGAACTCCGATGTGAGCGAGGCGGCGCTTTTAGAACTGATAGAAAATTTAAACGATGACGAATGTATCGACGGCATCTTGGTGCAGTTGCCGCTTCCAAAGCACATTGATACGAATAAAATTTTAGAAAAAATAAGCCCACAAAAGGACGTGGACGGATTTAGCGCGATAAACGTAGGCAAGCTTACTAGCGGGCTTGCGGACGGTTTTGTGCCTTGCACTCCGCTTGGCGTGATGCGCCTGCTTGAGGAATACGGCGTGCAGATAGTGGGTAAAAACGCCGTCGTGCTAGGCCGCAGCAATATCGTCGGAAAGCCGATGGCAAGCCTGCTGCTAAATGCCGACGCCACCGTCACTATCGCTCATAGCAAGACGAAAAACCTAAAGCAGCTTTGCGCAGACGCCGACATTTTGGTTGCCGCGGTCGGCAAGGCGCATTTTGTGAGCGCAGATATGGTAAAAGAGGGTGCAGTGGTGATCGATGTTGGGATCAATCGCGGCGAGGACGGCAAGCTAAGAGGCGACGTCGATTTTGACGCGGTCGCGTCAAAATGCTCGCTAATTACTCCCGTGCCTGGAGGCGTGGGGCCGATGACGATCGCGATGCTTCTTAGCAACACGATAAAATCGGCGAAAAATCGCTTAAGACAAAGAGCTTAAATGAAAATACTAAGTAAAATTTACAAATTTTTATCGAGTTGGACGGGAACGGTTATCGTCGTTTTATTTGTCATCCTTTTTGTGGCGCAAGCCTTCGTAATCCCCAGCGGATCGATGCGCACTACGCTTTTGGAGGGTGATTTTTTATTCGTTAAAAAATTTAGCTACGGCATTCCGACACCGCATATCCCGTTTGTAGAGTGGCAGGTTGCTCCTGATAGCGATGGCGACGGGCATATTATCCGAGGCGAGGGTCCGAAACGCGGCGACATCGTGGTTTTTCGCTATCCGCTTAATGAAAAAATGCACTTTGTAAAGCGAAATTTTGCCGTAGGCGGCGACGAGGTGATATTTGATCTGAATAATTTCTACCTTCGTCCGCATGAAGGCGACGAGTTCATTGCTGCGAACTATGATGCTCGCGACATTGTGATTTTAGGTGGCGAAAAATATGTCAAAGAGCCATATAAATTTAAGGGCATTCACTACGACCCTAATGCTAGAAACTCAATGCTAACAAATGTCAAAATCGCACTTGAGAAGGGTGAATTTTCTATGAAACCCATTAGCCTAAGCGAAATTCCTCACAGCTTCGAAGCTGCGGGGATAAGCTTCAATGCCTTTTACATCAAAGTGCCGCAGGATGAGTATTTTATGATAGGCGATAATCGAAATAATTCCGCCGATAGCCGCTTCTGGGGTCCGGTACCTTATCGTCTGATCGTCGGCAAGCCATGGTTTACCTATTTTAGTATTGACGCCGATCGCAAGATCCGCTGGGAGCGAATCGGGCGCTTTGTCGATACCTTGCAAAACGACGAGAGCCTAATCTATGAGCAAAAATAAGGAGCGGCAATGCAAATAAATAAAATTTTCATAGCGAGCGATCACGCGGGCTTTCATGCCAAGGAGCAAGCCAAAAAAGCGCTCGCCGCTTTAGGTTACGAAGCGGTTGATCTTGGCACGTATAGTGCCGAAGCGAGTGTGGATTATCCCGATTTTGCGGGCGCGCTGGCGGATAAAATTTTAGCCGAGTGCGAAGCTTGCGCGCGGAGCGAAAATTTTAAAGAAAATAGCGGCAAAAATTCCGCTGCAGCCGCGGAAAATTCCGAAGCGGGCGGCAGTGAAAATTTCGGCGCGAGTATAAACGGCTGTGGAAATTTTAACGACGCCGTGCAATGTAGCGGGAAAAATGAAAATTTTAACGCTGTTAAAAACGCTAGTCGTCAAAATTTTAACGCTAGCGAAAGCATGACTACCTGCGTAAACGCAGCCGTAAGCCAGAATGCGAGCAAAGATAAAATTTTAAATTCCACCGACTACGGCATTTACGGCGTTTTGATTTGCGGTACGGGCATCGGTATCAGCATCGCCGCAAACCGCCACGCTCACATCCGCTGCGCGCTGTGTCATGACGCGACGAGCGCTAGACTAGCTAGAGAGCACAACGACGCCAACGTCCTAGCCTTCGGCGAGCGATTAATGGGCGCGCTGGTGATCGAAGATATGATTAGAGCGTTTTTTAGTACCGATTTCGCGGGCGGTAGGCACATTAAGCGCGTCGCAAAGCTAGGTGCTTGCGGCAGTGCGAATTGTGTGCATGGATTTGACGAAGCGAATTCCATGCAGAATTCCGCTCGAAATTTTGCGGAACAAAGCTGTGACGCTAATTTAAATGGGCGGAATTCTAAATCAAGCTTCGCAAGCGAAATCCCTTCTTGCAAAAATTCCATCGGCACGGATTCCGCATTAAATTTTGTGTGGAGCCTTAACGATAAAAATCCCTTCTTTACCGGCGAGAATTCCTTGATAGGCTTTTGCGGTGCACATCATATAGATTTAAATTCTACACATGCAAAGATAATCTTTGATGGGAAAACTCCATTGGATAAAAATTCCACTGGCGCAAATTCTACGTTAAATTTTACGCGTGAGAATGTTTGTGAGAAAAATTTCACTCAAAAAGCTAGCCGCAAAGATTTTGTCGGTTTGAACCCAACAATTATAAATTTAAAGGTTACAAATTCCGTTTACATGAGCGTTAAGCCAAAAAACGTAAATTGCGCTAATGCGGGTTTAACAGATGCGAATTTTGCTATTACGAGCGTAAATTTAAAGGAAGCAAATCTTTCTAGCATAGATTTTAAAAGCTTAAATTCTGCCTATTTTAACGCAACACCCGCTACTATGCGCTTTGCAAATTCAAATAAAGGAGGCGAGCAATGAGCATAGCATTAGGTGTTTTAGCGCTATTTTTTGCAGCGCTACTTATTTTATCGATACGAAAAAATTCTAAAATTTATGCTTTGCTCCGCAAGAGCGAAGAAAAAATTTTAAAGCTTAAAAGCGATAACGAAAAGCTCAAAACTGCCCTTCGCTTCGGCATCGAGGCTCTGCAAAACGAGGAGAGCGAAAACTGCAGCTTAAAAATCCAAAACGCAAGATTGAAAAGAGGTAAGCTATGAAAAGCCTAAGCAGCGAGCAAAAAAGCTATTTATTTCGCTCGATCCGCACCGTGCGCGACTTCCCAAAGCCCGGTATTTTGTTTTACGATATCACGACGCTCGTAGGCGATCGCGAGGCGTTTAATTTCCTGCTTGATCATCTAGCCGAGCGCTACGCTGATTACGGACTTGATTACATAGTAGGCATAGAAAGTCGCGGATTTATTTTTGCAGCGGCACTTGCTGCGAGGTTGAGGGTTGCTTTTGTGCCGATTAGAAAGCCAAAGAAGCTTCCTTATATCACGATTTCGCAAAAATACAGCCTTGAATATGGCTTCGATCAGGTCGAGATGCATGTGGATGCATTCTCCGGCGTGCAAGATGCCAAGGTGCTGCTAATCGACGATCTTATCGCCACCGGAGGCACCGCACGAGCGGCATTAGATCTCATTGCGCAGACGCAGGCTAAGTGCGTCGAAGCCTGCTTTTTGCTAAATTTACGCGAGTTAAACGATCTAGGCGAGTTTTCGCGTCGCACAAACGTTTATTGCGTTTTAGAGGCGTGATTTTGGAAGAGCTACTTAAAAATTTATTACAAGAATACCACCAATACGCCTATATCGTGCTTTTTGTTTGGTGTATTTTAGAAGGCGAAATCGCACTGATTTTAGGCGGCATAATGGCGCACGAGGGACATATAAATTTGCCGCTAGGTATCTTTGTTGCGGGCCTTGGGGCATTTTGCGGCGATCAGTTTTATTTTTATATCGGTCGCTACAATAAAAAATATATCAGTAAAAAGCTCGCGGCACAGCGCCGAAAATTTGCGATCGCGCACCTGCTTTTGCAACGCTACGGCTGGCCGATAATTTTAATGCAGCGCTATATGTATGGCTTCCGCGTCATCATCCCGATGAGTATCGGCATCACTCGCTACAGCGCAAAGAAATTTGCGATTATCAATCTTTTTAGTGCTTGGTGCTGGTCGGGCGCGACGATGGTTTTGGCGTGGTATTTTGGCGAGGAGATCTGGAGCGGGCTGCGGCTAATCGAGCAACACTGGTATTTTGCGATACCTATCATAGGCGGAATTTTATATCTATTTTTTAGGTTATTTAAACGTATGGAAAATCACTTTATGAACTCACGAAAGGAACGAGATGAAAGTAAAACTGCTAGATCGTAAAATTAACGAGATAGAGGCGGATTTTGAAGTTATTTTAGTCGTAGATAAAAATTTAAATCACGAATTTATTAAAGACGCGGATAAGTTTGCGCTTTTTAACTATAAAGGCGAGGGCAATCTACTCCTTGCCGAGAGCGGGCGGCTGTACGTAGGGATCAAAGAGCTTAGCTTCGATAGGTTGCGAGCGGCGCTTGCGAGCGCATACAACACGCTTAAGGGCTACGCGATCAAAAATTTTAAAATCGCCTTTTATAAATGCGGTTGCGACCGCAGAAGCACGATGGCGATGGTCGAGGGCGTGCTTTTGGGCGGCTACGAGTTTAATAAATACAAAAGCGATAAAAAAAACTCCAGCTTGAATGAAATTTTAATCTCGACGCAGGAGTACGGCGGCAGTAGCCCCGATGTACAAAAGATGAACTACGGCGTGCAGCAGGGTACCGTGATGGCAAACGCCGCAAATTTCGCGCGCGACGGCGTCAATGAGATCCCTGAAATTTACACGCCCGAAAAGATGGCGAGCGAGGCTGAAATTTTAGCCTCGAACTACGACGACGTGAGCGTTAAAATTTACGACGAGGACTTTTTGCGCGAGCAGAATATGAATGCGTTTTTGGCGGTCAATCGCTCCAGCGCTCATCCGCTTCGCCTCATCCATCTGATCTATAAGCCGCAGCGCTGCCTAAAGCGCGTCGTTTTCGTGGGCAAAGGACTTACTTATGACAGCGGCGGGCTAAGCCTGAAGCCGAGCGATTATATGCTTACGATGAAAAGCGACAAAAGCGGCGCGCTCGCTGCGATGGGCATCATCAAAGGCGCCACCGAACTTGAGCTGCCGTTTGAGATACATGCGGTCATCGGCGCTACTGAAAATATGATTGGCGGCGATTCGTATAAACCCGACGACGTGCTGCTTAGCCGCAGCGGCGTAAGCATAGAGGTGCGAAACACCGATGCGGAGGGGCGGCTCGTGCTTGCCGACTGCCTAAGCTACGCGCAGGATCTTGAGCCTGATCTGCTAATCGATATGGCGACGCTTACCGGTGCTTGCGTCGTGGGGCTTGGCGAATACACGAGCGGCATCATGGGAAACAGCGAGGAGCTAAAGCGTAAATTTAAAGATCTTAGCGATTGCAGCGGCGAGCTATTTAGCATTTTGGAATTTAACGATTATCTGCGCGAGCTAATTAAAAGCAGTATTGCAGACGTCTCCAACTGCGCTTCCAGCAGATACGGCGGCGCGATAACCGCGGGGCTATTTTTGGATAAATTTATAAAAGATGAGTATAAAGACAGGTGGCTACACCTTGATATCGCAGGTCCTGCGTATCTGGAAAAGGCGTGGGGCTATTACGCCGCGGGCGCGACGGGCGCGGGCGTGAGAGCAAACTTATATTTTTTGCAGGCTCTAGCCAAAGAGCTGAAGGACGCGTAGATGGGGCTTTCAGTAGGGATCGTAGGGCTTCCGAACGTCGGTAAATCCACCACCTTTAATGCACTTAGCGGCGCACAAAACGCGCAGGCGCAGAACTATCCGTTCTGCACGATCGAGCCCAATAAAGCGGTCGTGCCCGTACCCGATGCCAGGCTCGGCAAACTAGCGCAGATCGTTAAGCCGGGTCGCATCGTGCATTCGACCATCGAGTTCGTAGATATTGCGGGTCTCGTGCGCGGAGCTAGCAAGGGCGAGGGGCTGGGGAATAAATTTCTTTCAAATATCCGCGAGTGCGAGATCATCCTTCATATCGTGCGCTGCTTCGAAAGCGGCGACATAACCCACGTCGAAGGCTGCGTCGATCCTATCCGCGACATCGAGATCATCGAAACCGAGCTTATTTTAGCGGACATAGAGCAGCTTGGTCGCAAGATCGAGCGCCTCGGTAAGGAAGCCAAAGCAAATCAAAAGGGCGCTAAAGAGGCGCTAGCCGTGGCAAACGAGCTTTTAGCGCATCTAAACGACGGCAAGCCCGCTTCAAATTTCGCGCTCAAAGAGAACGAAAGCTACATCGCTTTAAATCGCGAGCTGCGCCTGCTTAGCGCCAAAGATGTAATCTACGGCGCAAATGTGGACGAAGACGGCATCGCGCAGGATAACGAATATGTCGCGCGCGTAAGAGAATACGCAAACGCCCGCGGCGCCGAGGTGATCAAGCTCTGCGCCAAGATCGAAGAGGAGCTCATAGGCTTAAGCAACGAGGAGACGCACGAGATGCTGCAAAGCCTAGGCGCGCAGCAAAGCGGGCTGGAGCTCATCATCAAGCGCTCCTTCGCAAAGCTCAGCCTCATCAGCTACTTTACCGCCGGCGAGATGGAGGTGCGCGCGTGGACGATCACGAAGGGCTGGAAGGCACCGAAGGCCGCGAGCGTGATTCACAACGACTTTGAGCGCGGATTTATCAGAGCCGAGGTGATCGGATTCGATGATTTTATCGCGTGCGGCGGCGAGGGCAGGGCGAAAGAAGCGGGCAAAATGCGCCTTGAGGGCAAGGACTACGTCGTGCAAGACGGCGACGTGATGCACTTTAGATTTAACGTTTAAATTTGCGCTGCATTCGAGCGAAATTTAAAATTTACAGAGTTTTAATTTGTGCCGAATTTGCACATCCGATTCAAATTTTTAAATTTGCGAAATTTGGATTTCTATGGCGTGTGAGAATTTGGAAATTTAAAAATTTTAGTTGAAAACAGTGATTTAAAATTTTGAAATTTCATAAAAAATCCCCGGGATCGAACGCATGCTCGGGTTCGGCTCGATTTTAAAATTATATAAAATTTAACTCGCGCAGGACGGAACTTTAAACATTATCGTAAGTAAGCTCAACTTTACAATTCTATGCATTTTAATCCGCCGTACCTTTCGGTGGTGAATTTTGCGCACGGACTATAGATATGAATCTTTTGCCAAAACCTGAAGCTAAAAGCAAAATCACGGGCAGAATCGAAATTTGCGCGTCCATATATTGCGCAAAGGTATCGACATATTCGCGCTTTTTGAGATTAAGGGCGTATGTTTTCGCATACGCTGCTCTGTTTTAGCGAATTTCTATGATTGCGTGTCGTTAACATTGATTTTGATGGGACTTCTCGCCTATCTTAACGCGGGTGTGCAAAAATTAAAATTTTAGTGCGAACGCCACAGAAAGTAGCGCGCATTTTACGAAATTTTACCAAAATTTGGAGGAAAATAATGTGGCATTTAAAAAAGAAAGCTTCAAGTGAATTGAAATTTTTCACAATTATCGGCAAGATAGAAAACTTAGAAACAGACTGGGGGCGAGACGGACTGTATATAACATTTGAGGTAAAAGGAATAAGATTTTTCGACTATCCCGATCAATGGTTTGCTGATAACGGCGATATAGTCGAGGTAACGTATTGTTATCTTTCCCCTGAGTCGCCCAGCATAACGCATATTTCGATTTTAGCTAAGTATTCAAATTATATGAGAGTGAAACAGGCTCTAGCTATAATTTGGGATTTTATATTAATAGTTTTTTTAATCGTAACGTTTCCCATATGGTTTTATGGCATTAGTAAGTTGTCCATTTTATTATATATTGCCTTAGGGTTCTGCATCTTGCAAAGAGCTTGTAAAAAAATCAAAATTTTATATGAAATCGAGAAAAATAGAGGCTAATTTGTCTTTATTTTTCCGCGTATTAACGCATAAATAAAAAATCATTTGTCTTAAGCATCGTCTTGTGCGCCTTATCGTAGGTCTCATCCAGCTGCCGTAGTTTTTGCGTGCGGTTGTCAAACGTCTTCGGTATTTTTAACTCGTCTTTATTAGGATCATATGGCGAGCAAATTTAGGTGATATGAAAGTTTGCCTTTGATCTTAGTAAAAAAGGCTTTATCGATAGAAATGTAAATTTATACCGCATGGCGGTAGATTTTGAGCCAAAACCACAGAAACGAAAGCAGCGATATAAAATTTAATGTGCGCGCAAAATGTTACCGTTCGGCGAAAATTATATCGCTAAAAATTTTATAGAAATGCCAAAATACTAAGCGATCTTGCTCTTGCGTCGCAAAGGCTCATTGGATATAAATTTAAAGCGTAAATTACAAAGCAGGGCTCAATTCAATTAAATCGAGGCTTCGATCCAAAATTCGTTTTAAATTTTTGGATCGAAACGCACCAAAGACTAAAACGTTATCTCCCAGTTAAATCTAAAATTTCTGCGCGGCGCGTAAAACCTGCCGATGCCCGCACCCGTCGCTTGATCGATCATATTGACTGTTCCAAAAGCCCTGATTGAGCGCGCGCTATCCCAAGTGATATATTTGGCGTTGGTTAGGTTGTAAACGCCTAGACTAAAGTTAAAATTTTTTTGCGGCTTTGCATAAGCAATAACGTCCACTACCGTATAATCACCGCTTCGCCAACCTTTGGTATTATCGGTTACGGGCTCTCCGTTTACTATAGAAGCATCGATGTGCCCCCAATACGGATCCGTTCTTTCGACTTGGCTTTTCCAATACATATTGTAGGTATCTTTGCGCTTCTTGGCTCCTACGTCAGTTATGAAAAGATCAATGATGCCATATTTGTCGCCAGGCGTAGAATAGCCGATATTATAGACGGAAGTAGGGGGTTGGATCGCATTCATCGGCACCTCTTCGCCCCTGCTGCATCCGGAGTTTGAATTATTGGCGTTTGAGCCGTTGCTGGCGCACGACATTCTGCCCTTTTGTCTGCTATATTTATACCCCAGCCTAAATCCCTCTAGACTCTCCGATACATCGCCGAGCTCCAGATGGGTATTTATCTCAAATCCATGCACTTTGGCGCTATCTCGGTTTACGTTTTGATAAAACGGATAGGGTATCTGCTGATCTACGACTTGTAAATTTCCCAAAAATTCAAGATCGATAAAATTTTTATAATCCGTCTTAAAAACATCGAAAGTTATGCGGCTTCTCTCGCTATAAAAAGTAAGAGCGATCTCTTTCGTCCTTGCAATTTCTGGTTCTAAAAATATATTAGGACGGATAGAAAAGTCCGGATGCTTAAAGGTCATATACGCCTCATCCGATGTCGGAGCGCGGAAGCCTTTGGAGCCCTTTAGTTGTATCCTCATCTAATCCAGTGGGTCTAAATTTAGACCTAGTTTATATGAGTTGCTGTTGTATTGCTTTTCTCTTAGTAGGAATTTTAAATTTTCCTGATAATTTGTTCTCCGTAAGGAGTGTAATAGCCATGCACTCCATCGTAAGGATTATAAGGATACGGCACCCATAGACCGGTTATGATGCCTCTTGGCACTTCAGGATGGCCGGTATATTTTGGTTTATGGTTTACAAAATCTAAGCGATAACCGAGATCGAAGCCTACGTATTTAGTTATTTGAATTTCATCCCCGATATAGCTTGCTACAGTCGTAGTTTGCACCGGGATCAGATAGGTACTCACTGCAGTGGTATTGCTTCTTTGACTACCATTCATATGGTAATTAGGGTTTGGCACGCCACCTCCAGGAGTTCTACCGAAGAGTATATTATCCCACCATTGTGAATCACCCGAGTAAAATCCATCTTTATTAGTCATAGATTTATCTGTTTGATCCAAAAGTCCGCCGTATGATATAGAATTATCTATCAAATTAAATAGACTAAATTCTTTTTCTAAGTCTAGATTAACCTGAAATGTCTTAGTTTCTAGAGTCCTATCAGTGTATTGGACGGAATTGTAACCATCGGTATATGGAGTTAAATGAAATAGATTATAAGCCTTTGTCATAGTATCCATATCGCTCGGATCTCTTTTTATAGTCCCGTAAACTCTGCCGTCAGGAAGAGTATGCTTTTCTATCTCTCTTTACACTAATTCGTAATTATACTCCCAAGTATCTCCATCGTATGTTTCTTTTAATACTTTGAATTTTTTATTACAATTTACTTTGGAACAATCCAAATAATATCCTTCACCATCCCTTTTTTTATAATCGCTGCCCCTATTTAGAATATTGCCCGAACCATCTTTAATAATTTCTTCGCCTTCTTCGACAGGTCGCGGATCAACGCTTAGGGGTCTATTGTTTTTATCTACGATATCATAACCGCTTGAGCTTTCATTTAGATGCATCCCAGAAGGATTTTGCACATTCTGGCATCTATTGCCTTGGCAACCCTCTTTATTTATTGCACGGTTCTTAATATTTTGCCAAGAATACGAAAGTTTGACACTGTCCCAAAGTGGAGTATCTCCGACATATTCGTAGCTAAACTGCACGTTTTTTCTGGTAGAGCTATCGTGGTTTGTCCTATTTCCATATCGTTCCGGAGCATCCGGACGGCTACCCATTCTTAACGTATAAGAAAGATCCTCGCCGTCGGAATTTTGCTTCGAGTCATCTATCGCGATAGACAATCTATGGTTATCGCTCGGCTGAAATCCCACTTTTACGAGCGTGCTTTTTTTGGTTATGGTATATGGGTCTGCTTTTTCGCGAGTTTTACCTATGTGAAGTTTGTCCTCTTTACTATCATATATGTCGTAGAAATAGTTTTTTCTTTCATGTCCGTGCCTATCGGTGTTTATAACTAAAAAATCAAACCAGCCGTACCTAGCTGCGCCGGTGAAGGAGTGGAAATTTTGACTATCGACGCTTTGATAGCCCTGTTTAAAGCCGAAATGATAGTTCTTTTCCGTCAAGAAATCCCTAGCGTCTTTGGTTTCAAACATAACCGATCCGCCGAGTGCGCCGCTTCCTGCTTTTATGGAGTCGGCTCCTTTGGTGATATTGGCTGTTTTGACATTTTCCATCTCTACGCCGTTTCTTGTGTTATTAAAATTTCCATACCCCTCAAAGAGGTCTTTAAAGCCCTGCGAGCTTAGAGTCTCCGCTTGACGAAGCCCGTCCACCGTGATAGCCACGCGGTTTTCGTCCACGCCGCGAACGGCGTATCCGCTAGCGCCGAATCTGCCCGTCTCGACCGCCGTGATACCGGTTTGGTATCGCACCAAGTCTCTACTATCGGTGATCTGCTGCTTCTTAATAGTCTGCACAGTAGTTTTAGTTTCGCCGACCTTTTGCTCGGCTACGCTTTGTGAATCGACATTGCCCGTTACCTGGATAGTTCCTAATTCTTGTGAGTTGGCCGGCTCTTCTGCGTAAAGCGAGCCATAAAAGAGCAGCGAGGCATAGAGAGAGAGAATCTTCTAAACATTCATATTTTCTTACTTAATGATTATAGAACTGATTATTAACGCGGCGAATAATAATACAAAGATTTTTAATGTTTAATTAAATTGCAGTTTAAATTTAGGGATAAATTTTAAATGCTTGAAATTTTGATTTTTAAGAAGTATAAAATTTTGAATAGTCAAGAAATGCGTAATAGGCGTATTTTAAGCTTTAATCTAGCTCTAAATTTTGCAAAGCATTTTTGAAACGGCTAGAAAAAATACTGAAAATTATAAAAGAGCGAATGATAACAAAGCGCATTTTATAATATGTAACGCGCTTTTTTAATTATGATATTTTTGCTGGTAATTTTAAAATTTTATACCCATATCGCTGCGTTATAAATTTAGGATCTTAATAGATTGACGCCTCGCGGGATTTGTTAGCAGATTTATTTATCGGTGCCGGAATAGGGCATAAATTTTTGCCGGGTAGAATTTCGCGCTGCGCTATAAATTTCATGCGCCGCGAAATTTTAAAATTCTGTTTCGCGAGAATACGGCAAGCTACAAAATTCCGCCACGCAAATAAAGCATACCGCCACGTTACGGGCATCGATAATCTACTCGTTTATTCAGCCAAATTAACCCATACCGCCGCAAATTTTATGTTTTAAAATTTCGCGCCGAATCTTTCGCAGCTAAAAAATACCTCGCAGAGCCGCTGTACCCTCTACATGCCTGTAAGGCAAGAAATAATGCACAAACTTCGTGCAAGTGCCGTCAGGCACGCATATTTCGGCGCTCAGTCTGTGTCTAACATGCGTAGAATCAAGACCCGGTACCTCTATTCTGCCGCTTTTGTAACCGCTGTAGCCCATCTCTATCGGCACCTCTAGCTCATC
>NZ_CALIMW010000029.1 GCF_938045405.1 uncultured Campylobacter sp. | reverse complement strand
TCCTTGTTTTAAATTTCTTACATTATATGTTTTTTGGCTGAAATTTTGATTTACTATTCAGATACTTATATTATAAAGGATCTAAAATTTATATACGAAATGCGATAAGTTTTGTAATCGTAAAATTTTATCAGAATTAAATTTTTTACATAAATTTTATTTGCGAGATTTCATTTAAATTTATAAGTAGATTTTGACCTTAGCCATATTGGAGTGACAAGAGGGATAAAATTTGGTCTATGCGAGACTTTACTTATCAACAAAATTTAAGTTTAAGTAGATACTCTGGATGGGATATTTGCGTCATTGCTTTTAGGTAAATTTCAATATTAGTGTTTAAGTCTTAAGCGAATTAATAAAGCCGAGAGCGAGTCTCGGCTAAATTTTACAATAAAATCGGTGCTATTAGAAAGCCGAGCGCTACTGAAAACGCTATAGCTAAAACACCTGGTAGGAAAAAGGAGTGGTTGAATATATATTTACCTATCCTAGTAGTTCCGGTATCATCCATCTGAACAGCTCCAAGTAAGGTCGGATACGTAGGAAGCACGAATAGTGCGGAAACTGCAGCGAACGATGCGACTAAGATATATGCGTCTCCGTTATTTGTAGCAGTTAGTCCAAGCGCAGCAATAACCGTAGGTATAAGCGCTTTTGCAGTAGCGGCTTGAGAGTAAAGAAGCATACTCGCAAAAAATAACGCTATAGCTAGCATAAATGGATAGTCTTTGACAAAATCACCAGCAAAATTTTTGATAGCATCGGTATGATTTACCACAAAAGTATCACCTAGCCACGCTACGCCGAGTACGCATACGCACGCCGTCATACCACTTTTAAACGTGGCGGTATTAAATAGCTTATCGACTTTGACGCCACAACTTACCGTTATTAGAGTAGCGATGACTAACATGAAACTCATAATGGCGTTATCTCTAGTTAGCACTAATACTTTAGTAGGTTTATCGGTATTTTCTACGTATTTTACATTGGTAGTTGAGTCGGTTTTGACTTTTATGTTTTTTGCGACTAGTTCGTTAAATTTATCGGGATCTTTGCTTTCATAGATTTTTTCGTAGCCTGTCACGTAACTTGGTTTTATCCAGCCTACATTTTTGCTAATAGCCGTAGCGTATAAAACGACGGCGATAACACCGATCAAAAATATCAATACCGATCTTTTGGCTCCTGCAGGAAGTTCTTTATTTTCTTCTGTTTTAACCTCTTTTATTAAGCCCTCTTTAAGCCTTCTTTGATATTCTGGGTCGCTACTTAGATCGAGATTATAAAATAAATTTATAACAAGAGCCGTAAGCATACAACCGATAAAGGTCGTAGGTATCCAAATAGCAAGCAATAATGGATAGCTAATGCCTAATCCGCCTAAAGCATGCTCGCCTGCCATAAATACAACCGCCGCTGAAACGGGGCTAGCAGTAATGGCTATCTGGCTAGCGACGACGGCTATACTAAGAGGTGCACTAGGCTTAATATTTTGAGTCTTTGCTACCTCTGCAATGACAGGTATCATAGAAAACGCCGTATGTCCCGTCCCTGCAAATACCGTAAGCAAATATGTAACTATCGGAGCTAAGAAATTTATATATTTTGGGTGTTTTCTTAGTATTCCTTCGGCTATTTGTACCAAATAATCGAGTCCTCCTGCTACTTGCATAGCCGTAATAGCGGCGATAACAGACATAATGATTAAAATGACGTCCCATGGTATACTGCCCGCTTTTAGACCAAGCCCCAACGTAAGAATGACGACGCCAAGACCGCCTGCATAGCCTATAGCCATACCACCTAGTCTAACACCCAAAAATATCGCACCGAAGAGTACGATCAATTGCAATATCAATGAAATGTCCATTGCAAAACTCCTTATAAAGTAATTTTTTTAACGGCGCGCAGAATTCTAA
>NZ_CALIMW010000028.1 GCF_938045405.1 uncultured Campylobacter sp. | reverse complement strand
CCCACAGCTTCGCCGCGCCCTTGCCGAACCAGTGCGGACGTAGAATTTCAAAAAATTGCTTTAGCGTTTTCAAATTTTCTCTTTAAATTTTAAAATTTAGCGCCGGTTACAGCGAGATCGCGGGATTAAATTTGATCCCGCAGGCTCGCGAGCGGATTTATGCTCGCAAGCCTGCGCGTTTAATTTGCTTGGAATTTCGCGAGATTAAATTTATCGCCCTCGCCCGCATCGCTTGCAATCGCTCGCGCTAATCAATCGTTAATCAACCAAATCGCGAGTTAAATTTTGATTCCGCGGCTTCGTTTAAATTTTGCCCGCCTCGCCATGCGCGGATTACGATAAATTTAGCTCACGCGCCTTTGCGTACTCGCTCCGCTCGCAGCTTTGCAAGTACAAAATCCGTGCGAACGAATGCAAAATTTAACTGCGCAGCATTATTCGCGCAAAACCTGTCTGCAGACTTCGGCGCACTGGATTGCTCAAGCTTAATGAGCGCCGATCAACTCATACCTTCATGCAAGCCCCGCTGCGCTCGCATTGACACTAACCCGTGCGATCTGAGAGCATAAAGATTTGCGAATACGACTTACTCGCAAATTTTATGCATCCCGCCCAAAGCAAGGCGCGGGCAGACTTTGAGCAAAACGGCGCCTTAATATTTATAATTAAACGTCAGCATAAAATTCCGCGGCTCGCCGTAGTAGTTGTTTTGTCCCGCTACTCTGTTATTTTGATTGATAAAGTAGCGCTTGTCGGTTATGTTTTTTACCGATAAATTTAAACTAAAATGCTCATTGTATTCATACGCAGCGTTGGCGTCCCATATCGTGTAGCCGCCCTGTACGGGGATGTCGTTAGCGGGGTAATAAGCGCCCGTCGAGATACTGCGCCTGGTATATTGGTTGTCGGTCTTGCTCTGATAGCGAAATCCGGCGCCCAAAGTGATCTTTTGCTGCGCTACGAGCGGAATTTCGTAGCTGCTGTAGAGCTTAAACATACGCTTAGGGATCCAAGGCTTGGCATTGGCACCCTTGCGGTAATCGACGTTGCTTAGCGCCGCAAAACGCCTCTCGTCCTTCATATACTCGCTTTTATTGTAGGTGTAGCCTCCGAATACTTTCCACTCGTCGGTAATTGCACCGTTTGCTTCTATGTCAAAGCCTCTGGATCTGACTTTGCCGCTAGCTACCGATCTGCTTAGACCCGTAGCGTCGTAATAATCGTAGTCGGTGACGGCTCTATTTTCCTGCATGATCTGAAAGAAAGCCACGGTCGTATTTAGCGCGCCGTCGAAAAATTCCGACTTCACGCCCACTTCGGCGTTATAGCCTACGATCGGCTCTAGAATTTTTTCGTTTCTATCCCTAGCGGTTTGAGGTTTATAAATTTCGGCATAGCTCGCATATAGCGAATGATCTCTCGAAAAATCCCACGTAAGCCCCGCGTAAGGCGTGATCTTGTGTTTTTTAACGATATAGTCTTCGCTGTGGCGGCCCGTGCGATAGTTATCCGTAGCGCTTTCTCGCTTTAGCCTTGAATATCTGCCACCTACGAGCAGATGCCAATCATCGTTAAAATTATATCTCGTGCCCATTGCAACCATCTGCTGATAAATTTTAATCGTGTAGTAAAGATTGTAGCAGCGGGTTCCAAGCGCGCATAGCGCGGTCGTATCATTCCAATTAGGCTCGTTGTTTATAAGCCCCTTATTAAAGCTCTCATACGTCAATCCCGCTGCGCCGCCGTAAACGTCTCTATCGTGCTGCGTAAATCTCTCCTTCGACGCAGTAGCGTTTATGAAAAAATCATGGCTTTGCCCAAACAATTCATAGCCGATATCGCTACCTACCTGAAAGCTTAGTTCTTTACTGCCGTTGTCGTATCTGTCATAGCTTATGTATCTACTCGCAGGATCCCTACCCACTCCGTGCCAGCCGCCGAATTTCAACAAGCTCTCGCTGTGAGTATAGTTTAGTTTGGCGTAAGCCTTGATATTATCGCTAAATTTATGATTTAGTTCCAAAAACGTATTATATTTTTCATAAACCGACCTGCTCCAATCCGATATAAAGGTCGTTCTTTTGCTTAAATTTAACGCGTTGCCGTCCTTGCCCACTACAGGAATGCCAAAAGGATCATAAACGCTTCTTGTCTTTTGATAGATCACACCGGCTAAAATTTCGCTAAAATCTCCGAGATCAGCTCCCACCATCGCCGATGCCGCGCCGCGTTCGGTATTTTGCAAATCTCTAAAGGAGCCCTCCTTGCCGCTTACGCCGATGAGCCGTCCTCGGAGCGAGCCGCTTTCGTTTAAGCCACCCGTCACGTCCACGCTGCCGCGATAATAATCATAACTGCCCGCACTTAGCGATAAATTCGCTCCGAGCTCTTTTTGAGGGCGCTTCCTTACTAAATTTATAGTTCCGCCGGGCTCGCCGTTGCTCTGCGTAAGACCCGCTACGCCGCGCAAAACCTCGACGCGGTCATAAAATGCAAGATCGGTGTGCTCCTTAGACTGCCCGTAAAGCCCCTGCGCTGCAAGCGCAGTCGTGGATTGCATGCCGTCCTCTTGGATATTGTCGATATTAAAACCACGCGATATCGGCAAACTCATACCAAATCTGCTGGTAGCGGTAATGCCGGGTACGTAATTTAGTGCGTCATCGACCTTTGTAAGGCTCAAATCCTTTATGAGCTGATCGGGTACAACGGAGACGGTTTGGGGCGTCTGGCGAATGCTTAGATCAAGACCGGTGGCGGTGTTCATATTATCGGTCGTATACATACCGGTGCCTTCGGTTGTCAATAGATCGGCCTTGCCCGTGACGTTTATGGTGCCAAAATCATCGCCGTCTGCGCTTTGCGGCGTAGAATTTTCTGCGCTACCACTTTGCGACGTGGAATTTACGACGGTAGAACTCGCTGGCTTTTGCGTAGAGTTTTTCGGCGCCGCATTATTGGCGGCGAAATATGAAGCAGACGGCGCGGAGCTCTGCGATGCAGCGTTTGGGCGCGAGCTTTCATTTTGTGCTGCGGCGAGCCAAAACGGCGAGCAAAGTAGCGCAAAAGAAAGTAAAATTTTACCCTTTTTCATAAA
>NZ_CALIMW010000027.1 GCF_938045405.1 uncultured Campylobacter sp. | reverse complement strand
GCAAAAATTTTGACGCGAGCTTTAGCGACAGCTTCGCGCTTCAAGCTCGCTAGATCGGGCATATATGCGTATTTTTGGCAAAGCTTTGAAGCCTTATTCGCAAAACGGCGAGTTGCGCGGGCATTGGGGTGCCGATAGCTGCGCCATACGGGCTAAGCTTAACGCAGATGAGATCGCGCGAAATTTTAAAAAAGCGGCAAAGGGCGCGGGCGTGAAGGAACAAATTTTATTAAATTTAGAGCATATTTTGCAGCGTCCGGAACGCTTTGTCCGCCTGCCGCGAGCGCATTTTGCTCGCAAAACAGCTCCGACGTCGCGCGATTTATGAAAGCATGTGTATGAAAGCGGCTAAATTTGAGATTTTTGGAGCGGTGCAGGGGGTTGGGTTTCGCCCATTCGTCTATAAACTCGCCGTGGATTTGGGGCTGAAAGGCGAGGTTTATAACGATGGCGAGGGCGTTAAAATCATCGTTTGCGTAGACCTTTTCGGAGCGCAACAGAACTCAGTCGATAAAAATTTCGCCTCTTTAAATTTAGATGAGCCAAATTCTAACGAAATTCAAGCACAGAAAGTATCGTTATCAGCTACTCGGTCTTTAAATTCTACCAAGCCGGATTCTAACGAGACCGCAAGCTCGTCACTAAATTTTACGGGCTCAAATTTAAATTCGAACTCCATTTCGCCGCAAAGCACACCGAACTTACCGGATGATTCGGCCGGCTCACTACGTGATCTAGCAAACGATTTAGCAAATCCGCCTGATTTGACGAGCTTGCCGCATGATTTGACGAGAGATTTTCAAGCCGCAGCGAGCGAGAAATTCCTGCCCAACTTATCCGAGCCAAATCTAAACGGGCAGGGCTCTATCTTGCTAGCTTTACCCGAGCAAAACCTCTGCTCGCAGGATTTGCAGGGCTCTGAGCACCATCCGCAAAACGCCGAGCAAGATCTGCGCGAAGAAGAAATTTTAAAAATTTTCGAGCAGCGCCTTCGCAGCGAGGCGCCGCCGCTTTGTCGTATCGATAAAATTACCCGCACCGATCTAAATACGCAAGATTTTACGCAGAATTTTACTGATTTTAAGATCACGCAGTCCAAAGAGGGGCGTAAATTTAACCCGATCCTGCCCGATTTTGCGATCTGCGATCAGTGCAAAAAAGAGTTTTACGACCCGCAAAATCCGCGCTTCCACTATCCTTTTATCAACTGCACCGATTGCGGCCCGCGCCTTAGCATCATCGCCGCGCTGCCGTACGACCGTGCAAATACCACGATGAGGGAGTTTGAGATGTGCGAGTTTTGCCGCGGCGAATACACGGACCCGCTCACGCGCCGCTATCACGCCGAGCCGATCTCCTGCCCGCACTGCGGCCCGCAGCTGTTTTTATGCGGCGCGGACGGCGAAATTTTATCAAGCGGCGAGGATGCGATAGCGCGCACGGCGGAGCTTTTGCGGCGCGGACAGATCGGTGCGATCAAAGGGATGGGCGGCTTTCACATCGTCTGCGATGCGACGAACGAGTGCGCAGTACGGATGCTGCGAACGCTCAAAAAACGCCCGAGCAAGCCTTTTGCGATCATGTGTCGCGACGCAGCGCAGGCAGGGCGCGCAGCAAGCCTAAGCGCAGAGGAAGAGGCGCTGATAGACTGTAACGTCAAGCCGATCGTGATTTTAAAAAAGCGCGAGTTTGTTTGGCGCACGCTGACGGGCTTTGCGGCGGATTTCGGCACGCAAAATTTAAAGGCGCAAGGCAAAAATCCTATATCGCCGAGATTTGCAGGCGAGCAAGAAGAGACGGCGCAAGAGCGGGGCTCTGCGTTACAAAATTTACGCAATTCCGCGGCGCAAAATTTTAGCACGCAAGGCGCTGAGAATTACACGGAGCAGGGCGAATTACAGAGTGCGCAAATTTTCAGTAAAACGGCGCGTCGTAATTTCGCCTACGATACGCTAGCGGCAGACGACTCGCAGTGTGCGGCAAACGAGCTAAAGCGCACATACGATGGGTCTGATTTGCAGTGCGTGGCTAAAAATTTGAGCTCGCCGCAAGCAGAAGGCGAGCTAGAGCTGCGACATACGACTAATGAGTTAAATTTACAGTCCGCAGTGGATAGCCAAGACTCGCAATGCGCGGCGAATGAGCCTGATTTTCGGCTTGCGACGGACGAGTCTATTTCGCAAAATTCGGCGAATATTCAGAGCTTGCGACATGCTGCAAATAAGGCAGATTTGCAGCGTTCGGCGAGCGAGCCGAGTCCGCAACAGACGATAAATTTGCAAGGTTCATGCTCTGCACAGGCGTGCACGGCGCGCGTACACGGCGCCCATTCCGATAGCGAGGGCGATTTCGTGCGTTTGCCCGCAAGCTTTTCGGCGATTTTTAGAGCAGGCGCGATTTTTATCGCTCCAAGCGTGGCGCCGAACCTTAATAAAATCGGCATTTTCATAGCCAACACCGGCGTGCATCTGCTGCTTTTTGAATACTTTGATCGCCCGATTGTCGCTACTAGCGCCAATATCAGCAGCGAGCCCATTATTTTTAGCAGCGAGGAGTTGCGCGCGAAGCTGGGCGGCGTCATCTCGTTTTACCTGGACAATAATCGCGAAATTTTAACGCCGAGCGACGATAGTATCGCGTTTTTGCAGGAATTTAAAAAAGAAGCTGTAAGCGCGAAGGCAAACGATCGCACGCACGATATATACACGCTTGAGACCCGGGCTCACAGCGAGAATATGGCGCAAAATTTTGAAGCACCGCATGCTATGTCGCTTCCCTCGATCGATACGAAGTCCGATTTGAACGTGATTATAAAGCGGCAGCCGAATGAAAATACGTCAAACTCGAAAAGCGATGATCTGAAACGGGCAAATTCCAAGCAAGGCTCGAAGTGCGATCCGAGTGAAGGTCTGCAAAGCTCGCAAGTAGCCGTTTGCGAGCTAAAAAATTCGCAGAATTTATTCAAAAAAGCAAAAAACGAGCAAGAAAGCGCCGCACTAGGTAGCATCTGCGATGCGGCGGCAGCCGATGAAAGCGCCGATGCGGCGATAGATAGTTGTGACGCGCTCTCGGATGACGGGCACAACGTCGTGGCATCAAACGATGAACTCGACGATGCATCTTTAAATTTTAAAAACGGCGTGGCATTGATTGATATGAAGCGCCGCAGCCCCGAGAACGCGAAAAATTTCAAAAAAGCAAAAGGCGAGCAGGGCGCGGTAACATTGAGCGATAAATTTGGCGCCGCACCTTCAAATTTAAAAAGCGACGTAGCGGCGTCAAGCGAAGTCATGCATAATATCGCAGTCCCGGATAGCGAGCACTTTGCGACTTCAAATAGCAAGCGAGGCGCGACCCCAGGCAGCCAGGACACAACATTAAATTTTAAAAACGGCGTCGCAGCGTTAAATTTCAAAAGCGCGAACGATCAAGCGAGCGGAATTTTAAATCGCGCGCTATTTTTGCGAACATCTCGCGGAATGAATCCAAAAATTTTCCCTAGCAAATTCCGGCTAAAAGGCACTTTCCTGGCGCTCGGAGCGGAGCTGAAAAATCAGTTTGCGATCTACAAAGACGGGCAAATTTTCATCTCGCCCTACATCGGCGATCTTAAAAATGTCGCCACGAATGAGCGATTTTTTGCGCTTTTGGATATGTTCGTGCGCGCCTACGAGCTGAAATTCGACGCCGTCATCGCGGATCTGCACCCGCAGTTTTCACACACGCGATTTTTCGAGCAGCGCGGATACCCCGTGATCCGCTACCAGCACCATTTCGCGCATCTGGTGTCGAATCTGGCGCAAGATGAGCTGTTAGGCAGCGGCAAAAAATACCTTGGCTTCTGCTTCGACGGCACCGGCTATGGTACGGACGGCACGATCTGGGGCGGCGAGGTGATGGTGTTTGACCCGCACGGCTATCGTCGCGTCGCAAAATTCGACGAGATCGCGCTTATCGGCGGCGAGAATGCGATCAAAAACATCTACAAGCTTGCGCTCGCGCTCATATTTAAATTTAATGCAAAGGACGCTGCGCGCGAGTTTTTAGCAAAATTTAGCGCGAGCGAAGTAGCAAATTTAGAAAAAATCGCGCCGCGTGCCGTCCGCTCAAGCTCGCTAGGGCGGCTATTCGACGCGTTTGCAGCGATTATTTGCGATCTACGAGCCGTCAGCTTTGACGGCGAAGCGGGCATGCGACTTGAGAACCTATATATCGACGGCTGCGAGCAGAGCTATAAATTTAGGCTGAAAAAAGCGGGCGCGGCAAGCGAAGCGGGGATTTTTGACAAGATAAAAAGCTCTATCGACTCTGCGGTGCGCATGCCCGAGAAATTTGGCGCGGCGAAAAATCCTATCTGCAGTGCAGAACGCGAGGATAAAAGCGGCGTCTGTAGAGGAAATTCTATCGATGCCGCGGTGCGAATAGCGGAAAATTTTAGCGGCTCGATAAATCGCGATAGCCGCGCGACGAATTCTAATAGCGGTGAAAGATTTGCAGCCACGAACGCCGCGAACGTTTGCAGCTCGGCTAGCGACGCGGAAAATTCCGCGGCAAATTCCACAATCGGCGATACCGAGCAAAATTTTATATACGCGCCGAATTCGACAAACACTCGGAGTTTAAATTCTGCGTATGGAATCAATTATGACTTATCGATGAGCGTAGCGGATTCTGCGTCAAATTCCACGACAAATTCTACGGGTGACGAGGCGCCGCGGGGCTTTGGCGGCGAATGCTACGTGATCGATTACGAAGAGGCGTTTTTGCAGGCTTTGAGCGATGAGCCGCGCTTGGCCGCGACGAAATTTATAAACGCCATCGCAAATTTCATCGCGGAGTTTGCGGAGGGCTTCGGGCTCGAGGTCGTGCTAAGCGGCGGAGTCTTTCAAAACGCCACGCTTCTAAATCTTACGTGCGCGAAGCTGCGCGAGCGAGGGATAAAATTTCATCTAAATCGCACCGTTCCTTGCAACGACAGCGGCATCGCATACGGGCAGCTCGCAGCGTATCTAAGCGAAATTTCGCGCTAAGCTCGTCCACAAAAAACGCAATTATAGCCGTTAAGCTCGCTCTTTGTAAAATTTACTAGTTTCATCTCGCCGCTAAATTTAATGAACTCTGCGCCCTGCCTGCGCTTTGCGTAAATTCTAACGCTACGGCGATAAAATCACGCAGCTAGCTTTTCTAAAATCGCAAAATCAGCGAATAAATTTGCGCCTTACCGTCTCTATATGTCACAACCGAAACGTTAAAATTTTAAAATTTAACGGCGCGCCGTTGCCTGCCATAGCGTCACGCGTGCTATTACGGCGATCGATACAAAATTCTACCGCGGCGCGTGGCTAAATACTGCGCAGATCCCAAGCTAAGACGCTATTTAGCGCCTGACTCTTAAAATTTGGACGCAAGCTCGCGGTAGAATTTAAAATAACGTAGCACCGGTAAATTTCATCGCGCTAGTACTAAAATACAACGCGAAACTGCGAGCAAAATTTCAAAATAAGCGCGGTGCCTTGGAGCTTTAAATTTTAAAGAATAAGCCAAATTAGCGCAAAATTCTTACTATTTGAGCGGAATTTCGGTAAAATTACATTCAAAATACGCGAAATGAGGGGAGCTATGAAAAAAGAGGAAAAAGAGAGCGCCGTAAGATTTAGCATTTCGCTGCCGACGAAGCTTTTTGAGGATCTCGATGAGATGGTGCGCGCCAAGCAGTACCTAAGCCGCAGTGAGTTTATCCGCGATCTGATCCGGGAAAAGATGGTCGAGGGCGTGCTTCATGGAGATGGCGAGGATGACTGCGTGGGCGTGCTTTGCATCGCTTACGATCATCACCAAAGCGATCTGATCGAGCAGCTCGTAGAGATCGAGCACCACGCAAACGTCACCATCGTCAGTACTAGCCACTTCCACATCGACGAGCGCCACTGTTTCGAGGAGATCACGATGCGTGATAAAATTTCAAAGATCGAGCGGCTCAGCGCCAAAATCGGCGCGCTAAAAGGGGTGAAATTTTCCAAGCTCGTAAAGGCGGTTATCACCGAAGCGTAGGGCTTTTGCATGTTTTTGAAAACAGCGCGTCGCGCGAAATTTACGCGCTTTTAAATTTAAACGCAGCTTCGGCACGACTTTTGCGAGTTGTGCAGCGCGATTTTGAGGTCAAGTAGCAAATTCGGGCGGGGCCGGCTGCGCAAGGCGTGCAAATAAAATTTGTTTAAATTTACGCGGCAAACGAAAGCGCGAAATTTTATAAATTTTAATCAAAAGCGCTCTTGTCGCGGGTTGAAATTTACGCACTGGCGCGAGATCGGTACAGCTAGCGACTAAATTTTATAAGGAGCCGCATTTTCATGCCGTATTTGTAAAGCCCGAGTTAGCGTAAAATCGATATGAAAACGGCTGCCGCGACGATGTTCGGCACGCCGGAGAGAGCACGCGCGAGATTGTAGAACACCGGGATAAAATCCGCTCGCAAGCCCTGAATTTCGCGCCCCTATCTACGGCGATCTTTAGTTTATTTTGAGCCGTTGTGAGCTACGATATCTAAATTTACGGCGTACGGCTCTGCAATCTGCGAGCAGGCGATTAAATTTAAAGCAGCGCTTTGCTCGCGAGCTTTAAAATTTTGCGTCGAGCCTTCGCAAGCAGCGCACTAAATTTAGACGAAAACGAAGCACGTAAATTTCAAGCCTCATTAAATTTCATAAAATTTTGCACTTCGATATAAAATTTATCAAATTTACGCCGTTTAAAGCAAAAACGTGGTATTTTACGCGCAAAATTTATTTTCCAAGGATAAAAAATGTGTAAAGATTGCGGCTGTTCAGTAGGCCATACTCATGACGCTCATTCGCACGAGCATCTCCATACCCACGCGGACGGCACCGTCCACTCCCACGCCCATATGCATGAGGCTGGGGTCGATCACGAGCACGACGCGCACGATCATATCCACGCAAATGTCGCTATCAGCGACGCCAAGACGATCGAGGTGATGAGTAAAATTTTAAGCGCCAACGACGAGGAGGCCGCTCACAACAGAGCCCATCTGGATGAGGATAAAATTTTATGTCTAAATTTGATGAGCAGCCCCGGTAGCGGCAAGACGACGCTACTTGAGGCCACTATCAAAAGCGGCAAATTTAAAATCGGCGTCATCGAGGGTGATCTGGAGACTAACCGCGATGCCGATCGTATCATAAAAACGGGCGCACAGGCCCATCAAATCAGCACCGGCGAGACCTGCCATCTGGACGCCTTTATGGTCCACGAGGGGCTTCATCACATCGATACTAAAAATTTAGATCTGGTTTTCATAGAAAACGTCGGAAACCTCGTCTGCCCTGCAGCATTTGACGTAGGCGCGCACCTGAACGTAGTGCTTCTAAGCGTGCCCGAGGGTAGTGATAAGATCGCAAAATACCCCGTGATATTTCGCCGCGCAGACTGCGTCGTAATCACTAAAACCGCGCTACTACCGCATTTTGACTTCGATATACAGGAGGTAGTGCGCGAAGTGCACAAACTCAATCCGAAAGCCGATGTCATCGCGCTTGATAGCAAAAGCGGCGAGGGCGTGGAGAAATGGCTGAAATTCCTACAATACAAGAAGGAATTTCGTTAATGTGCCTTTCAATCCCTTCAAAAATCATCTCAATCGATGAAAACAATTTCGCAACAGTGGAGACTCTGGGCGTGCGCCGCGGCGTGAGCTTGGATCTGCTCCCCGAGCCCGCGGCGGTCGGCGAGTACGTGCTGATCCACGTGGGCTT
>NZ_CALIMW010000026.1 GCF_938045405.1 uncultured Campylobacter sp. | reverse complement strand
GCAGACGAAATTCGCAGGCGGGACGGTTAAAATTTGCGGCGTCTGCTTTGGCGCGTAAAGCTGTCTAAACTCTTTTTTAAAATCAAACATTTTATTCCTTTTGCGAGGTAAATTTTATAAAATTTTACGCTAAAAGTGAAGCTGAAATTTTAAACTGTCTTACAATTTTACAGCATTACGCGATCGCGCGTATGCGAAATTCTACGAAATTTTACGTTCGTCACATCGTTACAAGAAATTTTGCCGCAAGCGCGGCGAGAGCTTGCGATGCGAATAAAATTTCACGCTATCTCAAGCGAGCATAAAATTTTACCGCGAGTGTCTGAGAAATTCGGCTGCAAGCAAGTTTAAAAAAAATTGCCGCGATTGTGTAAAAATTTGCTGCGCGCCGATGAAATTTTAGGCGGGAGAAATTTCACGCGAGCGAAATGCGCCGCTATTTTTTATAAAAGAAATGATATAATCCGATCATAGCATTAAATATTTTAAAATTCCGCCGAAGCGCAGGGCTAAAGCGGCCAAATTTAAAGCGGCGCTTTAAATTTAAACGAGCGCCAGCTTCAGCACCTCTTCGATCCGATCTACCGGCGTTATTTTCAGATCGTTTTTGACCTCGTTCGGGATCTCCGCCAGGTCGCGCTCGTAGTTTTTGCGTGGGATCAAAACCTCGGCGATTTTGGCTTTGTGCGCGGCGATGAGCTTCTCCTTAAGCCCGCCGATCGGCAGCACCTTGCCGCTTAGCGTGATCTCGCCAGTCATCGCTAGATCGGCGCGCACCTCGCGCTCGCTTAAAATCGACGCGATCGCCGTGCTCATCGTGATGCCCGCGCTCGGTCCGTCCTTCGGCGTCGCGCCCTCGGGTACGTGGATGTGAAGGTCGAATTTATTATAAATCTGCTCGGAATTTTGACCCTCGGAATTCTCCTCCACGCCTGAATTTTGTGCCGCCGCAGGGCTTTTAGACGCGCCGCCATTTGCGCGCAATGCGGAGTTTTTGCCCGCGCGTGAGTCTTTTGCCGCGCCCGCCTTCGCGTCTTGAGCCGCTTTGAGCTTACCCTCGTCGATCAGCACCTTTACGACGCTAAAGGCGATCTGCGCGGATTCTTTCATCACGTCGCCGAGCTGGCCCGTGATCGTCATCGCGCCCTTGCCTTTGATCTTGACCGCCTCGATCTTGAGCACGTCGCCGCCTACCGCAGTCCACGCAAGCCCGTTTACGATGCCGATTTGATCGCGCTTTTCAACCTCGTCGATCTCGAAAACCTTTTTATTTAGAAATTCGCTTAAATTTTTCGTCGTTACGACTATTTTTTTAAACTCTTTGTCTTTTAAAATTTTAACCGCGACCTTGCGGAAGATCGCTGCGATCTGGCGACGCAGGTTTCGCACGCCGCTTTCGCGCGTGTACTCTTCGATGATCTCGGAAAGAGCTGCGGGGTTGATCGCTACGTCGGCGGATTTTAAGCCGTGGCGCTGCAGCTCTTGGGGGATCAGATAGTCCTTGGCGATCTGAAATTTCTCCTGCGGCGTGTAAGAGCTAAGCTCGATAAACTCCATCCTATCGCGTAGCGGCGCGGGTATGAGAGATACGTCGTTTGCCGTGGCGATAAAGATGATCTTGCTAAGATCGATGTTGAAATTTAGATAATAATCCCTAAAGTTCGAGTTTTGCTCCGGGTCTAAAATTTCGAGCAGAACCGCGGTCGGATCGCCCTTGTATGAGCTTGAAATTTTATCGATCTCATCAAGCACGATGACGGGGTTCATCTGATTTGCCTCGATGAGCCCTTGCACGATGCGGCCCGGCATCGCGCCGATGTAGGTGCGGCGATGTCCGCGTAGCTCGTTTACGTCCTCGAGCCCGCCTAAGGCGATACGGATAAGTTTGCGCTTAAGCGCGGTCGCGATGGAGTTTGCAAGGCTCGTCTTGCCTACGCCAGGAGGGCCGTAGAAGCACAAGATCGCGCCGCCGTTTTTGCCGTCCTCTTTGCTCTTCTTGCCGCTTGTGCCACGAAGCTCTAAAAGCTGTTTCAGCGCGAAATACTCTTCGATGCGCGCCTTGGGCTTT
>NZ_CALIMW010000025.1 GCF_938045405.1 uncultured Campylobacter sp. | reverse complement strand
AAATCATACGAAAAACAAAAAACGAAATAATCAGCAAAAATGGTAATAGAATAATGCTTTTGTATTGCCTTAAAAATTTCATTTTATTTCCTTGTTGGGAATTTTTAAATTTTATAGTGCTTGATTTGGATCTGGAGTAGTTGGCATTTATGCTTGAGAGCTTTGAGCCCTTGTAGCTTACGAGGTTATTTGCTTTTAATAAGCTCGCAGCCATTATATTGACACAAAATAGGGCTACTATTAATTTCAAGCACTTATTCATATTTATTTTCATCAAAATTATAAAATTGAATATTCTCAAAATTTTCTAATTCAAGATATGCTTCGCTTGCAACATTATAAATCTCTAGCCTACTTACATAATCGTTATTGTAGAGTAAGAAGTTGGTTTCATATTCTCCTTTTGTGAACACCATAATATCTATTACTGTAGTGTTTATCGGGAAATTTTCTAACGATAGCTTTTCCGTACCTTTAGGCTCTTTAAATTTTATTAGCATATAACCTACTTCCTTTATCACGCTATCGATCTTTATAAGTCTGAGATGAGATATTAATTCATCTCTGCCTTTAAATTTATATCGAAGCATTATGTTAAGCCATCTTTCTACGTTAGGCGGTAAACTCTTGTTTATAAAAAATTGATCATTTTTCTGTTGGTTCATTTGGCTCCTGTAGGATGGTATATGGACCGATAGCCGGGCAGTATGCAAAGTCATCTCCGTTTCTGGCGCGATAATTAGTGATGTATCGAACCGCTAGTTCGAATGCATCGTCACCGTCATCTCCATCTTTAATGCTCCAGCTATCGTATGTGATGATGGGCTCATTACCGCTTAGGCGATATACGTCTCCTCCGACGATAACCATATCTTTGCTTTTTGTGATTTTAAGCACCTCCATTACATCGTCGAATCTCCAAGCGATATCATAAATTCCGTACTCCTCTCTTAGGCGTATACCGCGTTCTAGCAAATCTTGCGGCACGATATTTACGTAATCTTCATCTATAAATGACATAATCTCTCCTTCCATTAAAATTTAATTTATTGCAAAGACTTTTCTATATCGTTTATTAGGTGATGAAGCGCTTTGAGACGACTAGAACTCGGATTATTTTGGTTTAAATCTAAAATATCACTATACTTTATCGTATTTGCATCGCGCTCGTCAAAAGATGGAAGTATATATCTTTCGTTCATCTTAACGATTTTTGCGATATAGTTCTCGCTTATGCCGTTTTTGGTTTTATGTAATATATACGTAAAAGGGCTTTTAGACGATATCATTGCTCTTTCTGTAAAACTGACATAATAGGTTTTAACCAACCTAATAAACAACTGAATTATTCTAAAACAATTATAACATAAAAAGAAACAAAAAAATCAAAAATTACTAAAAGCCCTAAATATCGGCATTCAAAGGAAGCAAAAGATATTTAAAAGAAGTGATTTAAACTTAAAAATAGCTTAAATGGTGGAGTTAAGCGGGATCGAACCGCCGACCTCTTGAATGCCATTCAAGCGCTCTCCCAGCTGAGCTATAACCCCAATAAAGATTTTGTAATTTTACATTATTTTACTTACAAAATTTTTAAATTCCGGCGCTACGCCAAAATTTTCTCCGCAAAGGCCGCTATAAAATGAAATTTTAAGCTTGCATTGGGTAATATTTCATTTCTTTGCGCGGGAATAGCTCAGTGGTAGAGCGCAACCTTGCCATGGTTGATGTCGCGAGTTCGACTCTCGTTTCCCGCTCCATTTTACATTCTGTTTTTGTATTAAACGTGCCCGGATGGCGGAATCGGTAGACGCAAGGGACTTAAAATCCCTCGGAATTTTTTCCGTGCCGGTTCAAGTCCGGCTCCGGGCACCACCTAATAAGCCGGCGTGGCGACATAGCCAAGTGGTAAGGCATGAGCCTGCAAAGCTTTGATCCCCGGTTCGAATCCGGGTGTCGCCTCCAGATCCTAAAAAGGAGTTATTATGAGATACATACTAGCGGCTCTTTTGGCATTGATGGTTTTTGGCGGGTGCTCTAATACTTGGCACGGCGTAAAAGAGGACTCACACAATGCGGCTCAATGGACCAAAGAAAAGGTTCACAATGGCGCCGAGTGGGTCGGAGAAAAAACCGAATAAATTCCACGTGTAGATCTTGATCTGCGCGAACTTTCGGCGGGGTCTACCCGCCCTTAATCGGGAGATGGCTGAGCGGTCGAAAGCGGCGGTCTTGAAAACCGTTGAGGTGAAAGCCTCCTGGGGTTCGAATCCCTATCTCCCGGCCATTTTAATCTAATCCGAAATTCCATTTTAACTTCAAATTTTCACATTTTATTTATACTCATTTTCATTTAATGCTCTTTGCGTTTAAACTCTACTTCACGATATACGGCGTAAATAGGCAGCTAGAATAGCATATTCGCAAATGAATGCTAGAAAGATACGTAGGAAAAAAGCCAAGATTTCGATAGTTGGCCTAATTGATCAGTCTGAATCAAAGTAGTGCACAATGGTGAAATAATATAATGGCATTAAGCTTTGAGCGTTCGTCTGGTATAAAAGTGAATGGAAAATCTAGCAACGAAATTTAGTTATGAGTTTTTAAGACGTAGCATTCATTGTACCGGGCGTAAAATTTTGGAAGCTCCGCGAAATTTAAAATTCCATGACGCGCGCCGTAAAATTTTAGCGTGCGCATCGTATGATTTAACGTGCGCGCCGTAAAATTTCAATGCGCATACAAAATTTTAAAATTCGCGCCCAAATTTAAGCTATAATCGCTTCAAATTTTAAGGAGCCGCAAATGCTAAAATCATATCCTCTTGCGATGTAGGGCGTGGAGTTTCGCGGACACGGCGTGACGGGCATTTACGAGATGGGCGAGCGGATAGCCTTCGTTCATTTTGCTTTCGCGGCTCCTAGCGAACAAAATATCGCCGCAAAGCTAACGCCCAGCTACGTGCTACTAGATACGTTTTCACGCGATTTTAGCGAGCACAAAAGATCGGTGCTCGCCTACGAACAGCGCGAAATTTTCTTCGCCGCCTCCGCGCTTTGTTACCCGCAGGACGGTCACTTCGTGCTAAATACGAGATACTGAGGGCTTCGTCGATTCGCCCGCAAAACTCATCAAAATACAAGATGGCGAAATGGCCGAGCTTGGCGACGCTCCTGCACCCGTGAAGCAGATCTACAACGATGCGCGAACCTACGAGTTTGACGGCTTTGCCGTGCGGATGAGTTCACCCTTTATGATGGAGTGCAGAGCTTCGCAAGGTGGGTCAAATTTAAACGGTGCGGCGGCTGTTTTAGGCGGCACGCTAAATTCTAGCGGCTTGGCGGGCGAAAATTTAAAAAATTCCTCCGAAAATGACGGCGCGGCGGCTGTTTGCAAAGAAAGCAAAAGCGATCCGTGCGATGAAACAAGCGAGGCAAAAGATAAAATTTCAAACGGCGGCAAGCAAACCCGCAAAAAAGCGGCCGCAAAAGGTAAAATTCTTTGGCGGCTGAAGTTAGGAGCGTATCTATATACGCCCGTTTGCCTGCGCGGCGGAGCAGTGCATTTTGATGCGCAAGGTAAGCGGCAGGGATGCAAGACGCTGTATTTCGGCACCGCGGGCAAGGGCGGGCACCTATACGCCGTAGACGCAGCAAGCGGCGAAGTGATCTTTAAGTTTGACACCGGCGGAACCGAGCATTTTGCGTGGTTTGATGATAAAATTTTACTCGCAGATCGCCGTAATAAGCCCGTTTTGATTAGCGCGGACGACGGCTCGATCTTAAAAGAGGTGGAATTCGGCGAGTTTCAATTCGGCTCGGATCAGATCATGCTCGCTAGCGGCGGGCGCCTCTACGCCGTGGCAAACGATGGAGCCGCGATGCACGCAGTCTGCGCGGATATTTAAATTGGACAGATTGAAATTCGGCTTGTAATTGTGGATTAAATTAAACGCAAGCCTTGAGCCGCCGAACGCTTTGGATATGGAATTTACCTAGTTCGGCGGGGCGCGGTCATGACCCAAAAGCGTCCGATTTTAAATCGCCACAGACCCGCTCGCTAAATGAAATTTATTCGCCCGGCGCGTCGTTTCGAACTGAAATTCAAACCCCTCGCCTTAAAATTTAAAGCGGTCGCGGTAAATTTCAAGGCGCGAAGTGGTGCGAGCTGCCGCGAAATTCCATCGAACTTTGCGGCGTGCGCGGGCAAACTTCGGCGATGATATTGACCGCAACGCCCGTTTCATTGAAATATCACAAACTGCTTTTGAAATTTTGACGGGCTGATCCGCCGCTCTTTCAGCATGTAGCGGCAAACCCTTTCAAAATCCGCCGCGCTCATCATAAAACTGATAAATCCGCCCTTGCCGTCATAGATGATCAAAGTATCGATCGCACGAAAGCTAAATTTCCCCTCCGTGATCTTTGAAAAAATCAGCTTAGAGGCGAAAAACGGCAAAATCAATCCCACCGCGCTCATAATAAAAATTATAAATCCTCTAAGGCTTTGTAAAAATCCGACAAACGCAACGGCTATCACGATGAACGAAAACACAATACCTACGGAATTTCTAGCGGGCACGATATGTCCGAATAGCGGCGTGGCGGTGAGCTTTATGAGCGATATCTCATCAAATTTTATAGATTTCGTGATTTTGCCTTTATTTACGTAGTTGATACTCCTGTTCGTCAAATGCACAAGGCGCGTATGGGCGCTGTTTAGATACGATATGACGGCGAATGCTACGAAAACAAACGGCGTATAGTATGGGAAAATATCCCCTATGTATAGAAACACCGGTACCGCCAAGGGGGCGAAGAATAGGTTATAAATAAAGAATACTATTATGTTGTAGTCTTTGACGACAAAGAGTTTATTATCAAATTGCGGCGGATTTCGGCGCTCGGCGTTATTTTGTTCGGATTGCGATTCTTGCGGCTCATCGTTAAAATTTTTCATTAAATTTTTGCTCTTATTTTAAAATTTACCGCTAGCGGCTCGGGCGTTTTGCGATGATTAAATTTTGCTTTTACGTTTAAATTTTATCGTCAAACAGCGCGCGGACATCTGCCTAGAAGCTTTTTACATAAAATTGACAAGATCAAAATTGCGGGCAAGTCGCATTTGGAAGATAGAAATTGTACGACTTCCTTGCACTCGCTCGCAGGTTTAGAGACTCATGCCCGCTGGCTGGAACTAAGCCCGATAAGGACGATCAGCCCGATGGCTCTAAGTTTTAAGGTCGATGTCCGCCGGCCGCAGCACCTTTGCGAGCTGTATTACTACGGAATTTATTGTCGCTAGGCTAGAAAATAACACTGCAGCTGCAATTTTTGCAAGCTGCATTTTATCAGACGTGCATTTGGCAAACACTAAAAACCGCGAACTCTCCGGCATAAAGCACGCTGTAGCGCGCTCGCTAATTAAAATTTACTCGCTCTCAGTGCCGCTTCGGTTAAATTTTAGATCTCGCAGCGCGCTTTCGTCCGCGCCGCCGCTTTTTTTTGCATTTTAAATTTAAACCTTGCGGCGACATTCTGTGTCCGCACTGCCGCCATTGAATCTACTTCAATTTAAGCCCGCGCCTAACTTACATCAATTAGATGAAACTTATGCACGCTAGTCTCAGATGTTGTAAGGTCGCGGCGCGAGTATCGCCGCAATCACTGCTAAAATTTGACCTATCCTGCCAAGATCGGCACTGAGGTTTAAATTTAAGTTGTGTTGCTCGGTAGGCAAGCAGGCGGATGCTCAGTCGCATTTTACCGCCTCGGGCTTCCTTGCTGAAAAAATTTAATGCCCTCCTGCAAAAGCCACGCGCTCGCATAAAGCCGCAGCCCGCCTAGGCTTGGCGCGTCCATCGCCATCTCATGACCTTCAAATCTCGCACTAAATTTGCCGTCCTCGCCGTACGCCTTAGCGACACAATCCTAAGCAGAGCCCGTCTGCGTCCTTTCAAAATTTATCAGCGCCACGTATCGGTACCGCGTGCGCTTACCGCACCGCCGCATAAAATTTCGAGGTCTTATAGTTCAAAATCAAAGCAGTAAAAATCATCCGCCTTGTCCCAAAGCTCTTCTAGTGAGCGTCCGTCTATCTGCAGCGCGGCGTAGAGTTCCCGCAGCGTGACGAAATACCACTCGCCACTCGCGTTTGCACCCGTCTCGTCCGCGTATCTTTGAAATGAGCAGCGATCCGCATAGGTGATGATCAAGTATTGCGCGCCGTGCAGGCGAAAGCCAAGCTCTGGCTCGCCTATAAACTTGCGCGATGGGGCGTTAGTCTCGAAGCATGCAAGCAAAAGCTGGGCTCGGGCTCGCCGCCCTCGGCTACGCATTTTAGCAGCATTTGCTCTATAGTTTCAAATGAGTAGTCTGACATTTCGCTCCGATCTTAAAATTTTATCGCCGCCGCATATCGCGAGCCGTTTTACTCCGCCAAAAACTCGAAGCGCTCGATCATATCCAAAAGCATATCGGCTCTGCAAATTTCATCGTCCAGCAGATCGTCGTATTGATCTCGCAGTCGCTCGGCGTCTTGCGCCACGGGCTCTAAATACTTTCTAGCCTGCGCGGGTTCGCCCTTCATCACGTAGTATTCGCCCAAGATCACGCGAGCTCGCGTCTTGCTAACCTCGTCGCCATCGCCCTCAAGTGCCGCTTTTAGGCTCTGCACGCCGCCCTCCTCAAGCCCTCGCGAGAGCTGCGTTACCTTCTGTAAAGCTTCGCATCCATTTTCGCTCCTTTGCAAAATTTTATTTGAAATAGTAGAACAAATTCCCGCCGCACTCAAGATCCACGAACTCCTTGCTGTCAAAATAGAGCTTAAATTTCATGTGGCTCAGGTATTTGGCGTCCTGCGCTTTCTCTATAAAATTTCTTATCAGCCGCTCTATTTTTTCGTTGCTTTCACCGCGCGCCGCATCCTGCCTCGTGAAATAAAAAACTACGGGCGCGTCGGACACCGCTGTGATATACCAAATTTTAAGCGGTGCTAAAAGCTCGCTTCGGTTTCGCAGCAGCTCCTCTACGGCGCCTTGGATCAGATCGGTGCGGATCTGCGACTCGAAGGACTCGACCGAGATATAAAAATTCTTAAGTCCGTTTAGTTTCTCGAAAAGCGGCGTGCGGGCAAGGTAGCGCTCGATGCACTTTTTATCGGTGATTTTTGCGGCATCTTTATCGAAGCGAAGCACGATCTTAAGCCACGCCGAGTTCTTGCCCGCGCCGTAAAACGCGCTGATCGCTCGAACTTTAAATTTAGCGTCTATGAACTCTATCAGACCCCTGACGTTTTCACTATTTTTGACTTTGCCCTCTATGATCTCTTTGCAGCGCCTGCTCTGATACGGGCTTAGATCGCAAAACATCGCGCGCCTTTAAATTTAAAGTGATTTAAATTTAGCCCGCATCGTAAGCCTCGAGCATATCGAAAGTCGGAGCGAAAAAGAGCGCGCCCGTCTTTGCGGTGCTGAAATCCAGTAGGCGGTCGTAGTTGCCTCGCGGGCGGCCGATAAACATACTCTCAAGCATCAGCTCCAGCGTGCTAAAGGTACTTGCGTAGGCGATGAAGTAGGTTCCCGTCTCGCCGTCTTGCACAAACGGCATATTGCCGCGCACGACCTTTTTATCGTCGCCGACGTTGGCTGCGGCGGAGTGCGAGTTGCTAGGTTTTATCTCCTCGCTCATCTCGATGTCGTTTTGTTTGCTACGCCCGATGACGCGCTCCTGCTCGGCGACGCCCGCGGCGTTCCATGCGCTCATATCGTGAATATATTTCTGCACGAAAAGGTAGCTGCCGCCCTTATACGCCGCATCCTCGTCGCCTACCTTGGCGAAAAAGTCGCGATCTGCGCCTTGCGGATTTTCGGTGCCGTCCACAAAGCCGATGATAGCGCGCCCGTCGTAGTATTTGAAGCCACAGATCTCCTCCTCGCATGTCGCGACATCCTTTAGCGCGGCTCTGATCTCGCTTGCCATATCGTAGCAAACGGCTTGATTCGCGGCTCTAATGTGGATATGAATATCGCCGCCGGTGGCGGGCGCAGTGTACTTGTCACCTCTAATCTCTTCGAAATTTTTTAGCTCTTTCGGCAAAGGCTTTGGCAAGCTTAGCATTTTCCATGCCTCAAAGCCCACGCCGAGCACGCAGCTCGTCTCGCTAGCCGCGCCGAATCTCGTAACGGCGGTTTTGTTTAAATTTATCACCAAACCGCAAAGGCCCTCGAAAGCCTTTTTGCAGGCGGTTTTGTCTGCGTTAAAGCGCCAGATCATAAATACGGTGTTGTTGCCGGGCGCGTCGGTTACGTTTTGGGATTTGACATGCGCACAGGCGCAACTTTTTTCTTCACTCATTTTTCTCTCCTTTAAAGTAAAATTTAAAAGGAATTTTAGCGCAATATCGGTAAATAACGCGCGTTTGGGTCGAATTTGCGCAGGATTTAGGTACGAAATTTGTGGATAGAATTTTGCAAGCGTAGCCTCCAGATCTAAATTTGAAACGAGTAGAATGCCGTAGAGTAGAATTTTATGAAATTTTAAAATTTTAAGGTGCAAC
>NZ_CALIMW010000024.1 GCF_938045405.1 uncultured Campylobacter sp. | reverse complement strand
TATCTATAGGTTTTTTGTAGGACGAGAAGTTGTAAATTATTCTGAGTATTTTAAAAAAATAACAAAAGATATAGCTGCAAATCCAGTCATTCTTATTTTTGACAATGAAATACCTAATAATAAGAAGCCTGTAAGGAAATTTATAAATTTTACCAATAAGAAAGAATTTGAGAATATATTAGATAAAGAGCTATATGCAAATATTGTAGACAACTTATTTATGATAACAAATCAGCTAGTAAGAGATAAAGAAGAGTGTGAAATAGAAGATTTGTTTGATGATAAGACGCTTAATCATAAGATGGATGGAAAAGTATTTTGTAGGGACTCGGCTATTTTTGATAAACAAAAGCACTATAGTAAGGAAATTTTTTCAAAATATATTTCAAAGAACTATAAAGATATAGATTTTATAAATTTTAAACCCATGCTAAAAAATATTGTAAAAATAATAACAACTTATAAATGATAGTTATATAAGTAACCTTTTGCTAGAATTATATAGAGAAGAATTGCGAAAATTACTCCTATAGTTACTGCCTCTAAGTTTATAAAAAATGCACAAGCTATTAAATGCGTATCTAGTGGTGTTTTAGAGAGGTTCTACACCTACTAGCATAAATTCGGTGGTGCGAAGAACGGTGGTGCGAAGCGAGGATTTTTAAATCCTCGCAGATTTATCGGTGCAGTGCGTAACTCGTTAAATAACATGAAATTTCAAATTTGCAGGCAAATTTAAAGCAACGTAAAATTTTTAAATTTCATCATAACGGAATTTTGGATTTAAGCCGTAAATTTACGGTTCGTAGAATTTTAAAATTTTGCGTCATAAATTCTAAATTTTAACTCAGCACGATTTACCTACGCAAATCGATGCAGCTCGCGTTTATCGTGGCGCGTGCATAAATTTCAAGAATCTCCCACCTTTTAAAACGGCGCTATCTTTGCGCTGAAATAAAATTCCGCAAAATTTCAAAGTAGCTTCCGATAAATTTGACCTGTAAATTTAATCTAGCAAAGCTCCGTCTTTTCGATTTTGCGGCGCGAAATTCCGATTGTAAATCCCTTTTACGAAATTTCATAATCTCTTAGCTGCGCAAAATTTCAAATTTTCGCACAGAGCGGTATCTCTACACGGCACGCTGCCAAATTTCTACGCAGAAGCAGCCTTCGCAAAAGCTGTATATCAGGCGGTAGCCTGCCTGCCGCGTGCCATGGCGTATTACGCGCAGCACGAAGCCGTGCGCGATCACCGCAGTGTCCGTCTCTAGCAAAGACGGCGCCAGATCAAGCGCGCGCCGCCGTTCCGCTCCTGCGCTTGCGCCGCTAGGGTTCATGCCGCACAGCCACAGCAGGCGCGAGAGCACGAGCCAACAATCAAACGGCATTTTTATTAGCGGCATGGGGAATATTCGTAGATTAAACTCGCGCAAAGCCTCTAGGTACTCTATGCCCCGCTGCGGGAATAGCTTTTGCGCCGTAAGCGCGGCGCGCGGCAGCGGCGATGAGCATACTCGGCTTATGCTGGCAAGCTTTTCGTATGTGGCGCTGCTTTTAAATTTATAGGTTTCATACAGAGCTAAGCTTTGCGTAGCGTCATACAGAATCGCACACCGTGCGGCCTCTGCGGCGTCGCACACGCCGCGATCGATCAGCGGCGTAACGTGGCGGATTAGCGCTATTGTAGTCATGATTTTGTCTCCTAAAATACGAGCCCGCTAAGAACTTGCGCCGTTTTATGTTTCCGCTTCTACAGGATACTTGATGTTTAGATTTGCGCTATTTATGCGAAATCCGCTAGGGTTCTTGCTCCGTAGCCACGGCGAGCGCGAGGGTCTGCTTCAAAGCATAGATTTGCGGGCTATTTAAGCCTTTCGTAGCTTTCGCATGAGCTTTTCCATATCTGCTCATGCTCCGCTACTGAGCTCATAAATCTATCCTTGCCGCCCAACTCGCAGGCCTTTTTGTAGTACTGCGCGGCTTTTGCATTATCTGCGCCCTCGTAAAGACGCGCTAAATTTAAGCACGCAGCC
>NZ_CALIMW010000023.1 GCF_938045405.1 uncultured Campylobacter sp. | reverse complement strand
TACGTCTTTAATCTCTTCGGCAGCCTACCTGAAATCGGCGATAAAATAAGCGATGAAAACTGCGACTATGAAGTGCTGCGAATGGATGGCACAAGAGTTTCGCTCGTAAAAGCGATCAAAAAAGCAGTCGCGCAGCCGCAAGAAAACGAAGAAGCGGAGAAAAATAACTAAGTCAAAGTGCGGGTTAATAAAATTCCACTTTGCAATGCTGCGCGCCGGAAATTTCAAACATGCTGCTGCTTGCGACGCTCTCAATCCCCATATAGGGCAAAATTTATTCACCGCTCCCGTATAGATGCCCTAATAGCGGGCACAGGAATGCCACTCGCCTTGTAGAGCGCCATAAAAGTGCTATTTATAAGTCCTCTTCATATTACAAACAAAAGGCGAAATTCTACCGCGAAAATTCTGCCAGAGCGACGCTAGATAGAATTTCTTGATGAGCCTATTTTTAAATTTTGCGAGATCGTAAATTTTAAAATTTCGCGGAATTTTAAAATTCTAATTGATCTAAATTTCTCGCCTAATTTAAATAGCAAGCCCCACTACAAGCCCAGACCAAGCGAATTTTAAAGCCAAAGCCTAAGCGCAAAATTTTCTAAAATTATAAAGATAAAATTTTACCGCGCAGTATCGCAGAATTAACTCTATCGATTTTAATCGTAAAATTCCGCCAATCTTGCTTTAAAACTTCGCAATTTTAAATTCTAAAAATTCCTAAGTAATCAAGTTGGCACGCCTTAAAATTCCGCATAAATAAATCTTAAATTCCTTTTTGCTACCATAACGAAAATTTTTCGCACGGATGGCTTTATGACAAAACACAAATTCTCATCGCGTTGGGCTTTTATCATCGCTTGCGTGGGCTCTGCTGTAGGTATGGCAAATGTCTGGGGCTTCCCTTATAAACTCGGCACGAACGGCGGTGGCGCATTTTTGCTAATTTACGTTTTTTTCGTAGCGCTGTTTTCATACGTGGGTCTAAGCGCCGAATACGCGATCGGTCGCCGCGCCAAAACAGGCACGCTGGGCTCATACGAATACGCGTGGAAAAGCCGCGGACTGGGCGCTATCGGTAAGGTTATCGGCTGGTTGCCACTTGCCGGTTCGATGTGTATCGCAGTGGGCTATGCCGTCATCATCGCCTACGTTCTAAAAGCGCTAGTTCAGGCCATAGACGGCTCGCTAATGAGCGAAAATACCGATACGTGGTTCAACTCTTTTGCCTTGACGCCCTACTCCGTGGTGCCTTATCACTGCATAATCGTTGCAGGCACGTTGCTAACGCTGTTTTTCGGCGCCAAAAGCATCGAAAAAACGAATAAAATTATGATGCCGCTATTTTTCGTGCTATTTGCAATTTTGGCAATTAGGGTCGCGACGCTGCAAGGTGCTGCGGGCGGATATGCCTTTCTTTTCGGCGCCGATTTTACTAAGCTAGCAGATCCGATGGTTTGGATTTCTGCGATGGGACAGGCATTTTTCTCGCTATCGATTACAGGCTCAGGGATGATCGTCTATGGCGCGTATCTATCCAAGGACGAAGACGTCGTATCTGCGGCAAAAAATACCGCGCTATTTGACACGCTAGCCGCGATGGTAGCTGCGCTAGTGATGATCCCTGCAGTATTTGCTTACGGAATGGATCCGGCGGCGGGGCCTAAACTACTTTTCGTAACTCTGCCTAAAATTTTACAAGATATGGCAGGTGGTAGAATTTTTGCGGTGATTTTATTTACTGCCGTGATTTTTGGTGGAATTTCATCGCTTCAAAATATGTTCGAAGTAGTCGCCGAATCGCTAATGCATAAGTTTCCAAGGCTAAGCCGCGCCTTCACGCTTGCGCTATTGTGCGCGATCTGCCTGGGTGCGGGCCTTGGTATGGAAGCGATAAGCTCATGGGGTCCGTGGATGGATTTCGTATCAATTTATATCATTCCGATTGGGGCTGTAATCGGCGCAATATCGTGGTTTTGGGTGATTAAGCGGAATGAAATTTTAGATGAGATCAATCTGGGCGCAGAGAGGGTTCGCGGCAAGCTCTGGTATGATATCGGGCGCTTTGTCTATGTCCCGCTGGCGCTACTTTTATGCATAATCGCGCTTAATATGCATATTTCGTTTTAAACTCATCGCGTTGCATTTATGAAAATGCAACGACTGGCAAGATACGGCAAAGAAGGCGAAATAGGGTAGAATTTTAAAATTCTACCTAATAACGAACTTAAAAATTTAAATGGTCAAAACGACTTTAAATTTTAATACGTTATGAGAATAAAGCGTTATAACGTGCCAAAATTTTACAAAATAGGGGATTTATGAGAGATTACGATAAAGAGCCATTGATCATAAACGATTACACCGTCTATCATGTATTTTCCTGGAGCATATTTACTTGCATATTGGGTTTTTCGCTTTTGGGTTATGATCTGATTACGACTGGCACTACGGGAAAATTTAGCGCTTTCGGTACCGTTTCTTTAATTTTTGTGACATATTCTTTCATA
>NZ_CALIMW010000022.1 GCF_938045405.1 uncultured Campylobacter sp. | reverse complement strand
GTTTGCGAAATTTCATAATGATCCTTTAAATGCCGCCAGTGAAAAAAACCGCACACCTCGCCGCTGCGTTAAATTTATACCTTCGCTCCGCGTTCATTACTCTGACCTTTCTAAATTTGAGATAAATTTTAGCGACGCTCAAAGTTTTTCTACCCGCGCCAAAACCCCTTTGCATCGCTAAATTTCATATCTCGCACTACCAAATTTTAAATCGCCGCAACATTTAAATTTTGGTTTTCGCGGCGCTCAAATTCCTCTCGGCGCGGCGCCAAAAATTTCAGATAAGCTCTAAAGCCGCGCCTTAATTTTATGCCCGCAAAATTTAGCCGCACCACAAAAAGCTACTCCGCTGCGCAAAATTTAACCGCGCCGCGCCAAAGCTCGTTACTTCTTCGGCTTGCTTAGCTCATAGCCGAAGTGGATCTTTTTGCTCTCGCCCGGCTTTAGCTCAAAGTCCCAGCTAAGTAGTCCGTCCTTGCCGAGGCTGCTCTGCTCGGGCGAGTTTTTCAGCGCGACCTTTACGTCTTCATGCGTCGAAACGGGCGCTCGCTCTTGCAAAACCACGTTCCACGCGCGCTTGGAGCTATTTTTGATCTCGTAATCCCAAGCCATGGAATTTTTACTTTCGCCGCCGAAAAATGAGTTTTTCGTGAAGTTGTTCGCCTGCTCTTTTTTGACTTCGATCAGGCTGTTTTTACCCAGATATGCCGTAGCCTCCGCGTTTGCGGCAAAGCCTAGATGCACGAGCCCGATCTGCACGCCGTCGAGCCTTATTAGCGTTTCGCTCTCCTCTATGCTTCTTTCGGGGATAAATTTAGCCCGCACGTAGGCCGCCTCGCTGCCGTAGCCGTCGATGAGCAGATCAAATTTCGCATCCAGACTCTGTTTATCGAAGCTAAACTCGCCCGCCTCGCCCGCCTTGAGGCTCACGCCGCTAATTTTCCACACCTTTGAGAGCGAGCTTTCGATATTCGAGCCCGTCCTTGCGTACGACGATCTTGCCTCCGCCGCAGGCGCCCTCTGCATATCCGCCACCTCTAGCATCGCATCCTTTTTATAAGCCGCCGCGGGCTCAGGCTCCATAGGCTCGCCCTCATACCACGGGTAAAAGGGCTGCGGCGCGGTCTGCGAGGAGTATTCGTAAGGATACAGCGCGATCGTCAAATTCGCTAGCTCGGCGTTTAGCGGATTTTGCACCGAGAGTTTTTGCGCGACCTCGATTTTACCGCTTGCAAGATCGGCAGAGAGCTCGTTGTGCGTGTAGGCGCTTACGTCAACGGGGTAATTGATCTTAACGAAGCTCGGATCGCAGCCAAAGTTCGCGTTTAAGCGACGCTCGTTTTTGATCCGGTATTTTGAAATTTTCTCTTTGAGCTTTCCGATTTGCTCGTCTGTCTTTGAAATTTCGCCCGCTACGAGCAAGACCTCGTCGTAAATTTTTTGCGAATCCGCCTTTAGGCTTGCCAGGCTTCTATCTTTTAAGCTCGCAAAATCGCTTAAAAAGCGCTGCTGCGCCTTAAGTGCGACCAGGCGGTCGCTTAGCTCGCGCAAGCTCTTTTCGTCCGCCTCTTTTTTGGCGAATTCCGCGTTTTTCACGGGCTCGCTCTCCTCCAAAGACAATTCGCGCACTTCGCAAGAGCCCGCGATCTCGATGCTGCGGATATCCAAGTACTCCGGCACGTTCACGCTGAAGTTTGATTTTTGCGCGCCGAAGTTTTGGTGCAAGAAGGCGGAGTTCGCGTAGATCTCAAGGCTATTTTCCTGCGCGCTCAAATTTACGACAAGCGCCGCAGCTGCGCTTAAAAGAACTATTTTTTTCATTTTTACTCCTTAAAAATTTTACGTAATTGTAACGATAAATTTTGATTTTTATGCTTAAAATTCGGAGCGAATTTTAAAATTTCGGCCCCGCCGCCCGCTTTGAAATTTCAAAATTTCGCCGCCGTAAAAACTCCGCCGCGGGCGCTAAAATTTTACCGCCAATAGCGTTCATTAAGTCCTCTCACTCGCGCAGCCTAAGCGATAAAATTTTAAAATTTCGAAGCCTCTATTACAAGGACGAGCTTCGCTCATCCGCGAAGTCAAACCGATAAATTTTGAAATTTTGCGTAGTAAAATTTCTGAAACTTTAGGCGAGCGAAGCAATGCGAAGGAAGCGCGGGGCGCTTCCTAGCCTTCGCGAGAAATAGTGAAGCTCCTCATCGCAGCGGTGGCTTAGCCATCGCGCGAAGTTAAACCGATAAATTTTAAAATTTTGCGCAGCAAAATTTCTGTAACTTTAGGTGGGTGCAGGGAGTGCTTGCACTTCCGCTCGCAGCGGCGGCTTAGCCGCCGCGAGAAGTCAAGATCAAAACGGATACGTCAAGCAGCAGACGCGACCGACCCTTTCGTTGTAGCTGACGTCGAGCTTCAGATCGTATAGCTTGCTTAAAATTTCGCTTTTTATGATCTGCTCGGCCTTGCCGTATGCGACCTCGCCGCCGCCTTTTACGAGCGCGACGTATCCGCCCAAAAGCAGCGCGAAGTCCGGATTGTGCGTGGCTAAAACGACGGTGTAGCCGTTTTTTAAAAGCTCTTTTGTGGCGCGGAGGAATTTGTATTGGTTGGCAAAGTCTAACGCCGAGGTGGGCTCGTCGAAGATCACGATCTTAGGCTCGCTGCAAAGGGCGCGCGCGATGGATGCCATCTGCCTCTGGCCGCCGCTTAGGCGCGTGATGATCTTGTCTTTTAGGTGCCAAATTTCAAGCATTTTCATGTAGCACTGCGCGAGCTTGTAGTCGTTTTCGCTCGGCTGCGAAAAGATCCCGATATGCGCCGTGCGCCCCATCAGGACGTACTCAAAGACGCTGTAATCGTACTCGCAGACCTCGCTTTGCGAGACATAGCCGATGATCTCGGCGCGCCCTTTGGCGCTAAGGCTCGTCATATCCTTGCCGTCAATTGAAATTTTACCGCGCAGAGGCTCAAGCGTGCCGCTGATTAAATTTAAAAGCGTCGATTTGCCCGCGCCGTTTTGCCCCAAAATCGTCAGCATCGCACCCGCTTCGAGGTTGAAATTCACGTCGCACAGCGTCAGAGGGGCGGATTTTACGTAGCCGAAGTCTAAGCTCTCAACCCTAACCATTTAGCTTCCTTTTGTTTTTAAGCAGGATGAATATAAAAAATAGCGTGCCGATAAAGCCCGTAAGCACCCCTAACGGGATCTCGCTTTGATTTATGCTGCGCGCTACGTCGTCTACGATGAGCACGAAGATCGCGCTTAAAAATATGCTCGCGGGGATCGCTTTGGTGTTGCTAACGCCCACGATCATGCGCGTTAGATGCGGCATCAAAAGCCCCACCCACGCGACTATGCCGCTGATACACACGCTGCTTGCGGTTAGCAGCGTCGCGCAGACGATGATGATGCCCCGCTCCAGCACGACGTTTACGCCGAGCTTCGCCGCGGTCGCATCGCCCATGGATAGGACGTTTATGCGGTAACTCATCAATACCAAAACCACGATACAAACCCCCATCACCGGCGCTATCATCGCTAACACGGAGGGATCGACCTTCGCGAGGCTTCCTAGCTGCCAATACACGATGTCTGCAAGCTTCGTCTCGGGATCTGCCATAAATTTTAAAAATCCGATCAGCGCGCCCATCAGACCGCTTACGATGATGCCGGCAAGCACAAGCATTATGGTGGCGCTCGAACGCAGCGCGCGCGTAATCAGAAGCGTAATGCAAACCGCCGCAAGCCCAAAAACGAAGGCGAAAAGCTGGATCAAAAGGATATTTAGATCAAGCAGGATCGCGATCGCCGCGCCCACGCAAGCCCCCGCGCTGACGCCTAAGAGATCGGGCGAGACGAGCTGGTTTTTAAAGACGCCCTGATACGCCGTGCCGCTGATGCCCAGCGCCGCGCCCACGAGCACCGCGGCGATGATACGCGGCAGGCGCACCTGCATGATGACGTTGTGGACGTTTTGCGCTACCTCGCCGCCGCCAAGCGCTTTTAGCACCTCGGCGATGCTTAGGCCGAAGCGCCCTATACAAAGCGATATCGCAATCGTCGCAATCGTCGCTAGTATCAGCAGCACGAGCATAAATTTAAAATTTTTCATACCTTCCCTTGCTTTAAATTTTTATCTTTTGCCTTAAATTTAATCTTTGAAATTTCGCCTCGTTGAAACCCGCTTAAAATTTCGCTTTAAATTCCGCCCTCCGGCTCGTAGCGAAAGGCTTGCGGTAAAATTCCTTCGTGATAGCTCCAAGATCAATATTTCAGAAAAGATCCGGATGAAAATTTTAGCCGCCTACAAGATTTATAGTGTCGTCTCCATGCCCGTGCGGTCCCGTCCGAAAATGTTTGCGGCGCAGCATAGACGCACTTTTGCTGCACCGCCTCAAGCTGCGAAACGCAGGGCTTGACAGCAGTGCCTCCGTCTCGCACGACGTTTTCTGTAGATGATGACGCAGAGACTGCAGCGGCTTTGATTTATGCATCTAAATCCTTAAAGAGATGTGGCATTTTAGCATATCTTATATTAAATTTTTATGATTTCAGCTTTCATATACGTGAGCAAATCTAATGGCGTGCAGCTCCGTGCAATAAGGCTTTTAGCAAAATTTAACTTGCGGATTTCAGATGAACGCCTACGAAATTTACGCTGAGATGGAATTTTAAAATTTCATCCGTTCGCGAAAGATGCGCTTAAGCTCGATGGCGGAATTTTGCCTGGCTAAATTCTGCCGATTTAGCAGCAGACGCAGCGCGCGGCGAAATTTTATACAGAGTCTGAAGATTTGATTTAAAATTCCACGAACGGATGCGGTGCGAAAATTTTCTCTTTATTTGACCTCGGTTTTGCTAGCCACTTAGTTGTAGAATTTTACTACTCGTTTAGCTGCGGGATTTTATTTGCCCGCAAGGGGTTAAATTTTATCATGAAATTTCGCATCGCTTAAAATGCGATGCGAAATGAATCCATCCGTCGCTACTGCCAGCCTAGAGCTTTACGCTTTAGGCGCATATCGCTTACCATTTTTAGCGCGAGCGCGACCGGATCGGTATCTACGTGCATCACAGAGCCAAGCGCCCGCCTGGTGCCCTCTTTGAAAAAGTGTATGACGTTTGCGGAGCCGTGGATTTGATACTCGACGCAGTGATACGAGTCGATGCCCATTAGGCGGAATCCGAGCGAGGCATCGACGCCCTTTTCGTTCGCCCACTCAGGAGAGGTGAAGGCAAGCGGCAGCTCGTAGAGATTTTTGTCTAGCACCCCTGCGATACCTGCGAAAATTCCGCTGGAGCGGGTATTATCAATGCACTCGCCCACGTGCCATACCGGCGGAAGCTCATCTTTTTCTAAAAACGCCCGCAGCGACGTGCCTGCTTTTTTATACGCGCTTTTTTGGCAAAAGCCCAGCTTCATTAGCGGGAACGACGCGCAGCCGTTGGTTAGGATTAGGACGTTATTTTCGATTAGGGTTTGTGCGACATCTATGATAGCGCGCTCATAAGGCACTTTAGGATTGGTGCAGCCGACCATATTTACGATGCCTAAAATTTCACCGCTTTTTAGCGCGTGCGCTAACGGCTCCATGCCGCCGTAGTGCTTATGGACGAATTCTACCGAAAAGCCCACTTCGGCCTCGACTTCATACGGCGGGATATATACCGGCAGTCCCTTGCGCTTTTCGTGAGATTGCAATGCGCGGTCTAGAATTTTACGCGCTAAATTCCTAGTCTCGGCGATATTACTATGGTGATGATCGTAGCCTATATGCTCGGCTCCGGGAAGCCTAGCTGATGAGCTTGTGGTAACGACCTTGGTCTGGAAGCAGTTAGCCACGTCCATGATCGCAGGATAGACATCTTGGACATCGGCGACCCACAGATCAAGTGCACCTGTACCTATGACGAGTTCGGCAGTTACGGCGTTTGAGAGCGGCACGACGCCCCAGTTGCGATACATCGCCGATAGTCCGGAACAGCACACGCCGTAAAATGCGATCCCTTGCGCGCCTATTGCGCGAGCCTTGTCTTGGTACTCCTTAGAATTTCCGATCTCCACTATTAGGCTTACTAATGTCGGCAGATGTCCGTGCACGGCGATATTGACCCAGCCTTTTTTAAGCGCGCCCATATTGCTTTTGGAAGTTACGCGATCTCCTACGCCAAATAGCGCATCCGTAGCGATATTTGCAGCTACTACGCCGGTGAATGTAAAAGCAAGCCCGCAGCGCAAAAGATGCTGCATCACGCTGCGCCAGTCTCCATCCGTGCCTACACCCGTTCGGTGATACGCCTCAAAGACTTCGTTATACGCACTAATCGGCAAGATATCTAGCTTCCGCCATACCTCTTGACGCTCCTTGGGTGCGAGCGCAGTGATGGTTTTATACTCGCCGCTACTTTGCGAAAGATCTGTCAAAAGCGTATCGGCAAGCTCGATCGCTACCTCTTTTAACTCTCTGCCTTCAGTTGGAATTCCAAAGGCTTTGGCGGTATTGATGATTTTGTATTCGCCTATTATGGGCAGATCTAACTTGCCCTGTGCCGCCCATTTTAGCGACAGCAGAAGCTCTCTGGCGTGCGCGCCGTGTTGAGCTACGCCTGCAGCTACTTGGCGCAGTAGGTTGCGCGATACGATGAGATCGGCGTCCGCACCGCAAGTGCCGCGATCGGCCTTTTTAGTAATTTTGCAAGGTCCCATATTGCAGATCTTACAGCATACTCCGCTAAGCCCATAGCTACACATAGGCATCTGTTTGTCGAAACGATCAAACGCCGTATCTACGCCGATCTGCTCCATCCTAAGCATCATTTCGCGCACGGCGGGATCAGGGGTTTTCTCAAGTACTTCTTGTTTTGTGGGGAAGGTCTTTTTGTATTCAAGCACCGCCTTCATATAATCCGCCGTAAATTCCGCCTCGTGAAAATGCTCGAAAAGATTGCCCTGCGCGTCTTTATGTGCGTGCGGACTAGCCTCTGCGGGCACTAAAACTTTTGGGATGCCGTGTTCGTCAAATCCGATAATCGCGCGGTGAGAGTGGGGCTTGTGATCATGGCAATGTTTGTCGTGCTCGTGCGAGCTGATGGAGGAATCCTCGTCGCGCTCATGTGAAGATGTCAAAGAATTTGCTCCGTATTCGTGCAAATAAGCTGCGAGGTTCTCTTTTTGATCGTGTGAGTGGGTCGCAAGATCTTCGTCGTATAGATGCGAGTGAATTGCGGAGCTATCGCTATGCTCGTGCGAGTAAGAGATGTGATCGTTGCTACTTGGACTCTTCGTAGGATTTGAGACGAAATTTATCAAAGAATCAGCCATGGAATTTATTGTAGAGTTTATCGCGGATTTTTTAGCGTTGCCTGCGCTTTGAGTGCTTGAGCGCGCCGCAAAGTTGGTGCTTGAAGCAGAGCTTGCGCTATCATAGCCGCCCGTCGCGGAATTTCTGGCTTCGCAATCGCACTCGTCGCAGGAATTCTCACCTGCGGCGCGATTTTTAGAAATTTTGTCGCGAGCATGTGAGGCGGAAGTTGTAGAATTTGCAGCGGAATTTTGAGTGATATTTGCGCTTTTATCAAAAACGGACGCGGCGGAGCTTTTGACCGCGTCTGCGGCGAAATTTTCTCCCACATTCGCAGCAGAATTTTCATCCGTCGAAGCTTTCTTGCGTGAGCCTTTTTGTTTTGCGATTTTGTCGTTTGCCATGACGTCTCCTTAAAATTTATTTTAAAAATAAGTGAGAATGTAGAGCTCAATAAATATACTGAAAAACTACACTATTTAATTCTTATAGATAAAATTTAACGTGATTGTATTTTTTAATTGCTTTAAATTCCCTTAATAGCGCACTAAAATAAAAGATAAATTTTTATGAATAAAATATACTAAAATAGCTGAATTTAAATTTTGCCAAGCGGCTCGATCATCTTAGATAATCGATCAGCTTGGCGGAGATTTCTCGAAACTGCAAAATTTTATGCCCCTTTTTCTCGCGCATGAAGTCCTGCGCGTCGCGCAGTCTCGCAAACGTAATGAGATCGTCGCCTCTGGCGCTTTGCAGCACGCTGCCGAAAACATAAAACGCGTCCTGCGCCCGCAAAATTTCGCCGCTTGCGTAATCGGTGACGTAAAGCTCCGCGCCGCCGAAATTTGCGTTCGTGGAATTTGATTCGCCGAAATTGCCGCTAGCGGAATTTTTACTCATCAAATTTTCCTCTGCGGAAGCCGCGCCGTTATTGCCGCTCAAATTTTCGCCCTCGAAAAAATACGCAAACATCGCCTTGGGCGAGGCAAACGCGAGCGCACTGCCGTCTTTGAGCCTTGCGTAAGCGCGAAATTCAGGGTGCGCGCTAGTATCGATGCCGTATTTTGCGCAGGTGAGATTTACGTCTTTTAGCCACGCGGGCTCGCGCGCAGGTTTGGAATTTTGCGCCGAACCGAGGCCCGTACTATCTGACGCGCCTAAATTCTGCGCCGAGCCGGAGCTTTGAGCCGTGGAATTTTGCATCTTCGCTGCGCCGCAAAGCGCTATAAATGCCGCCAAAATGAGTGGAAATTTCACGCTAAATCCTTTGATCTAAAGATAAAATAGCCCAAAACGAGGCTCGCCGCGCCCAGAGCGATCGGATAGAGCAGCGAAAAGGCGATGAAAAGTCCGCGCCCGAAGTGATCTAGGATAAAATACGCCGTCGTGCCGATGACCGCAAGATCGGGATCAAACAGGCTGATAGCAGCGATGCGGAAGTCCTCCATCGGGTTTGCTAGAGCGATCGCAAAGATCAAATTTTCGTTCACTCCCGTTTTTGCGAGCAATCCGATCAGCACGAGATCCAAAAATGCAAGGCAGAAAAGCCAGACGAAAAACGCGAGCCCAAGCCCCATCTCTTGGCTTTTTGAAACGGCACAGATCAAAAATGCTATCCCTAAAAACGCCGCGCACAAGCTAAAAAGCAACCCCGTATAAAGCAGGCAGATCGCCCACGGAATGCCCGTGCCCTTGATCGCGCCCCAAACGATCGCAAGCAGCAGCGACAAAAATATCGGCACGAATACTCCAAACAGCCTTCCTAGCGCCTTGCCGTAATAATACTGCGCCTGCGAGATCGGGAAGCTTAGCAGGTATTCTAAGATATTTAGGTCGCGGTCGGCTAGGATCGCCTTGCTGGTGGTGACGAGCACGAAGACGGGCAGGATGATGATGCAGATCTGAATAAACAGCAGCAGCAGTCGCGAAAGCCCGCTAAAGCCGAGCACGCGCGAGTCGGTCACCCCCGTGATGAAAAACGCCGCCACGAGCCCGCTAAAGATCAGCAGATAGAGCAAAAACCAGCGCGAGCGGAAGGACTCTTTGATATCCAAAGCGGCGATGGTGAGTAAATTTTTCATTCATATTCCTTTATTGCGCCTCGGCGCGCTTTTAAATTTAGATTTCTCGCGCGGCTTAAATGCGCCGCCCGTTTTTAAATTTTAGCCTCGTTTTGCAGCGCGGATATAGCTTTAAATTTCGCCCGTCTGGCGTTTAAACAGGTGGCGAAATTTTATCCGCCGCCTGTGACTGCGGACCGCGCATAAATTTTATTTACAGCTCAGGCTTACGGCGCCTGCAAACAGCGCGCTATTTGCCGCCCGCTATCCGTAATCTGCCGTAGTTTTAAAATTTAGCCGTTTGACGGGGTTGCTTAAATTTCAGCTCCGTAAAATTTCAAAGCCGGGCGTATCCCGCGGCATAAAATTTTAAAAATCTCGCGGCGGCGAATTCTGCGCCGGTTAAATTTTAAATTTACAGCGAAATTTTAAATTAGCGTGCCCGCCTAAATTTTAATTCGGCAGAGCGAATTTTGCGCCGCGCGTTAAATTTAGCCGCGTCGCGAGATGAAATTTTGCGGTCGTTTTCTAGACCCATCTCTGCCTCGCGCCCGCCCGCGACCGCGAACCGCGCATAAATTTTAAATTTACGGCTCCGGCTCGCATGCGCTTAAACATCGCGTCGTTCAGCGTCGCCTATTATCCGTCATTCACGACGCTGCAAAGTAAAATTTTATTTCATCTATATCGGCACGGGCGATGCGCTGAAATTTTACGTTTTAAATTTAGCGCAAAATCCTAGCCTTTTAAAATCCGTCTTAAGCAAACGGCCTTAATGCGCGTGCCCTGAATGCATATCGTGCGCAGTGCCGTTGCCCTCGTGCATCTGCCCCATATCGTGCG
>NZ_CALIMW010000021.1 GCF_938045405.1 uncultured Campylobacter sp. | reverse complement strand
TTTATACATATATGGCATTTCTATTGTCGTGCTATCTTTTATTTTTAGGAATAAATATAAATATATTTTTTTATTGGCTCTTGTAGCTCTATCTTGCTTTCATATTCCTAAAAACCCATTGATGTTCGTTGTTATCCTTATTTCTATGCTATTTTTCTTAAAAATTAAATTTAATCCTATGTTATTTCATATATATTTCTTTGCAAATATTTGTATATTATATTATTTTGCGACAATCACATATCTTTCAGGCGTGTGGTCTTTATACGGCTCCTGGCTTTATTATACTCCTTTTGGTGCACCTAGTGTTATAACTAGATATGAAATCTGGGATAATGCTATCTCTCTCTTCTTTGCTAATCCTTTTGGATATGGTCTTGGAGCGGCTTCGTATGTTTTTGGCAACGCAAAGATTATTACACCCCATTCTGAATATTTAAAAGCACTTATAGAGCTTGGAGTACTTGGCTTTTGTGTATTTTATGCATTTTTATATCATATAATAAAGATGGCTTGGTTATTATATATAAAAATGAAAGATAATATATTTTTATATTTTATAGCATATATTTTTGCTTTTGTTTTTATAAGCTTTTTTAATGATCATTTTTTTGGAAATGCTGAGAAGCTGTTTTTTTGGATGATTACCGGATTGATATATAACTTTAACGATAAAGCATTAAACGGGAAATTTGATGCTTCTATTAAACAAAAGTAGATTGATATATTTTTATAAGGTTTTAAAATGAAGAAAATACTTTTATTATCACTTAGGGCCGATCACGGCGGTGGCCCAAAACACGTCGATCTGCTTATAAATAATTTATCCAGCGATATGGAGATCTTTCTGGCTTGTCCGAAAGATAAGCCCTATTATAATATGTGGAGCGAGTCAAAAAAGGTTAAAGATATATTTGCTCTGCCGCATAGGAAATTTAGCGTAAAAAAGCTCCTTGGACTGAATAAATTCATAAAAGATAAAGATGTAAAAATAATTCATTCTCACGGTAAGGGTGCTGGCATCTATTCGCGGATACTTAAAATTTTAAATCCAAGGCTAAAGATAGTCCATACTTTACACGGCGTTCATATTGGAGAATACGGCTTTTTGAAAAAGAGTGTATATATTTTTTTGGAGCGGTTTTTAACGCTATTTACCGATAAATTTATAAATGTTTCAAATAGCGAAAATAGCCTTTGTTTAAAGCTTAGACTATTTAAAAAAAGTAAGTGCGAGATCGTATATAACGGCATAAAAGCTCTTTTAAAAGATGATCATGCCAAGATAAAATTTAATCTATCGGAAAAAAGGGTAGTTACAACTATTTCGAGATTCGATTATCAGAAAAATATGTCCTTGGCGTACGAGATAGCTCAAAATTTTAAAGACAACTCAGACATCGTTTTTTTGTGGCTCGGAGACGGCGACGATAGGACAAAATTTGAATCTATGGCGCAAAAAGACGGCGTAAATATAATCTTTACCGGCTTTACCGACGAAATACCCGCGTATCTATCCGCTACGGACATATACCTGTCTACTTCTAGGTGGGAGGGGCTACCTTATGCGCTCATAGAGGCGCAGTCGCTCGGCATCCCGATAGTAGCGACAAACGTCGTGGGAAATAACGAAGTCGTAGAAAACGGCAAAAGCGGATTTTTGTTTGAGAGCGCACAGCAGGCGCGCCAGGATATAGAAATTTTATTAAATGATGAGCAAATATACGGTAAAATGCAGGGCGAAGCATTGCTAAATTTTAAAAATAAATTTGATATCGGCATCGCGGTTCGTAAAGTGGAAAAAATTTACGAGGAAATATTTGAAAATAGATCAACTAGGGAGCTGCAATGAAAAAAGCCCTTATCCACGACTGGTTTAGCACCTATGCGGGCGCGGAGAAATGCGTCGAGAGTTTTACCGATATCTGGGATGATTTTGAAATTTATAGCCTCATCGACTTTTTAAGCGATACCGACAGAGATAAAATTTTAAAAGGCAAGCGCGCCCACACGAGCTTTATCCAGAAGCTGCCCTTTGCGAAGGATAAATACCGCAACTATCTGCCGCTATTTCCGCTTGCGATCGAGCAGTTTGATCTAAGCGGCTACGATGTCGTGCTATCTAGCTCGCATGCCGTCGCAAAGGGGGTGCTGACGCACTCAAATCAACTTCATATCGCCTATGTACACACGCCGATCCGCTACGCGTGGGATCTGTATCATCAGTATTTGCGAGAAAGCGGGCTGGATCGCGGTTTAAAGGGCATGTTGGCGAAGTATTTTTTACATAAAATTAGGCTTTGGGACGCGAGCACCGCAAACCGCGTGGATCACTACGTCGCAAACAGCCGCTACATCGCGCGCCGTATCAAAAAAACATACGGCAAGCCCAGCGACGTCATCTATCCGCCCGTGGACGTGGATAAATTTACGCTGCGCGAAGCCAAAGAGGAGTTTTACCTTACCGCCTCGCGCATGGTACCGTACAAAAAGATCGATCTCATTGTAGAGGCATTTTCGCAGACTGATAAAAAGCTGCTCGTTATCGGCGATGGTCCCGATATGGCAAAAATAAAATCAAAAGCGGGCAAAAATGTCGAACTTTTGGGCTTCGCAGATGATGAAACGATGGCGGATCTTATGGGGCGGGCTAAGGCGTTCGTTTTTGCCGCAGAGGAGGACTTCGGCATTACGCCGGTGGAGGCGCAGGCATGCGGTACGCCGGTGATCTGCTTTGGGCGCGGCGGCGCTCGCGAGACGGTGATTGATGGCGAGAGCGGGCTGTATTTTATGGAGCAAAACGCAAAGGAGCTGCTCGCCGCCGTAGCTAAATTTGAGCAAAATTATGATAAATTTGAGCCTACAAAAATCAGAGAAAATTCTTTAAAATTTTCGCGCGCGCGCTTTGAAGCCGAGATCAAAAGCTACGTCGAGAAAAAATATGAGGAATTTAAGGACGGCCTAAATGACTAATATAATCCTAAGCGGCGGCAGCGGCACGAGGCTGTGGCCCATCAGTCGCACGCTTATGCCAAAGCAGTTCGTGCGCCTCTTTGACGATCGCTCGCTTTTTATGATGAGCTACGAGCGAAACTCTCCGCTATGCGAGAGCACGCTCGTCGTCTCGAACGAGCAGCAGTATTTTTTGGCGCTCGATCAGCTTGAGGCCTTGGGCGCGCGCGGCGTAAAATTTCTTCTCGAGCCCGTCGGCAGAAACACGGCTCCTGCGATCGCGCTTGCGTGTTTGAGCTTAAAGGTCGAGGAGATCGTTTTCGTAACGCCGAGCGATCATCTCATCAAAGACGAAGCGGCGTATAAAAACAGCGTCTTGCGCGCGCGCGAGCTTGCAAAACAGGGGTTTTTGGTGACGTTTGGTATCAAGCCCACGGAGGCAAATACGGGCTACGGCTATATCGAAGCAAGCGGCGAGGACGTGTTAAAATTTCACGAAAAGCCTGAGCTTGTGGCGGCGCAAAGCTACATAGCGGCGGGGAATTTTTACTGGAACAGCGGCATGTTTATGTTTAAAGCTGGCGTATTTTTAAGCGAGTTAAAGGCGTACAGCCCCGAAATTTACGAAGCCTGCGTTCGCGCGCACGAAAATTCTAACGCGGGAAATCCGATTAGAATTAAACTAGGCGATATGCAAGAGATCCCTGCAGATAGCATCGACTACGCGGTTATGGAGCATACGAGCCTTGCTAAAGTCGTGCCCGCAGATATCGGCTGGAGCGATCTGGGAAGCTTCGATAGTTTAGACGCCGAGCTGCCTAAAGACGCGAATGGCAACACCGCACGCGAGCAAAATATTGCTCTAAATTCTAAAAACAATCTCATCATCGGCTCGGGCCGCACGATAGCCGCCATAGACGTCGAGGATCTCGCTATCGTCGATACCAAAGACGCCCTGCTCGTATGCAAAAAAGGCTCTACCCAAAAAGTAAAGCAGGTGGTGGAGCGGCTAAAGGATAGCGATCTAGCGCGCGTGCACGTAACGACGCACCGCCCGTGGGGTAGCTACACGGTGCTCGAAGATGAGCGCGGCTACAAGATCAAGCGCATCGTAGTTAAGCCCGGCAAGCGGCTATCGCTTCAGAAGCACTACCATCGCAACGAGCACTGGATCGTCGTTAGCGGCACTGCGACCGTGACCGTGAGCGAGCGAAATTTCTTGCTGCGCGAGAACGAATCGACGTTCATTAGAATGGGCGAGGTTCACCGCCTCGCAAACGAGGGCAAAATCCCCGTCGTGCTAATCGAGGCTCAAGTCGGCAGCTACACCGGCGAGGATGATATCGTGCGCCTGCAAGATGATTTTAATAGGAGCTAGGATGAAAAAGCAACTCTGCGTTTTGATAATCTTGGCGGTCGATATTTTCGGCATCTGGCTTTGCTTCGGACTTGCCGTGGTGCTTAAAAATCTGCTCTACGGCGATAGCGTGCTGCTGGATATCGGCAGGTATCAGGGCTTCGCGCCGTCCTACGTCATAATGATATTTTTGTTTTTCTATCAGGGGATCTATTCGAGGCGGTATGATTTTTGGCACGAGAGTAGAATTTTAGTGAGAAGCTGCTTTTTTGGGCTTTTACTCAGCCTTGCGTTGCTTGCTTTAATCAAAGTTAATTACGAATTTTCGCGCGCCAGCTTTATTTTGAGCTTTGCCTTTATGGCGGTGGTTTTGCCGCTTTTTAAGCTCGTAACGAAAAGGAGGCTTTTTAAATTTGGCCTATGGCAAAAGAGGGCGAAAATTTTAGGCGAGGGTGAAGAATTTGAAAGCGCTGTTTTGGGAAGCGCATATCCTGGGTATGTAAGAGCGCTGGGCAGGGATTACGATGTGCTGTTTATCGGCGGAAGCAGGCTTGGGGCAGACGCTTTGAACGAGCTTATCGAGCATAATATTAGGAAAAACAAAGAAATTTTATTTACCCCAGTATTGCGTTCGTATGACTTTACGCAGTCGGATATTTACAGCGTCTTTGCCTCGCGCACCAGCCTCTTTGCGATACGAAATTCTCTGAAAAGCCCTCTAAATTTAGCGCTTAAACGCGGGCTTGATTTGGCACTTATCATTTTGGCGCTTCCTTTACTGGTGCCGATTTTTGGCGTAATCGCGCTAATGATGAAGCTAAAAGAACCGGAGGGACGCATATTTTTTTCGCATCAAAGGATGGGGTTTGGCGGCAAGCCGTTTGGGTGTCTGAAATTCCGCTCGATGAGAGAGGACGGCGATGAAATTTTAGCTCAGTACCTAAAGCAAAATCCGCAAGAGGTGGAGTATTTTGAAAAATATCACAAATACGAGCACGATCCGCGGATCACGAAGCTGGGCGATTTTTTGCGCAGAAGTTCGCTCGATGAGCTTCCGCAGCTGATCAACGTCCTAAAGGGCGAAATGAGCATCGT
>NZ_CALIMW010000020.1 GCF_938045405.1 uncultured Campylobacter sp. | reverse complement strand
GGACGGCTCGCCCAACACGGCGCACGGCAAGACGGCGGAGAGTACGATCGGCAAAGCTGCGAGCGCGACGGCGCGTGATACGGTCGTCGCAACGGTAGCCGACGGTGCGGAAAATAGGGCATTTGGCGACGAAGCGCGCGCGGAGAGATCGCCGGATGTGGCGCGCAATATGAATGCAGAAGCGCCAGATGAAACGAAGTGTAAAACAGTGGGCGCAACAATGAGCAATGCAGCAAGTGGAGCGATGAAAGAGATAGCAAGCGAGCGGGCGCAGGCGACGCGCTGTGCGAATACAAGGTCTATGTGCGCGACTACGCGCAGAGCGAAGATAGGCTTTTTGCGGACGATTTTTACGGGTTTTTGGAAAAATTTTAAGACGAAATTAAGGCAAAATCAGGAGAGGCAAAATGGGGCTATTTGATATTTTTAAAAAGGATAAATTCGACGTCGACGTGCGCTCGGACGGCGTTTTCATCGGCGGCGTAAACTGCGGGTTTGATCTAGCTAAATTTAATGAAGCCCTAGACCAGCCGCGCGTGATTGATGACGGTGAGGGCAAAAGCCGCTATTTTTGGGATGAGGCGGGGATTTTCGCCTTCGTGCGCGCAGACGAGCTCGCAGAGCCGAAGCTTTCCGAGATAGTTTTGATGCTTGAGGTCGCAAAGGGCGTGCAGCACGAGGTTCCGCGCAAGCTCTACGGCGGCGCGTTCACGCTTGAGGGTAGGCCGCCGCTTGAGGCCGTGCCAGAACAGGAGCTGCGCGGCGCATATATATTTTTGGAGCTTAGCCTGGGCAAATTCGAAGTTTCGCTAGCTCTTGCCGAGGCCGTGCAGGAGCGCATAGGCGCGATGGACTTCGCCGAGCGCTTCGCTAAGCGTGACACCGACGAGATCGCAGACATCGTGCGAGCTGCGAAAATGCCGATAGGGCGCGTCTGCATCAATCAAAAAGAGAAAAAGCTAAAGCGAAAGCCGAGCGATAAATTTAAGCTTCCGCGCACGGCGGGCGAGACGCTAGCGTTTAAAAATTTCAATTTCAAAATCGCCGTGATGAACGAGCTGATGTATGAAAAAGCCCTGCTATAGCCCAAATTTGACGTGTTTGAGTACTGCGAGGAGCGCGGCATCGATCCGTACGCGGACTTCGGCGCGCTGCCGCAAGCCAAAAAGTGGTTCAAGGACTATCCGGTCCCTGCGGATTTGGCGGAGCGGGTGAGCGAGCTCTATCTTGACGGCGGAAATGAAATTTATCTGCAAATCGCGCCTGATTGGGACGGCGAGGACGAGCTTTTCGACATCAAAAACATCGATGCCGCCGAGCTTGCGCCCTTCGTTAATCTTAAGAAAATCGAAACGGCCGGCATCGGCATATCAAAAAAGGCGCGAAAAGTCTACGCTGATGCGGGTATCGCGATAGTTGATTAAGCGCGTGAAAATGGACTTTGGCCTTACGAAGCGCGGTTTTAAAAAGCTGAAATAGGCTTTTGAGCTGCGGTGTGCACTCTTAAAGGTCGTAATTGTTGCCGCGCCGCGCAAAATTCTACGCAAAATTCTACTTATATCGAGCGCTATAAGGCTTTGAAAGGCGCTTGGCGAAGCATCTGACATGTCTAATTTGGTGCGCGTTACAAGCTTTGAGGAAGCTCGTTTGCAGCGTAAGAGCCATGCCGCTAAATGTGCGAGATGAGTGTGTTGCGCGAGTAAAAATAGTTCGCTTTTTGATTTTTGAAAAAAATTCACTGCGAGCAAGAGAGTTAAATTTACCGCTTTTAAATTTTAAAATTTATAAAGAGCGGCGCTTGCGGCTTTGAATGTGCGGCTAAATTTAGATTTCATAAAAGATTAAATTCTAAGCGCGGTTAAATTTGCGTCTTTAATTTTGCTTGCAGTCCGTGTCATGCCGCAAAACATGGTGTGAAAACAGATCGCATTTGCGCGCGATCAGCGCGGATCAAATTAAAATTTCGTCTTTGGAATTTAGTCTGAATTTGCAGCTTGCATCAAGAAAGTATTTTTTCTAAGCCGATATTGAGTAGCCAAGAAGTGTCTTGAAACTTAGCATCGGCGGCTTGGAAAGTATTTTGAAATCCGCGCCAAGAGTGTGTTTTAAAACAACAAGACGCGGCGCTACTTTGCTGGTTTTATCACGCCGCTTCGAGGCTAAATTCATAGCCGCATAAAGCCGTCGTCGTAGCTGCCTTCTAGCTTGCGGCGCATATCCTCGCGCCATTTTGGCGTAAGCGTCGTAAGTAGGTTAAATTTTGCTAGCAACTCTTCATCGAGGCGATCGCCGTAAAATAAACGGTTGAGCTCCATCACGCTCATCATAGCGGGGTCGCGTCCCACGACGTAGATCTCGTCGCCCGCGCGACACGAGCCGGTCTCTAGTACGCGGTAGTACCAACCGGTAAGTCCGCTACGTGCGATCTCTGCCGTCATCTCCGCGTTACCCCAGCGCATCGAGAGCTTGTAGCAGGGCTTGCGCGGCTGGCTTACTTGTAGCACCAGCGAGCCTATGCGGTGCACATCGCCGATGCAGACGTTTTGCTCGTGTAGTCCGCTGATCGTGAGGTTTTCGCCCATTGCGCCGTAGGCTAGATTTTTAAGTCCCAAAAACCTCTCCCACGCGGCGTAATTTTGCAGCGAGTTGGCAAAAATCGCCTTTTCCTCTCCGCCGTGATGCAGCGTGTCGGCTACCGCGTCGCCCTCGAACCCAAGCTCATTCGCGCACACTTCGCCCGCTCTAGCTTGCTTAAAAATCGCCGTCTCCCAGCGCCTTTTTAGAGGCTGCGTAGCGCGCTCGTCGCCGTAAGCGCGCGGCTGCCCGGTCAGCAATGCCTTTAAAACGGGCATTTTTCGCTCCTTAAAATTTGCATGCGTTCTCCTTAAATCATAAAATTTAGGCTAGGATTTTAGCTTGAAAAGAATTTTAAAATTCTAAATTTTGCGGCGATTGTGCGCTAAATTTCAAGTGCGGGCTTGAAATTTAGCGCGCGGCGTCATTTGTAGTCGTTCGCGTCGTAGCTTTTGCCGTCGTTAAAGTCGCTCAAAAGCCGCACGACGACGGGGCTAAGCAGGATGATTGCGATTAAGTTGGGGATCACCATCAGTCCGTTAAACATATCGGCTAGCCCCCAGACTAGGTCGATCTTTTGCACGCTTCCTATGAATACGAATGCGACGACCAAAATTTGCAAGAGCTTGACGAATTTTGCGCCCAGGAGGTATCGCACGTTGATCTCGGCGAAGTAATACCAGCCCAAAATCGTGGTAAATGCGAAGAAAAACAGGCAGATCGCCACGAAGCCGTAGCCGCCGCTGCGACCCAAAATTTGCGATCCGAAGGCTTCCTGCACCAGCGAGATGCCCGAAAATACCGCCTTGCCGTTTTCGAAGGTGACTACGTCGGTGCTAAGCACGACAAAAACGGTGATGTTAAGCACGATGAATGTATCGACGAAAACGCCCATTATGCCGAGCACGGCTTGATCTACGGGGTGTTTGACGTTCGCCGCGGCGTGTGCGTGCGGCGTCGAGCCCATGCCCGCTTCGTTTGAAAAGAGCCCGCGCGCGATGCCGTATCTCATCGCAGTGGCGATCGTAGCGCCCGTAGCGCCGCCCCAGGCAGCGGATGGATCGAACGCAGCTTTGAATATTAGCGCGATGACGGATGGAATTTTATCGAAATTTGAGCCGATGATGACGAGACCGACTAGCACGTAGCAGATCGCCATTAGTGGCACGACCTTTTCGGCTACGCGCGCGATCGCTTTGACGCCGCCGAAAAAGATGACGCAGCAGATGAGTGCTAAGGCTGCGCCGCTCACCCACTTCGGAATCCCGAATGCGCCGCTAAAGCCGTCGGAGATAGAGTTTGCTTGCACCATATTGCCCATGAAACCCAAAGCAAAGATGATGGCTAGCGCAAAAAATGCCGCTAAAGGCTTGGCAAGGGGGCTTTTGAGTCCGCGACTGATGTAAAACGCAGGCCCTCCGATCATATGTCCGCTGTCGTCCTTGGTGCGGTAAATTTGAGCCAGGCAGATCTCTGCAAAATTCGTCGCCATGCCTAAAAACGCCGCGCACCACATCCAAAATATCGCGCCCGGTCCGCCCATCACTAACGCGGTGCTGGCGCCTACCAGGTTGCCCGTGCCGACTTGCGCCGCGATCGCCGTGGCGACGGCTTGGAACGAGCTCATGCCGCTTTTACCCGCAGCCTCGCCGTGCAGGGAGAAGTTGCCGAAAAGCTTGCGCGCGCCCATTCTAAATTTAAAAATTTGCACTAAATGCAAGCGCGCCGTAAAATACGCGCCGGTGCCGCAAAGTAGGGCGATTAGAAAGTACGGACCCCACAAAAAGGAGTTGATCGCGTCAATTGTGGCGGTGAGTTTGTCGAGAAAATTTTGCATGATCTTTTCCGTGAATTTAAGATGCGAAAATATATTTTAAAAACTCTTAAATTCCTATAAATCGAGGGAAATTTAAGCGAAATTTTAAAGCGTTTTTATAATTTTACTCAAGCATTGAGCAAAGCGGTATGTGCCGTTTGCTCTGCATGCCAGCTTGCCAGATAAGCAGCTTAGAATTCGCGCCTTAGCTGTCGAAATTTGAAAAGCAATCAACTGAAATTTTTAAGCCTATTCATCGCTGCCGATTTTGAAAACGAACATCTTGCACGCGTTGCAAAAGGCGGGAATCAGGCTAAATAGGCGCCCTTTGAGGCTCCAGTGGCTTTTATACATTTTCAGCATCGCAGCCTCCCTGACGAATCTGATATGCGCGCTATCCCAGCCCTGCACCTCCGCACCGCCGCCGATACCCATTTTAAAGGGCGCGTTTTGCATGTGTTTCATCGCGTCATGGCGCCTAGAGTCGAATTTACTAACCGAAAACTCGCTCATAAAGTCGCTCAGCACGTAGCCGCTAAATTTACGCGCAAGCGCGATAAAAAATTTTTTAAATTCCTCCTTTTCAAAATACATACTCACGCCCTCTAAAATGAATATGTAGCCCGCGCTGCCGTGCTTTGCAGCTAGCTCGTCCATCCACGAAAGATCCAGCATCGAGCGGGGCAGGCTGAAATTATTCTCCGCCTTGGGTAGCAGCGCGTCGCGCATGGCGATGACGTCGGGCAGATCGAGATCGTAAAATAGGGCGTTCGGCAAGGCGTGCTGGAGCCTAAGCGGGCGGGTGTCGAGCCCTGCGCCAAGCTGCACGATGATAGGGCGATCAAGCTCCGCCGCGAGCCGCAGCGTCTCGTCGTCGAAAAATTTCGCGCGGATCACCGTGCCCGTTTTGCTAAGGCGCGCGTCGTTAAATTTCGCAAAATCATAATCGATCTGCTCTACGACGGCGCTCGAAAAGGGATCGTTTAGGATTGGATCCGCGTCTTTGAAATCCAGATGGCGCATATAGACGTTGATTAGCAGCGTCTCGGAGACGTTATTTTTAAAATTTAACTTTTGCATAAAGTGCCTTTCTTGCGGTATCGTTGCGAGTAAAATACCGCTTATTTTTAATATGCATTATTATATCCTTGCTAAATAAAATTTCAATAAAATGATATGAATTTTTATTTAAAGACAGAATTTTAAATTCGCGCCGCGGGTTTTGGCTATAATTTCTCCGCGTAAGGCTCAATAAATTTTTGAAATTTTACGCGATGCAAAGCGCGGGCAAAATTTAGAATTTTAAAAGCTATAAAATTTATTAGCTTAGTCGACCTAGATGCGCAGCCATAGTGCGGATGGTAAATTTAATCCGCGCAGCTTTATCTTTGTCTAAATATTTCATTGTATAATTCTTAGCTTTTGGAGGTTATATGGAAAAATCGCGGCTGGGACTACTGCAAACCGAGGCTATCGCCACGCTTAGCGACGAGGAGCTTGCAATGTTCGAGCACCAAGTCATCAAAAAAGGCTATGTTTTTTACAGCGAGGCGCCTAAAGTTTTTATTTTTAAAAGTGGACAGGCGAAGCTTTCGTTTTTTGAAGACGGCGAGGAATTCATCATCAACTACCTAAACAAGGACAATATCACTATTCTTAATGAAATTTGCGCACTTGAGTTTTTAGAGGACAGCGAGATTTATACGATCGATGCGAGCGGACTCGGGGAGATCTTGGCAAATCGCAGCTTTTGCGAGGCATATATAAAAATTTTAACTGAGATAATTCTGCTGCAGCGCAAAATCACACGCTCTATACTTTTTGAAAATGCAAAAGGGCGCATCGCGAGCTTTTTGATCGAGCTTGCAAACGAGCAGAATTTTCATCAAAATGGCTACAAATACGTCTTTTTGCCCTTTTCGCTAAAGGTGCTTTCATCCTTCGTAGGGCTCAAGCGTCAAAGCGCGAGTACCGCGTTTAACGAGCTTGTAAAAGATAACGTAATTCAAAAAATCAGTCAGCACGAGTTTTTGATCCTAGACTACGACAGATTGCTTAGCTACTGTGTTTAGGCTCGGGCTAGAGTTTTTAAAGCATTTATGCGGCTTACGTTACGGCTTAAGCGCGAAATTTGCCTAAAGTCAAGGCGCAGGATTTTGCCTAGATTTACAGCGTAAAATTTTTATCAAGAGCTTGGTTTTAGAATTCCATCCCGAATTTCGTTAGGATTTCGTCTAAAATTTTAACTTATATAAAATTTGGGTTTGTGGTCTCGTTTAAAATTCTGTTTTGAATTTGCTTAAAATTTTAACACGTAATTCACTTTTGCATTTTATCCGCTATCCTAAAACGCAAAGCTTTGGAATTTTAAATTTAGTGGCAGGCTATGGAATTTAAAATTTTAAATCAAGCTGGAATTTTATGGGTTGCAATGGAATTTAAAATTTTGGATCGAGCGAAATTTTATGTATGAGAATTTTTAAAATTTTAGAAATTAAAAATGCGCGGCAAAGTGCCGCGCCGTATTTTGTTTATATCGTGCTGAAGCGCGATAGATTAGTCTTTCTTTTTCATATCGTATTTATTTACCATAAATCCAACCAAGCCTACGAAAAATAGACCGCCGCAGATGTTGCCTAGCGTAACCGGGATCATATTTTTAACGATGAAATTTCCCCAGTTTATTGAATCTATTTGAGCTGCCGTTACACCGTGAAGCGAGCTTGCAAGAGCGTTTACATCGCCACCAGCAGCTGCAAGGTAGTGGCCTTTAGCGATGATACCTTCGGTTAGGATAAACATATTTGCCACGCAGTGTTCCATAGAGCAAGCTACGAATGCGCCGATCATCCACATAATTGCAAAGAATTTACCCGATAGATTACTCTCGCTGGTCGCAGTCCAGATAGACATACATACAAACACGTTACAAAAAATTCCGCGGATGAATAGCTCATGAAAAGGTGCGTTTATTTTGCCTGCTGCTGCAGGAATGAAGTGCTGCAAGATGTAGCCATCATATTTAAGCGGAAGTCCTGAGTAATAATACATATACGCGATTAACGCGCCGCCTACGAAGTTAAAGCACCAAACGATAGCCCAATAGCCGATAGTTTTACCTAGCGGTAATTTGCCATCGGCGGCAGGTACGCCCGTTAAAACCGAGCTGGTAAATAGATGCCCACCGTAAAAAACCACCATCATCAGACCGCAGCTAAAGGTAATACCACCGATGAAATTCGATAAGCCAATAGATTGCTTTTCAGCCATTCCGACGGTCGAGTGAGCCCAGAAAATATCGCCCATAGCGATTGCAGCGCCCGCCATTATAGCTAGAAAAATTATGCTAATTAGCGGGGTATGCGCCTTGTGTTGCATCGAACTAGACACCGCTTGCGCGGTTTCTGCAGGATTTAACATTTACTCCTCCTCATTTAAATTTGAATCAATTTCTAAGATACGCTCATAAGCTTTTTGCGCACTTTTTTTTGCGCTCTCGCTTAGCCCTTCTTTAAAATCAAGGACGTTATCGAGCAGCACACTTATGCCCAAAAACAATGTCTTTGGGCAAATTTTGCGCAGATAGCTTAGAAGCACCGGCGTAGGCAGGTTATGCGTCGAGTAGATATAGTCGCGATCGTTGCTGAGGTCGAAAAATTCTATCTTATCCTCATCAAAGCCGCTCATCGCATCTACTACGATCAGAATTTCAGGGGCAAATTCCCTAAGGGCTGCAAATTCGTTTTCGGGCACATCCTGCCCATAAAAAACGCGCCAATCTTTTAGGTTCGCCTCGACTATTCGCCCTGTTTCATTGCCCACGTCGTCGTCGCCGCGAAGGGGATTGCCGATACAAAGCAACGCCTTTCGCATCAAAAATCCTTCCTTAGCACGAAATATCCTTCGCGCATATTTTTTAGCAGATCTTTAAGCTCACATTCGCAAAGCTGAGGGATTAGCTTAGCTGCGTGCTCGGCAAAAATTTCAATCTCGAAATACTTGCTTAGGTTACCGATCTTAAATTTAACGTAGTCGCCCGAGTTCTCGATGATGCGTTTAAATTCTTCATCGTCTATCTCAAGTACCTTTTCGCTAAAATCTATCGTACCTACGCCGTGACCGACGCAGGTGGAAAAAACCTTGATATCCTTTAGCTCTTTAGGTAAATTTTCGTTTTCGTCCATATGCCGCTTTGTAAGCTTAAAAACCTCAATCATCGTTTGCTCCAGACCTCTTTTTGTGGATCGATCTTAAATTCCTCCGTAGCGCGGGCGTATTTTAGATATACGTCATTGTGCAATAGTGCCATACACTCCGCGTATCTAGGATCCTCTTCGGTGTGGATAGCGTTAAGTAGAGCCTCGCGAGAAGCTTTTGGATCGTGAACGTCAGATGAGGTTTTGATCGCATCCATATATTTTGCGAATAAAACTCTTCCGAAAATATAGCTCATCAGCCTCTTAGCTTCAGCTTGCAGATCGCGCTCGAATAAAATATTGCCGATAACTGAACTCTTAACCGGTGGCGGAAGAGTGCTATCTTGCTCATAGCTCTTCTTTTGAAGCTTTTGATCGATGATGCCAAGCGCCATGCCAAGACCATAGATGATGCTAGCAGGATGCGGAGGGCAGCCGGGGATATAAACATCTACCGGTACAATCTTATCGATACCACTCCATACGCTATATGCGTCATGAAAAATTCCGCCAGTACTTCCGCAGGCCCCAAGAGCTACTACGATCTTTGGATCAGGTGCAGCCTCATAAGCGCGGAGCAGCGGATAATACATCTGTCGAGTAACCGGACCGGTGCAGACTAAGATATCTGCGTGGCGAGGGTTAGCTACGAGTTTAAATCCGAAGCGCTCCGGATCCCACATCGGCGTGATAGAAGCAAAAATTTCGATTTCACAGCCGTTGCAACTTCCGCAGTCGATACGATAAACGCTGAAGCTTCGTTTGATATTTTTCAAAAGCTCCAATTTTGCGGTTAGATCGTTTGCGTTTTTAATATTTTCGGGGACTTGATACAAACTCATTTTATTGCCTCCTCTATACCTTTGGTCACTCTTTCGACCGCTTGAGCTTTTTTGCATTCAGGACAGATATAGAGATATTTTTTAGCTTCTTCTAATCTGCCTGGAAGCAAATTTGCCGTACTTAGCTTTTCTAGCGTGTAATTGATGAGCCTTTTTGGGGTCATCGGCTTGCCGCAGCAGCTGCATTTTTCCATCTCAAGCTCGCCGTGTTGGATAAGCGCGCTTTTATCAAATTTTACCGCTAGCTCAAAGCTATTGCCTAGCCTTACCGCTCCCGTAGGGCATACTTCGTCGCAGCGACCGCAAAATATGCAGCGTCCGCAGTCAAATTCCCAAATAAGCTTGGTTTGAGCTTCATTCATCTTAAGCTCAATCGCATTGGATGGGCAGGCGATACCGCACGCGGCACAGCCTATGCAAAGCTCATAGGTGTATTCAGGCTGCCCGCGAAAATTCTCGGGCACGATGTATGGCTCAAACGGATAAGCATAGGTCGCCTTACCATATTTTTCGGTAATGTCGAATAATTTCATCATCTTAAATCCTTTTTGCTAACCTTGCCGTCTTGGCAAAATTTCTTAAGGTCTTTTTCGGTTAGAATTTTACTCTTTCCGCTATTAATATCGACTAAAGTTACGCGCTCGGTGCATGAGTAGCACGGATCCATCGAGCATACGATTAGCGCCGCATCGGAGATGTTATTTCCGCGGAATTGAAATCTTAAGCTCGGCCAGTTGTTATACGTAGCGGCGCGACATCTCCAGCGGTAAACCTTCTGAGCGTTTCCTTGCATGATCCAGTGGACATTTTCGCCGCGTGGCGCTTCGTCGTGACCTAAAGCGTAGTTTTCCGGTCTGATCATAGTCTGTGGATCGATCATTATCGGAGTTTGCGGCATTTGATGCAAGCACTGCCTGATGATGTGGATCGATTGTTTAAGCTCTTTATATCTTACGACTTCGCGGCTGAATACATCGCCACCGTGCTCTACGGCTACTTCGAATTCTATCTTATTGAAGAAATCATAAGGATGATCGTAGCGGTTGTCGCGTTTAAAACCGGAAGCTCTCATATTTGGACCTACCGGGCTAAAATCACGCGCCACTTTGCGATCTAATACGCCCACACCCTTCCAGCGACCGATTTGGCGTTTATCCTCCATAACGGCGTCCCAAATTTCAGAAATTTGAACATCAAGTTTATTGATGATCTCGATGCTCTTGCGAATTTCATTGTCGGTCATATCGCGGCGAAGTCCGCCCATTACGACGTTGCCGTAGGTCTTACGGCCGCCGGTTACGAGCTGAGCTAGCTCCATGGAGTATTCGCGCACCCTAAAGATATGCATAAAGGCGTTATAGTTACCCGTTACCTCGCAGGCTAGACCGATATTTAAAAGATGGCTGTGAAGACGCTCGATCTCAAGGCAGATGACGCGGATAGCTTGCGCACGAAGCGGAATTTCAAGCTTGATGGCTTTCTCTGCTGCTTCAATACACGCAATCGCGTGAGCGTAGCCGCAAATTCCGCAGACGCGCTCTGCAAGGTAGCCCATCTGATCGTAATTCATTCGGTTTTCAGCTAGCTTCTCCATACCGCGGTGTTGATAAAACAAGCGGTAGTCTGCATCGATAATCTCATCGCCGTCGCAAAATAGTCTAAAGTGTCCCGGCTCATCGCTCGTTACGTGAAGAGGTCCAAGTGGAACATCTACTACGCCGTCGCCGCTAGGAAATAAAAACTCTGCATTGGGCTCGTCTTTATGATCTACAGGATCGGGCCTATAGCGATAGTCCATTGCGTCTTTGCGAAGTGGATGAAGCCCATCCGGCCAATCGTCGCTTAACACCAAACGACGTTTATCAGGCAAGCCTTCGGCGATTAAGCCGAACATGTCGAAAGCTTCTCTTTCGTACCATACGCAAGCAGGCACTAAAGGAGTAACTGACGGGAATGTAGGATCCGATCCGGGAATTAGCGTCCTAACGGTGATGAAGCATTTATCCTCTGCGGCGAAATCCTCCGCTTCGGTCATTTTGCCACCTTCCATAGATATCGCATAGTAAAGTGCGAAATTTCCGTTTAGCTCGCGCTCATCGTTAGGGATCATCGTGCTGATAAAACCGCCGATATCATAATACAGCGTTTTAACCGCAAGCGGCAGATCATTTCTATCCACTAAAACGGTGATCTGATCCTCGGCTTGGCGGGTAACTTCTAAGACCTTGACTTTGGTCTTTAAAATTTCTATAAATTTATCGCCTCTCATTTTTAACCTCTCATCATTATTCTAACGCCGTTTTCGACGAGCATCCAAAAATCACCTACGTGCCATACGCCGAAAATTATCACTAAAGCGCAAAGCAAGATTAGCGGTAAATTTTCAAACAAGCTCATCTCTTTAGCATAAACCACTTCACTTTTAGGCGTACCGAAGCTCGCTAGATTAAAGTGCGCGAAGTCCGCGATGAAAATAATTACGAGCGCGATCGCAAATAATGCTACGGCTATGTATTGACCGCTGGCTATCGCGCCTTTGAAAACGTTAAATTCGCTTACAAAGATCGCAAACGCAGGAACGCCTACGAGCGAGCAAACCGCAGCACCAAACATTATCGTAGTAAGCGGAGCGATTTTTACCATGCCGCCCATTCTAGTCATATCTTTGTGACCGTAAATTCTAGCGATATTACCGGTAGAGCAGAATGCAAGAGCCTTGGTAAAGCTGTGAGCTAAGCAGTGAAAGATCGCGGCAAGCAAGCCAAAATATCCGCCGATGCCTAGTGCAAATGCAATAACACCCATATGAACAACCGAGTGGTAAGCAAACATCCTCTTTACATCGTGCTGACGAACGAGGAAAATTCCTGCTATAAATAGCGTGATCGTGCCCGAAATCAGCATAACCGATTGAACGAAGCTAAAATTTACGGCTTGGGCTGTGACGGCATAGTATCTAAATATCGCTAGCATCGCACATTTTAAAAGCACACCCGAAAGTAGCGCCGAAATCGGAGCCGGACCTTCTGCGTGAACGTCAGGAAGCCAAGTGTGAGTAGGAGCAAGTCCTGCTTTGGTTCCAAAGCCTATTAGAGCGAATATAAAGATAAGCTTAGCAGCATCTTTGTTTAAGCCTTTGGCGTGATCCATAATGCTAGTCCAAAGCATCGAAGCCTCGCCGTCGCCCGTGATTTTGAATGTAGCCGCATATAGTAAAACGGTAGCATAAAGCGCGAATGCTAAGCCGATCGAGCAGATAACGATATATTTGTAACCGCTCTCGGTGGATTTTTTATCTTTGTGAATAGCGACCAAAAATACCGATGCTAACGTAGTAGCCTCTACCGCAGCCCACATAAACGCAACGTTGTTACAGATCACGCTAAGCGTCATCGTAAAAACGAAAACGTGGCAGAGCGCGTAGTATTTTCTAAGATCGCTAAGATCTAGATGGCCGCCCTGTATCTCCCATTTCATATAGGTGGTGGAGTATAAATTTACCAAAAAGCCCGTTACGGCGATTAGCACTAAAAATACGCAACCTAGGCTATCTAGGAATAGGAATTTATCGTATGCGTAAAACGCCTCGAAGTTGCCGCTGATAAGCTTGCCTACGTTACAGAGTAGTCCTGCGGATGTAACTGCAGAAATCAAAACGTGTAGCGAGCTTAGGAGCTTGAAATTCTTAGGGCATAAGAATAATATCAGCGCTCCGAGCAACGGAAAAATTAATATAAAAGCTAAACTATTCATCATTAACCCCTTAAATTCGAAGCTTTAGACGTATCAAGCCCGTCATAAGCTTTGTAAAATCTAACCGCCAAAATGCTCATAATAATAACCGCAAAGATTGCATCGGTTAAAATTCCAAGCTCGACTAGCTCGTGAGAGTTGTAAGCCATAAGTGCAAGGCTTAGGTGGATGCCGTTTTCAAAGAGGCAGTAGGCTAGAATTTGCTTGATGAAAGAATTTCTTAGCATGAAGCCGAAAATTCCCATCATAAATACGGTTACCGCCGCTATTAGAACGATTCTTTCTTGAATAAGAGAGAATTTAAGCAAGATCGGATTGATTGTCATCGCAATCGCTAGCGAAAATCCCATCGCAATAACGGGGCTTACGAAAAAGCCGCCTACCGGCTCATCCTCGCTGATCACATCCAGCTTTTTAACTAGCCAAAATAAAATTCCTGGCACGAAAATAACCTTCGTAAAAAACGCCACTATCGCCCAAATTCTAAGCTGCGGCGCATTGAAGTTAGAATACAGCATAAAAAATATGCTTACCAAAAATAGCGTCTGAATCGCGTAAATTCCGATCGAAAGTTTTAAATTTCTAAGTCCGAATACCGCGAGTGACGTTACGATCATACAAATTGCTAAAATATCGATACTATTCATCTTAAAATCCTACTACGTAAAGCGTTAATGCCGCAAAAGCAATGGCAAGAGCGCCGCATGAAATTTTGCGCATGCTCGAAGTCATTCTGAAGCGTGGTCCAAAGTTGTCGATGAAAACGGCTGCTACGTAAAATACGCCAGTTTTTAGCACAAAGATTATGATCGCTAAAAACGGATTGCTAAAATTCCACGGCTCAAATATCGTTAGGAATAATCCGATCATCGCAAACTGCTTCAAAATAAGCGCCGCTTGCACTAAGCCCAAATCGCTGCCTGCGTATTCGCCCAAAAGTCCTTCTTGAAGCTCTTGCTCGGCTTCGGCAAGATCAAATGGCTTTCTGCCGGTCTCGACATACATACACCATAAAAATGCAATCGAGGCGACGGCAAAGCTTGGAATTTGATAGCCGATCTGACCGCTGCGTACCATCCCCTGAATCTCAACTAAATTTGAAGTTCCCGCAGCCATCATTACTACGATTAGGCACATCATCATCACAGGTTCGACAAAAACGGCAAGCATCTGCTCACGTCCACCGCCGGTTGCCGCAAAAGGGTTACCGCTATCTATCGAAGCCGCACCAAATACGAAGCGCAAAAGCGCGCCTAGATATAAGATAACGAAAATATCCGAATATGCTCCGAAAATTTTATCGGTGGTTGGATCGCTGTATGTAATAGGAATAGCCGCCAAAATCGCTGCCGAAGTAGCGAAAAGGAAAAACGGCGCCCACCTAAATACCCAGTGGCTGCACGCAGGAACGGTTCTGCCGCGCTTAAAAAGCTTAATAATATCGCGGTAAGTCTGGAAAAAATCGCTTCCTTGTTTCGACTGAAGCTTGGCTCGAAGTTTTCTCGCCATACCGTCGAAGAGTGGAGCGACTAGGACGATAACCGCGACTTGAAATATCATTAAAAATATAGTTTGTATAGTCTGCATCTTAAACCTCCTAGATCAAGAAATATCCGACGCCCAGTATCGCGCAAAGATAGATTAGGATGTAAAGCGTATATAAATTTGCATAGCCGCTTTGAATAATTCCTATCTTATCGGCGATCTTCTTACTCCAATCGATTACCGGTTGATAAATTATCGTCCACCAAATGTCTTGTGGGTGGTTGTGATACTCGATCGGTCCGAAGTAGCCGTTTTGCTCTATTCTGCGTTTATGACCTCTAAATAACCAGTCCATAATCTTTCTTAAATCGCCGGTAAAAGGACCGCCAGTTATCTGCATGCGAGGGCTATATTTAAAGCCGCACGCCCAAGGATCGGTCTCACGAGGTTTGTCGCGATTTGCTTTCATAACCGCTAGGATGATAAACGGAAGCAGCATTGTAGAACACAAAATCACTGCAATAAGAGGAGTTGAAACGATACTTCCCAAAGGCGAAGTGATTGACGAAGCGCCTAGGCTTGCGACAAATTCTCTATTGGAAGTGATAGAATTTACCGCCTCCATAATGTAACCCACTATAAAGTGTGCGCCTACGCCAAATCCTACGCAGCCTATCATCAAAATGATCATTCCTAAAACCATTCCTAGAGGGCTTTCTTTTGCATTTTCCCAAATTTTTTCATCCCTTGGGGTTCCTGCAAAGATTACCGCATAAAGCTTAAGGTGCATGCCGACCAAAACGCCGGTAAGTGCAAGAGCGACCACTGCTAAAGAGAAAGCATATCTAATGAAAATTCCGCTTTCCTTAGCACCTTGAAGCATTCCTTGATAGGTAAACCACTCTGAAACGAAGCCGTTTACCGGAGGAAGCGCTGCGATACCCATAATACCGATAAACATACCGACGGCAGTTAGAGGCATTTTTTTAGCTAGTCCTCCTAGCACGTCCATATTTTGCGTATGAGTAGCGTGGATTACAGAGCCTGCGCATAGGAATAAAAGACCTTTGAATATCGCGTGGTTTACCACGTGGTAACAGCCTGCTAAAAATCCAACTGCGGCTAGCGTTACATTGCCTGCTGCGACACCGTAAATTCCAGTGCCAAGACCTAGTAGGATAATTCCAATATTTTCGACCGAGTGATACGCAAGAAGCGCCTTAAAGTCGTGCTGGCACAACGCGTATAAAACGCCAAAAAGCGAGCTGGCTGCTCCTAGGATCAAAACTGCAAGCCCAAAATAGATGCTTAGCGGCAAAAATAGCGTAAATTTAACAAGCGTAAAGAGCGCTACTTTAATCATAACGCCGCTCATCAGTGCAGAGACATTCGATGGAGCCGCAGGGTGAGCTTGCGGTAGCCAAACGTGAAAAGGCCACATTCCCGCTTTTGAGCCGAAGCCGACCAAAAACAAGATGAATGCTGCTACAGAAGCGCCCATCGGCATATTTACTTTTCCCCACTCCGCAAATTCGAAGCTTCCTGCGTAGTTTGCAATGATAAGTAATCCACAGGTGATACAAAATGCACCGATCTGCGCTATGCCTAGATATACCATAACGGCTTTGAGCGTGCCTTTGCCATCGTTTACTATGATTAGAAATGACGAGATTAGCGTCATAAGCTCCCATAAAACAGCGAAGCAAAATACATTATCCGCACTGATGACTAAAAGCATAGATAAGATGAAGGTATTAAATAAACATGCAAAAACGCCGATATTTGCCTTTCCGATATATTCCTCAGCATAGCTCATGCCATAAACGCTGCTTGCAAAGCCTATGAAAACGACTACGAAACTGAAGAAATTTCCAAGCGGACTTAAAGCAAATTTTGGCGCATATAAGAAAGTGCCGCCCAAAACGAAGCTATCGCTTACGCCCATATTGGCTACGAAATGACACATCGCATAAAAACAGCTGATAGCACCTAATCCAAATCCCACCTTAACGGCAGTTTTTGGAGCGCAGTATAAAAGAATACTAATTACTGCACTGACGATAAATAAAGTATAGACGCTTATCATTTTGCGCCTCCTTCTTTTTTGGCGACGCAACTGATTTCGCCGTTTAACACGTCTTTTGCAAAAGCATTAGCCGCATCGTAGTCTATCGCAAAGCCCAATTTATGCTTACCTTCTTTAGGATCTATCATAATGATAGCGCTAGTTGGGCAAACCTCGACGCATGCAGGACCGTTCTCGCGTCCGTTGCATAGATCGCATTTGATGGCGGTGCTTTTGGCGCCCGCTTGGCTTTCGATCTCGAGATAATACTTCGGCTCGACCGCATAATTTACTGACGGCATAAGCTCTGCATTCGAGCTGATCGCGCCATAAGGACAGGCGAGCGTACACATCTTACATCCGATGCAAATTTCTTCGTGTAATTCGATATAGTTATTATCGAAGCGAAGCGCACCGGTAGGGCAGACATTTGCGCATGGTCCGTCATCGCACTGCCTGCACTGCGTAGGCATAACGCCGTAAGCCTGTCTAAGCACGGTAAGTCGCGATTTAGCAAGCTTGCCGCGCTCGTAGGCACTTGAGTAACAGGCCGCCATGCACGTCGTGCAACCGATACATCGTTTGTAATCGCAGATTACAAATTTATGTTGTTTCATACCTTTCTCCTTGACTTAAGGAATTTTAAAAATTTTTTACTAAAAATTTTGGTGTAATTATATTTAAGTCCGTAAAAAAATTCCGTCATTTATCTGACGATATTTGGAATTTATTTGATAAATTTGCTTTAAAAGCTTAAATTTAAAAACTAATTTCTTTTTTAAACCGGTTCGTTGATTATTTGCTTTAAAAGTCTAGTATATCAGTATTAAAGTATATTTTAAAATTTAAATTACTACTGAAATTACCCTAACTTACTCCTAATTATAATTGAAAAAATTCTTTTAGCTTAAGGCAAAATTTCAATTTTATTTTAGGTAAGAATTTATATAATTGTGCCGAAATTGCATATATGGTAATTTTGCATGTTTAGTATTTTCGAAAGGAGAAAATATGGCGAATAAAGGCAAGGTCATATGCCCTTATTGTGGCACAGGCTGTCAAATCGAGCTGACTGCGGAAGACAATTATATCAAATCCGCAACCGGCGTAAGCGACAACCCCGTAAATCAAGGTTGTTTATGTTTGAAAGGTTATTACGGATGGAATTACGTAGGCTCTAGAGATAGGCTTACTACTCCGCTAATTCGTAAAAAGAATGGCAAATTTAGTAAAGACGGCGATTTGGTCGAAGCTAGCTGGGATGAAGCGCTTGATCTGGTTGCTAAAAAGATGCTCGAAGTTAAAGAAAAATACGGCGCCGACGCGATAGCCGGAAACTATTCCGCACGCTGTACGCATGAGGATAACTACGTAGCGCAGAAGCTACTTAGAATTTTAGGTACGAATAATATCGATCACTGCGCGCGCATTTGACACGCTCCGACTGTGGCAGGTCTTGCCAAAACAATCGGTAACGGAGCGGCTACAAATAGCTTCACGGAGATCGGAACTCACAGCAACTGCATTATGATGATCGGCTCAAACCCGGAAAATGGTCACCCGATCGTAGCTATGCACGTTCAAAGAGCGCTAAATAGAGGAGCTAAACTCATCGTAATTGACCCGGTTAAGACGGAATTTGCAAATCGCGCAGATATCCACCTCCAGCTTGAGCCGGAGCACAATATCCCGGTTATAAACGCTTTAATCCATGCTATTATCGACGAGGATTTGGTAAATCATGAATTCGTTAATAAATACACCAAGGGTTTTGAATATGTAAAAGAGGCGGTTAAGGATTATTCGCCTGAGGCCGTAGCTAAATACACTAGGTTAAACGCTGAAGATATTAGAAAAGCGGCTAGAATTTACGCTACTACGCGACCTGCGGTCATCACGCACGGCATGGGCGTAACTCACTTCAACCACGGCGTGGGCGCGGTCTGCGACATTTCAAATTTAATGCTCGTAACGGGCAATGTGGGCGAGCTCGGAAGCGGCGATCTACCGATCCGTGGACAAGAAAACGTTCAAGGCTGCTGCGATATGGGAATGCTTCCTAACGTATTTACCGGCTATAAAGCCGTAACCGACGAAAGTGCCCGTGATTGGTTTGAGCGCCAGTGGAATTTGCCAAAAGGTCATCTAAATGGCAAGATCGGCATTCATAAAACCGAAGTGCCTGACGCAATTCTTGATGGTAGGGTAAAATTCTTCTGGACGATGGGTGAAAACCCGGTTATGACCGATCCGAACGCAAACCACTTCTTGCGCGCGATTTCGCAGGTAGAGATGTATGTGATCCAAGATATTTTCTTAACTGAGACGAGTCGCAAAGCAGATGTCGTGCTTCCTGGAGCTTGCAGCGGCGAGAAGGAGGGCACTTATGCTAACGCCGAGCGCCGCGTACAGCATAGCGAGATTGTAGTTGCCCCTCCGGGACAAGCTAGACAAGACTGGGCTATCATCTGCGAGCTTGCCAGACGCCTAGGTCTAGGAGATTATTTCACATTCCAATCTCCTGAGCAGATTTGGGAAGAGGTGCGCAGGGTAGCTCCACACAACTACGGCGGAATGAGCTATTACCGCATCAAAAAATACCACGGACTTCACTGGCCGTGCCCTGATGAGAATTCTATGGGCGGACCTGCATTGTATCTTGATAAGAAATTCTTTACTCCGGACGGTAAAGGAAATTTCGTCCCGGTTCTATTCGTGGATGATAAGAGCAAGATCGAAAGCGCCAAAGAGGAATTCGCAAAGCGTATGAATATGCCGAAAGATTATCCTGTAATGGCAGGCTCCGTGGACGAGAAGACCGACGAGGAGTTCCCGATCCAGCTTCTAACTACGCGTAAGGTTTACGAGTACGCAGGAGGCGCGATGACTAGGCGCTCTAAGACCGTCGAGCAGGGCGGCGACGCGATAGGACCGATTGCGGAAATGAATCCGAAACTCGCCGAGCGATACGGAATTTCACAGGGCGATTTCATCGTCGCGTGGAGCCGCTACGGCTATATCGCGATCAAGGCGGACATCACCGAATGTATAATGGATGGTATCATTCAGATGTCTTATCACTACTGGGAGAGCTGCTGCAACGAGCTAACGAGCGGCGGCTGGGATCTAATCGCCAAAACGCCTACGTTTAAGGCGGCGATTCAGATTAAAAAGATCGATGAAGAGGAATTTTTGCGTATCCGCGAGCTTAAGCGCATTAAGTTTCAGACCAACAAGGTCGTTTACGACGACTTCCACCACCATCCGATTAAATTCTAAGAATTTAATCTTATCCGTAGATTCGGGGCTATGCTCCCGAATCTACTTTTTAACAATCAATTCAAATAGTATGAACAATCCAAATAATATGAAATTTTTACGATCTAGCTGTATTGCGATATTTTAAAGATCAAAAATTTCAAAATTCAATCAATTCAGCGATATTTTAATACGCCTCTTCGCGTAGTCGCACTATTGAATAAAAGGGCATAGAATTTATCCGCTATTGCGTTAATAGATGCGGCTGCAGAGACCGGGCATTCGCGATTTATCAAATCCTAATAAATTAGCCTTAATTAGAGCGGCGCAATGGAGTAAATTTTAAAGATAAGCATGATAATAAGGCTATTTTATCGCGACAAATCTTACCAAATTACATTATTGATTAAATTTTAGCGTGCGTAGGCTGATTTTATGCGAATTAGCCTATATTGCCAAGTAGCGCTGCAATTTTAATAACGCAAATGCGATTTTTGTGATTTTGATAGATGAATGCAAAAGGCTCATAGG
>NZ_CALIMW010000019.1 GCF_938045405.1 uncultured Campylobacter sp. | reverse complement strand
TTAGCGGCTTTTGCAGCACTTGATAATTAACGCCCTCCTCTAGCGCGTTTGCGCCTACGCCAAGCAAGCAAACGACGGCTAAAATTCGTATAAATTTAGAAAGCATTTTCATCGAATTCCTTTGCGGTAATTTTTAAAGATTGTATAAAATAAAGGGTAAATTTGAAATAAAATCTAAGCAATGAGCTCCTTTTTTAATTCTTTAACCATTTCGAGTTTAAGTTCCTTAGTTGTATAATGCCCGAAATTTTACATTTCAAAACAAGGAGTGGATATGAAAAAGTCTATTTGTATCGCAATTTTTCTATGCGCCAGTTTGATGGCGAGTGAGTGCACCGCAGTGTATGGAGATGGAAAAACAGAGCTAAAGCTTGCTACGGGAAGTCCGGGAGAGCTTGGGCTACTCGAAGTTCTATCTAATGAATTTAGCAAGGCAAACGACACCAAAATTTGCTGGATAAAAGCAGGAAGCGGTCAGACTCTCGAACTCTTGAAAAACAAAAAGATAGATATCGCTATGGTCCACGCTCCAAAGGCAGAAATAAGCGCCGTAAAAGAGGGCTGGGCTACGCAAAGGACATTGATCGGATCAAACGAGTTTTTTATAGTAGGACCCAAAAGTGATCCCGCAAAGATAAAAACCGCCCAAAGCGCAACAGAAGCATATACCGATATAGCCAAATCTCAAAGCCTTTTTTATACCAGGGCGGACAACTCCGGAACTCATAAAAAAGAGCTTAGTATCTGGAAAATGGCAAATATCACTCCGCAAGGCCAGTGGTACGAGGCAAATAAAGATTTTATGTTAGCAACCCTTTTAAAAGCCGATAAAAACGGAGCATATTTTATGAGCGATAGTAGTACTTGGGTCGTGGCAAAAAAAGATATAAAATCCAGCGAAATTCTATTTCGCGGCGATAAATATCTAATAAATACGTATTGTGCCCTAAGACAAAACGATAGCGATACTACCGAAAGCAAGAAATCGAAAGATTTTATAGATTTCGTAGCTTCAAGCACAGGGCAAGAGATCATTAAAAATTACGGTAAAGACAAATACGGAGAAGGACTTTACAACGACGCCGCTTACGCTCAGAAATATTTTATAAGCGAGTAGAATTTAGGTCTTAAAAGATAAAATTCGGCAAATTTTGATAAGCCGAATTTCAACGACGCGGTGGGTAAAATTTAAGCAAGCGGGTTAAATTTCGAATCCAATCCGCCGCGTAAATTCTAAATTTAACCAAGCATAGCGCCGTTATTTTAAGAGCCTAGCTCCTTGGGCTCTATTCTCAAGTACCTTATACCGCACTTGGGCGTTTTCACGCATCGCAATATCCCCGCTTGTCGATAGCGACTTTTCCTCTACTTAATTATGTACTTCTTTAGCAACAAAAGGTATAAGTAGTATAAAAGATATATCCCTAAGATCGCTATATCAAATATAGAGGTTTGTTCCCCTAATAATTGCCAGCGATTACGAAAGCAAAAGGTATAGATATCTAAAAACACCATTGCCGCAAGAGCATACATCATAATAGAAGCAGCTACTTTCTTGCGAAATAGCAGCACCATAACAACGCTTATAGGAGGTAAGAATACTGTAATACCGAATAAAATAGCCAATAATAAAGGATAATCTTTGAAATAAATCAGACCTCCTGCTCCAAAATGACTGCCGATATAAACTTCATCATAGCTCATCGTTTGATAAAAATCTTTGATCCCTGCACAAGTAATCAGCAAAAACAGTACGCTAAAAATCCAAACGGTAATATTCTTTGTCATTTTTTATCCTGCAAAGCGGTAAGTCATTCCGCTATGATGGTATCCGATATAGTTTTAAAACTCCTCCCTTTTAGCGAAACGGCGGGCTAAATTCCTCTTTCAAATTTAATCCCGCCGCACCGTAAATCCCCGCTCGCCGCACTGCAGAACATCAAAAGCGCGAAGCGGCAAAACGCAATCTAGCCAAGTGCCGGAATTTGGCGGCGGCAAGTAAATATAGCGGGCAAAATTCCGACCTACGGCTGCAGGCAGCACAAAATTTAGCCCCGCTCGCTGCGGCAACTAGCGCCAAACGGCGAGCAAAGGCTAAATTTAGCTAAATTTAATACTCAAAGATATTCGGATCGATCACCATCGCGCGGTAGGCTACGTCGTCTCTAGACGCGGACTCCACGTCCATCTCAAATTTGATGTCGTTTGTTTTCGGATCGATCTCGACGAGCACCATTTTGATCGTTTTATCGGGCTTTAGCAGATAGACGTTCGAGCTTGAGATGAAATACGTGCTTTTATCCTTTTGCCACTCCACGACGCTCGTAACCGCGCTATAGAAGTCAAATCTGCGCTCCTTGCCAAACTCCCATGTTTGCTCGACGGTGCCCTTTTTCTCGTCGATCTTGTACTCGACCGCGCGCGAGTATTTTTCCTCTTTTAGCGCAGGCTGCTCCATGCCGCGGCCGTCGCCGTTGTCAAATACGCTGATGTGCTTTACGCTGCCCTTGTTATCGTAGCGCGGAGTGAGCCACGCGGTGTGCTGCGTCCACGACCAGTCGAAGTCGCCCTCGCATTTTGAGTTCTCGCATTTGATTTTGTTGCCGTTTTTATCCACGGGCACTAGTACTTTTTCTTTAAAGTCCGCGCTCCAGCCCTCGGGACTTGCTAGGATCCATTTTACCTTTTTGTCGCGACCGATCTTAACGATGCCTTGGTGGCGGAGCGAGAGGATGATGCCGTCGTCGCTAGGATCGTGCGAGATCGAGTTTACGTGCGCCCAGTTGCGTCCGGTGCCGGTCGAGGTCACGTCGCCAAAAGGCAGATCGTCGCTGATTTTGATCTCTTTGGCGTCCATATCGATATTTAGGCACACGGCGCGAGCGTCAAGAGCCTTGATTAGGTTGCTGCGATAGACGTTTTTGCCGAAAATTTCATTCAGATCCCACTCGTCCACGACCTTGCCGCTGCCGTCCACTTCGATGATGTGATCTCTGATCGTGTGCGAGAGCCTGCCGTCTGCGTGGTGGTAGTTGTATTTACCGACGCGAAGCAGCAGATGATCGCCCTTAAGCGGCATCACCTCGTGGCTAAGATCGATGTAGCCGCGCGGCAGCTCGCGATTATACACCTCCTTGCCCATCATATCGTAGCGCATATATCGCTGCGCCATGCCCCAGCTCAGATCGCCGTTTGGCAGCTGATGAAAGCCCATCATCATGCCGCCGTCCATCACTCTGCGCTCGCTGCGGTCGTAAAATTTCTGATAGTCCAGATACCATCTGACCTCGCCCTGAGTATCGACGATGAAATTTTCGGTGAAATCATTCCAGCTAGCGGCACCCCCGTTTTTCCAATCAAGCGGCTTATAAACGCTCGTGATCGTGTTGTTGATGAGATAGAGCCTGTTTTTAAACGCAGGATCGACCTTTTTAACCTTCATCTTTTGCATGTGGCTAAATCTAAAATCACGGCTATACGTCACGATCGGCTGAGCGTAAATTTTATACTTTTCGACCTTCTTTTCGCCGTTAAAAACGTAGCTTACCTCAACCTCGTTTAGATAGTCCGGATATAGCCCCCAGATCGGCACGCCGTCGTGCGTCAGTAGCGCATGCTCGGAGACGTTATAGGCGATGTCGATGCCGCCGTTCGGTTTGCCCAGCACCCGCACGTGGATATCCTTGATGTCCTTGCCCGCGCGATCGATGATCGCAGTCAGAGGCGCCACGTCGTATGGGTTGATAAACACCGAGCCAAGCTCGCCCTGGGTTTTTACCTGATGCGCCAAAACGCCCGCACTCGCAGTCTGCGGCACCGCTATAAGCGCGCCGCTCGCCAAGGCCGCAGCCAAAACGATAGAACCGAAAAAATTCTTACGCATATTCGCTCCTTTTGGGTAAATTTATCAAATTTTACTACTACCGAATCACATAATAATCATACTAGCTTTAAATCAAATTTAAAGTTAAATTCTAATATATCTACTTAAATTTTAGAACGTAAACGAGACGGGTAACAGTCTAAAATTTGATATAATTAGCCCTGCTTTATCAAATTTAAGGAGAGAAAATGCCATTCGTAAATATAAAAGTAGCCGCTCCAGAGCCTACAAAAGAGCAAAAAAAGCAAATCATCGCCGAGATTACGGACACGTTAGCGCGCGTATTAGGCAAAGACCCAGCCGCAATACTCGTGATGATCGAAACGCTCAGTATGGACAGCATCGGTAAAAGCGGTCTAAGTCTTGAGGAGATCAAACAAAATAAAGAGAAAAAATGAGCGAATTTTTATAGGATTTTGAGCTAAAAATCACGCTCGCAGCGGGCAATATGTGCGCCGCTAAGCGGTCTAAATTTACCGAGCACGCAGGCGGGCAGCAGTTTAAAAACCGCCGCCACAAGCCGTTCTAGCAGGCGAGTATCCGACCTCTCGCCGAGGATTATCGGCGGACGGACGATCTGAAGGCTGTCAAAGCCAAGCTCGCTCACGCGCCGCTCGATCTGCCCTTTAGCGCGCAGATAAAAGCTTAGCGAACCTTCGCTCGCACCCGGAGCTGATACGAGCACGAAGCGCCGCGCAGCCCCGCACCATCGGCACGTTCCGCTCGTAAAACATCTCCACACCCTCAAGCTTGCCCGCGCCCCCTCGCATACTTGTCGTGCCCATCTTGGCGACGAATTGCGCCTGCGAGACGAAAGGCACCTGCACGGCAAATTTGCCGCTCTTTTCAAAAAGCGAGCGGGTAAAAGAGCTAGCACCTATGACGGCCGTTAGCTTGTCGTAGTCCAGAGGGCAGACCCATGACGCGCTCATGATGTCCCGCACGCCGTCAAATTCGGCCGAGACCATGACGGTCGGCCCGTGATTTATGAGGCGATACGCTTTGTGAAGTTCGACAGGTTTTAGTGACATTTTTTCTTCTTTGGTTTGATAAAATTTAAATTTTATTTTTTGCCGATAATAGCCTAAATTTGGCAAATTTATCCATCTTATTAAACAAAATCGGCCATAAGCTCGCCGACGATTTTTTTGGCGCTTTTTATCTCTTTTATTAGGCTAATACCAGAATTTACGTATATTATGCCATTTTCTATATCGCCATCTATCATTGCGAGCCTTAGCGGATTTAGTCGCTCGATTTTTTGCGCCACTACTTCCTTGTCGCCGTTTAGATACATTGCGTTTAGCTCCTTGGCAAATTTACTCGGCACTACGCGTTGATAGTCCGAAACAAAAAACAGCTCGCTAGAGCCCATAGATACGATGCTCTCTTTTGCCGGTTGCGCTGCCGGGCACTCGGTACTAGCGATAAATCTAGTACCCACGTAAACACCGCTAGCCCCAAGCGCAAAGGCTGCTCGTACGCCTCTAATGTCGTTTATCCCGCCCGCAGCCATCACAGGCACGCTCACGGCATCGGCGATGATCGGCACGATGCTAAAAGTACCTATTTTATTTTGCGGGCCCACTCCTCCTTCATCGTATCCCGTGGCAATTATAATATCTGCGCCCTCTTCTTGTGCCGCGCGAGCCGAATTTGCGCTTGGCGTAAGCGCTCTATGCACCAAAACTCCGCCGTTATCTTTTATAAATTTAAATAGCTCCGTTTCCGCTATGCCGACAAAGAAAAACGCCTTTACGCCAGCCTCAAATGCCGTTTCCATAACCTTTAGCGCATATTTTTTGTCATTATCGTTTCGACAAACGATATTTACGCCGTAAGGCTTATTAGTTAGCGACTTTATACGTTCAAATTCTCGTTTATATCGCTCTTTCGTGTTTAAATTTTCAGAGTCTCTGCCGGCATTTGGCCCCAGCACGCCCATTCCGCCGGCATTTGATACGGCAGCTACCAATGCGGCATTTGTTACGTTATTCATCGGAGCCTGCACGATAGGCAAGCTGACACCCAAAATTTCGCACAGTTTTGTCGATTGATTAAAATTTTTCATATTCTTTTCCTTTAAATTTTTAGCTAATGTACCTGCCCTCGGCGCCTCTTTGCGGGCGAGAGGAAAAAACTCCTCGCTCCTAGCTTTTATGCCTTTTTCTAGCGCCGCCAGCAGCCTGTCCTTATCCTGCGGTAGCCTTCCCGCGAGGGGTACGGAGTTGCTAGGGTGCATCCCCAGTATCTGCGTGTCTTTTAGCTCGAGCGCTTCGATTAGGCGCATTTCCTCCAGCAGATTCTCGCCTGCGGTATTTTCGGTAAATTTACCCTTTTGTGCGACGCTATAAAGCGCGCTTCCTTTAGCCAGAAACAAGGTCATGAGAAAAACCATCCAAGGCTGCACCTCGTTTATGAGCTTCGCGCTTTCGTCGATGTGCTCTTTTGAAAACTGCATCCCGCCGCCGACGACGATATTTAGGCAAAAGTCGTAACCGAATCTTTTTAGCCTAAGCAGCTGCGCCTTGGCCTCGTCGGCATCGTAGCCTTTTTTAAGCAGTTTAAGGGTCTGCGTGTGACCCGACTCGAGCCGATATTCATACTGTTAAATCTAAGCTTGCGCAAATTTTGCAGCTCCTCGTCGCTCTTTTTGGCGATGCCCGTGATCGTCGCGTAAGAGGCGATGGCCTCGACCTCGGGGAAAATTTGGACGCTTTCTCGCCTATGGCGCTAAGTGTCTCGTAATCCAGCGAAAAAGCGTCGCCGTTTAGCAAAAAAATGCGCCTGACGAAGGGATTATAGCGCCTAGCCTCGGGCAAATCGCGCTCTATTTGCTCGATCGATTCGACCGCAAACGGGACGTCGTGGTACATCGTGCAAAATGCGCAGCGATTGTGACTACAGCCCTAAGTCGCCTGCACCAGCAAAGAGTTAGCCTCGTAAGGTGGCCTATACGTAGTTCCCGTATACTTCATAAGTATGCTCCTTTATATTTTTTTGCGTGATTATACGTTGGCTTTATAAATAGATAATGTAAATTTGTAAAATATATTACATAGAAAACGGCTCGTTTTATACTCGCTACAAAAGCGCCTATTTACGGGCTCTTTGCGGGTTTGTCGCTATTTTTGGCTATTTTGTCGGTCTTGGAGATTTTTAGCGCGAGCTTTTTCCACGCTAAATTTGAGCCCTCGCGCAGAGAACTATAAACGCACAAAGGCGGCGACGCGCACTGAGGTCAAAGCTCCAAATTTCTATCAAATTTTGCTTTTAGGTAGCTGTAAATTTAAACGCTCGTTGAGGCAAGCGCGCAAATTTGATTATCCCGGGATAAATTTAAATTTACGAGGCGAGGGCTTGCAAATTTTGCCTAATCCTGCAAGCCCCTCAAATTCGAGCTGCTACGCAAACTCTTTTGGATGATAAATTTGCACGCCTTTGCTCTACGTTTGCGCGGCGGCGATGACGACGACGGCGATATTTTTGCGCGCTCATCGGGCGGTAGTTCGTCAAGATCCCCTTCGGCAAAAGCCCGAACAGCCAGATCGTAAAGAGCTCGCTGAGTCGTAACTCGTTACGCTCGCTTTTTATCGCGGGTAGCCTAGCGATTTGCAGGCTTTCAAAGCCCAGCTCGGCGATCTTTTTCTCGGCCTTGCCCTTTGCTCTCATGTAGAAAAATCTCGACCGTTCGTCCGCGCCGTAGGCGGAGATAAGCACGAAACGGCGAGCGCCCGCGGCGATGCCCCATTTTGCGGTATTTACGGGGTAGCTCACGTCCACTTTGTAAAACTGCCCGCGGCTACCGGCTTGCTTCATCGTCGTGCCCAGCGCGCAGAAAATCTCGTCTATGTCGCACGGCTCTATCTCTTTGATCTTATCTAAATTTACGATCTGCACCTCAAGTTTTTCGTGGCTAAACTTTAGCTCCCTACGCGCCCAGACGACGATCTTGTCGTAGTTTTGGTTTCGCAAAGCCCTCGCACGATCTCGCACCCGACCGCTCCCGTCGCGCCCACGACCAAAGCCGTTTTTCTCATTTTTGCTCCTTTGATTAAATTTCATCGGCGGCAGATACCGCGAATAATCGAATCAGCTCGGTATTAATTTGCTCTAAATTTAAGGCTTAGCCTGCTGAGCCGGCCTAAGTCCTGGCGCGCTTGGATTAAATTTCTCCGCGGCGCGCGAAATTTAGCGGGCTTAAAATTTCACCCGCTATTTTCTGTGGATCTTATAGCCCTTGCCGCTTTTTGTTTTTAGCAGCGAAATTTTTCCGTCCTTCGAGACGTAGCAGCCACCCTTAACTTTGCTTAAAATTTCGCTCTGCGGCAAGCTCGCCCAAAAGATTTCTACCCTGCTTTTATCCGCGGAAAATATCCCGTAGATCGCAAGCGTAGCGTTATCCGGATCGTGCAGCCTCACGTCCGCGACGTCAAAAACCTGCACGCAGCCATTCTTGATCTTTGAAAAGCTTTGCCCTGCGGCGATCAAGCAGCCGTGCTCATCCGTGCCGCCGCCTACCATCGGCCCCTGCACGGCGGGCACTTTGCAGACGCCCTCACTAGCGCCGCAGTCCGCAGCCGCCGCTTCGCCCCTCTTATCCATTGCATTTGCCGCCTTGCCCAGCTTTGCATCGTGCGCTGCGCAGCCGCACAAAAGCGCCGCTGTAAAGGCCGCGATTAAAATTTTACCTCTCATATTTACTCCTTTAAATAAATTTTATCTGCATTCAAAGCTACTCGCGCTATTTTCGTCGCCGCCTACGTAGGTAGCCACTTTTGGATACGCGCAGATAGGGATCTGCTTGCCCGCGCGACTCGTGCTTTTGCCTAGCAGACTAGATGGAGCCGTTCCCTGCTCGCGCCACGCTTCAAGCGCGCTTAGCGGATCGACGTCATCGATGCCATTACCGCCACCGCAGTGATTCATCCCAGGCTGTGCAAAAAATCGCGCAAATTCGTCCGCATTCGCGTTCGTTTCCACTAGCTTTTTGAACCAATCGCGCTGATCCATCGCCGAAAATACGGGATCGGAGACGCCCGTTACGATAATAAGTTTGCCGCCATTAGCGCGGAAGCTATCGAGTTTGGTCGAAATCGCATCGTTTATCGCCGCGGTCTCGAATGTTCGCTCTACGTCCTTATCGAAATCAAAGTTCATCAGATCAAACTCCGGTTGCGGCGGCGTCAAGAAATAATAATTCATCGAGCCTTTCGAGAGTACGATATTTCTAGCATTTGGCTCTGCCGTTTGCGAGTCGCCAAGCTTCCACATGCGCCAGCCGGGCTGATTTACTCCGGCATCGTAAAACCAGCCGCTGTAAATTTGCTCGCCCTTGCTGTTTTTTGCGCCCTCAAATATCGCCTTTATCGCAGAAATTTTTTCTTTAGCTAGATCAAGTCCGCTGGGATCGAACTCGCAACGCTCCCAAGCGCCGATGATTCCGTCTTTTAGCCCGTCTAGTGCGTCGCATTTATCCAGAACCGCCATGCTTAGCTTATCCAAATCCTCCTGCGTAAGGGCGTTTGCAAAAATTTTATCCCCCGCGGCGTTTTTAGGCGCGATCTTCATAAGCTGCCGGTTGTCCCATTGCTCCGCGATCGCCGCGCGCGAAAGCCTAAAACCCGGATTTGCCGCGATTACGCCGTCAAATTCCAGCGGATACCTCTGCGCCGCCATCAGAGCCGAGCGTCCGCCGTTTGAGCAGCCCATAAAGTAGCTGTGCGCGGGCGCTTTTTTATACGCCGCAAAAACCAGCTGCTTTGAGACGCTCGCGACCTTGCCGATAGCCTGATAGGCATAGTCTAACCGCGCCTGCTGCTCAAATCCGAACTCGGGCGTAGGCGTAGGATGTCCCGAATCGGTCGTGACGACCGCATAACCCCTCATAAGCGCGGGTGTTGCAGTGCTAGTACGGACAGGCACGGCGCCAAGAGCCGGCGCTACGAAGCCGTCCAAACCGCCTCCGCCCTGAAATAGCAGCTTGCCGTTCCAATCGCCTGGCAAGCGCAGCTCAAATTTTATGCCGTAATGCTTGCCGTCCGAGCCCGTGCGCGGGGCTATCTCGCCATGAATTATGCAGTGCGGTGCGGCTTTTAGCGTCTTTTTGGCTCCGCCGGTTAGCGCAGACATCCTATCGGCGCCGATTTCGCCGCTTTGATTCCAGATCGCTTCACCGATCTTTGCATCGTAAATTTTCGTGCCCTTTAGCGCCGCGCAAGCCTGCTCGTCAAAATCGCTCGCAAGCGCTCCCTGTAAGCCCAGAGCAGCCGTAAAGGTTGCAACTAAAATTTTATATTTCATTGCCGCTCCTTTTGAAATTTTATTAATCATAATTTTAACATAAAAATTTATCGTGATTTTACTGCGTTTATAAAAAATGATGGAATTCCGCACTAAACGGAGCGGAATTCCAAATTTAGCTAGAAGAGCGAAGCGCCCGAGCGGTCCGCGGGATCGGGCTCACCCGTTACGCGATTTCGTAGATCGCGACGAAATACTTCGATCGCCCAAAACCAAACCGCGTGCCCGAAAAATTCCGAAACGTGCTCATACCACGGAAGCTGAAAAAGCGGCAGCGTGATGCAATGCACCGCGATATTTACGACGATGCCAATGCGGCGCCCTGAAATAGCGTAATTTTATGAAATATCTCGGCAGCGAAGAGCGAAGTATACTTAATTTTAAATTCTGCTATTGTTGCGGAGCATTAAATTTCACGCGTGCCCTTAAAGTTTGCACGGTAAAAAATCAGCAGCGCGGCGGCTAACGCGGCAAAGCCGCAAAATAGCCCTTGGTAGCTTAAATATTCAAGCGCCTTGCCACCTACGGCAGTACCGATGCCGCCTCCGAAAAATATCGCCGTGCCTATGATCCCGGAGGATAGACCTTTGGCGGAGCCACAACGAAGTGCCGCGCTTGCTAGGACGGACTGCGCGCAAACATAGCCAAATCCCAGCAAAAACGTCCCTACATATGCGGTGGCAGCGAAGCAACTCGCCAAAAGGCACAGCGCCGAAGCGGACGCCAAAAAGCCGAGGGATAGAATTTCTTTTAGCGGCAACTTCTCTTTTAAATATCTAGCAGCGTTTCCTGCCAAAAAGCAAGCGACACCGTAAAGCATAAGACATGTTCCGGCAAAATTTGAGTTCAAGCCCAACTTTTTAAGTAGATAAGCACCTATGAATGAGTACGCCCCGAGCACAATTACGCCATTACATAAAGCCAAAAAATAGCTTCTCAAAAGTGCAGCATCGCCGCGCAAGCTGGCTAGGGATTTTACGAAGCTTTCGCCTCCGCTTTTCGGAGCGTCTTTGAAATTTAGCGTAAATAGTGATACGAAAGATACTGCAGACAGCGCAGAAAAGGCTAAAAATATCTCCCTCCAAGAAAATCTAGCCACTGCCCATCCGCCTAAAGCCGCACTCAGCCCCTGCCCTAAAAATACCGAACCCAGAAATATCGCTACGATTTTTTGTCTATCCTTCTCGTCATATGCATCGCCTATAACGCCGAGGCAGACAGCGATTATACCCGCTGCCGCGCATCCCGTGCAAAAACGAAATAAAACAAGCCACGCTAGACTTTTTGCAGTGGAGCAAAGAAGCGTAAATATCGCCAAAAAGAGCATTAGCAGAATTAAAATTTTACCTCTGCCGTAGCGATCGCTAAGATGTCCGTAAACCGGCTGAAGTAAGCCATAGGGGATCAGATATGCCGTCAAAACTGTCGAGGTGGCGCTTACCTGCACCCCAAACGTATCTGCGATGCTAGGTAACAGTAGCGATGCGATCCAGTTATCTGCGGCAGAGATTATCCCTGAGACGATGATTAAGAGTAGTAGTCCTTTTTTGCAGCGCATTTTAAATTCCTAAATTTACGTAATTTTAGCCATTATAACTCTTTTGCTAGAAAATTTGGAATTTTAGTAAGCTCAGCAAATATGAGACGAAAGGAATGGATCGCGAATTCGCAGCGGTGTCGCAATGCTGCGGCAAGTATAGCGCAATGGTCGGCATACAATGATGCATCTACCTTGAAGGGGCGAAGGCAGGTAGTAACGTGAGCAGTGAGTGCATGACTAGCTTATATTTATAATCCACTTTTTTCGCGTATAAAGACCTATAAGAAATAACGCAAATTTAACAATGCCACGAAGCAGGGCTATAGCATAAGGCAAATAAGGAAAGCCCTAACTTGCAACGCGAACCCTACAATAAAATTCAAAAATTCTTTAAAATTCTACGCGGATTATGATGCCTAAAAATCAACTAAAATTTTAAGTGCGCATATCCCCGTAGCGCACGCTTTTTAGCCGCGCAATCCCGCCGTTTATCACAAGTCGCGACGAACCGTTTGTACGATCTTGTGCCGCTAGGTTAAATTTAATAGCAGCGGAATTTTGAAATTTTACGAATGCGGGGATCTGGGCGAGCGCTTGAAATTTTAATCCGGGGCGATGATTTTGATTTCATTCGCGCAAGATCCGCCAAAGTCCGCGCCGAAGGGATCTTGGACCGTAAAATAATGATCTATCGCGCCGCATCCGTGCCCGATCTGCTCACTCCAGCCGAGCGCCCTGCGCACGAAGCCCTTGGCATGGGCGACGGCTGTGGGCAGACTAAGCCCCGCCGCCAGTGCGCACGCGATCGCGCTTGAGAGGGTGCAGCCCGTACCGTGGGTATTACGCGTAGAAATTTTAGGCGCGGAAAACTCATAAAATTTGCCGTTTTCGTACAAAATATCAACCGCTAAATTTCTCGAATCCTCGCCCTCGCTGCTTAGTTTAAAGCCGTCATCTAAAGGCGCTGCGGATAAATTTTGTTCAAAAGAGGGCTCCGCGCTCGCCGTTAAAATTTTGCATTCGCTAGTAAAATTTTCAGCCGCGAAATTTGCGCTCTTCGTCGAACTCGCAGAATTTTCACGTGCGCCATTTTCGCTCGCTTCGCGCTGCGAAGCATTAAAATTTCGCGCTGTATCCGTTTCCGCCGTATCCGCTTCCGCCGTATCCGCTTCCGCCGCAATGCAAGTCGCGCCGCAAGCCGCGCTCGCACCCGCAAGATCGCCGCCTTTAATCAAAATCGCGCCGCCGAAAAACTGCGAAATTTTAACCGCTGCGGCGCGCATACCTGCCAAGCTTAAAATTTTCATCTCCGCCAAGACCTCAGCCTCGCGCACGTTGGGCGTGATGATCTCCGCGGCGGGGGCGAGCTCGTATTTTAGCGCATGTAGCGCGCTTTGTTTCATCAAAACTCCGCCACTGGTGGCGACCATCACGGGATCTAAGACGACGTTTTTCGCGCCGTGCTTGCTCAGGCTCTTTGCGATAGCCTCGGCAACCCCCTCATTGGAGATCATTCCGATTTTAACGGCGTCCGGAAAGATATCGCTAAAAATCGCATCCAGCTGTGCCTCTACAAAATCTGGCGAAACGTCCAGCACGCCGAATACGCCGCGCGAATTTTGCGCCGTAAGCGCCGTAATAGCGCTCATAGCAAACATCTTGTGCGCGCTAATCGTCTTGATATCGGCTTGGATGCCGGCACCGCCGCCGCTATCAGAACCCGCGATAGTAAGAATTCTTTTCATAAAAAGCCTTTAAAATTTTAGCGCAATTATATCGAAATTCCGCTATAATTCCCCAGATAGATTATTTTACGGGCTAAATTTAAGTTTTATTTATATAGTTTTTATTATAATTTATAATTTATTCGTAATAGCTATTACAAATGCAAAATTTTAACCCAAATAGAGGAATTTACATGAAAAAAGTCGCCAGTTTGATTTTCGCAGCATTTTTGGTTTCGGGCTGCTCCTATTTTGAAAAAAAGGAGGAAAGCGGCGCAAAACAAAGCGGCGAGGCTTCTGCGCTACCGGTTGGCGTATTTATCGCCAAATCTGCCGACGTGCCGATAATTTTAAAATTTAACGGACAGACCGTAAGCGAGCTTGAGATAATGCTAAAGCCGCAGGTTTCGGGCACCATCGAAAAGCAGCTTTTCGAGCCGGGTCACAGCGTCAAGAAGGGCGACGTACTCTACGAGATCGACCGCTCGCGCTATCAAGCGGCATTTGACAGCGCAAACGCTAATCTGCAAAACGCCTCGGCGGACTACAAAAGAGCTAAAGCGCTAAAAGCTAGCAACACGATCTCTCAAAAGGATTTCGATACCGCAAAAGCGGCATTTATGGTAGCCGAAGCAAATTTTAAAAGCGCCAAGATCGATTTTGACCACTCGCTCGTTACCGCGCCTTTTGACGGCATGGCGGGCGATACGCAAAAGGACGTAGGCGCATACGTAAATGTTGGCGAGGATCTGGTTAGGCTTTCTAAATTTGATCCGATCGACGTGGAATTCGGCATCGCGGACGTCGATAGACTGGAGCTTGATGCAAATTTAAGAAACGGGCAGTGGAAGCAGCTGGGTCGTCAGGTAAGCATAAACCTCGGCGGCAAGGACTACAACGGCACGCTAAGCTTCATCGATAGCGTCATCAATACAAATACCGCGTCCGTCAGCGCCAAAGCTCAAATTCCAAATCCAAGCTTGGAAATTCGTCCGGGCGTTTTTACCAAAATAAGCGTCGATGGCTTTTATCAGAAAAACGGCTTTAAAATTCCGCAAGTTGCGCTCAAGCAAGATCTTAGCAACACCATAGTCTATGTCGTGCAAGACGGAAAGGTCGCTAAAAAGGTGGTCAAAATCGCGGCGCAAGATACCCGCACGGCGACGATCTCAAGCGGGCTGCAGGACGGCGATCAGATCATTTTGGATAATTTTAAAAAGATCAACGTGGGCTCCAAGGTAACTCCGGTGCCCGCAAGTACAGACCCTTACGTAGCGGGACAGCCTGAAGCATCTCAGAGCAATGCAGAAAGCGGGAAATAATGTTTTCTAAATTTTTCATCAACCGCCCCGTTTTTGCCTGCGTCGTTTCGATCATCATCGTAATCGCGGGCGTTTTGGCTCTTAAAAATTCCTCCGTCGAGGAGTATCCGCAGCTCACGCCGCCTCAAATCGTCGTAAGCGCTACATATAGCGGCGCGGATGCGCAAACGATCGCCGACGTCGTCGCAGCCCCTCTTGAAAATGCAATCAATGGCGTTGAAAATATGATCTATATGGAAAGCTCAGCAAGCTCCTCCGGCGACGTTCGTATCAACGTATATTTTCAAATCGGCACAAATCCAGCAGATGCGAAAGTCAATGTAAACAACCGCGTCACGCCAGCTCTTACGCTACTTCCCGACGAAGTGCGCCGCTATGGCGTAACCGTCACCGAGCGTAGCAGCACGATGCTGGAGGTGCTTGCGTTTTACGATCCTAGCGAGCAGATGGACGTCGTAGAGATGCAAAACTATGTAGCTATCAACGTCGTAGATGAGCTAAAGCGCGTGCCGGGCGTCGGCGAAGCTCAAGCGCTGGGTACGAAAGACTATGCTATGAGGATCTGGGTAAAGCCCGAGCTACTTAAGAAATTTAACGTTACGACTGCCGAGATAATCGCCGCGATAAGCGAACAAAATAGCCAATACGCCGCGGGTAAGATGGGCGAGCAGCCAATGAACTTAGGCAATCCCTACGTATATGCGATCAAGCCTGAGGGTCGTTTAAAAACCGTCGAAGAGTTTGAAAATATCATCATACATGCGCAAAAAGATGGGAATTTCTTGCGCGTAAAAGATGTCGCCGAGGTCAAACTTGGCGGCGCAAGCTACAATATCTCGGCGAAATTTAACGGTAAAGAGATGGTGCCTGTGCTTATCTTTATGCAAAGTGGCGCCAACGCCCTAGCCGTAGTCGAAGCGGTAAATAAGCGCATAGACGAGCTTAAGCCGAATTTCCCGGGTGAGCTTACCTATGGCGTCGCCTATGATACGACTAGCTTCGTAAAAGTATCGATCGAAGAGGTCATTCATACTTTCATTGAAGCGTTAATCCTCGTCATCATCGTTATGTATATGTTCTTAGGCAACCTTAGAGCGACGATCATTCCGACGCTTGCTGCGCCCGTATCGATCTGCGGCGCGTTTATCGGAATTTACGCCTTCGGATTTTCGATAAATTTAATCACCCTTTTCGCGCTCATCTTAGCTATCGGTATCGTCGTGGATGACGCCATTATCGTGATCGAAAACGTAGAGAGAATTTTGCACGAGGAGCCGGATCTTAGCGTCAAAGAGGCTACCACAAAAGCGATGGGCGAGATCGTAGCGCCCGTCATCTCTATCGTGCTCGTGCTCTCAGCGGTTTTCGTGCCGGTTGCGTTTATGGAGGGCTTTACCGGGGTTATGCAGAGGCAATTTGCATTAACGCTCGTAGCCTCGGTATGTTTTTCAGGCTTCGTAGCCCTTACACTAACGCCCGCGCTTTGCGCTCTAATCTTGCAAAAAAAGGAATCTGAGCCTTTTTTCTTTATAAGATGGTTTAATAATCTTTTTAGCATCTCAACTAAAATTTATGCCGCAGGCGTCGGCATGGTTCTTCGCCACGTACTAATCAGCCTCGTTTTTGTAGGTATCATCATCTATGCAATGATAGAGCTTCTTAAGCTTACTCCGAGCGGCCTAGTGCCTAACGAAGACAAAGGCTCGATTATGGCGATGACTACGCTTCCGTCTGCATCTACGCTGCCTAGAACGGAAGCCGATCAGGATTTCATCGCAAACATCGCTAAAAAGTATCCAAACGTAAAAGATATAACCCAAATCACGGGATACGATATGCTAGCCGGAGCGCTTAGAGAAAATGCGGGAGCTTTTTTTATGAAGCTAAAAGACTGGAAAGATCGCCCGGGTGATGAAAATTCCAACTTCGCCTTAGCCGCCGCGCTAAACGGGCAGCTCTACGGCGCGGATCGCAACTCGATGACCTACGTCGTCACGCCGCCGCCTATTATGGGTCTTTCGCTTACGGGCGGATTTGAGCTCTACGCGCAAAGCACGACGGGCAAGAGCTACGATGAAATTCGCGCCGATATGGATCGCGTAACTGCCAAAGCCAATCAACACCCCGCTTTAAAGCTCGTGCGAACGACGCTGGATACCGATTTCCCGCAGTATAAGCTCTATATAGATAAAGAGAAGGTAAAAATGCTAGGCGTTAAGATAGCCGACATTTTCACCGTGCTAAATTCCACCATCGGGCAGTATTACATCAACGACTTTAACCTCATGGGCCGCACATTCAAGGTCTATATCCGCGCTACGCAAAACTACAGAGACGATCCTAACGATTTAAAATCGCTCTACGTCCGCAGCGCTAGCGGCGATCTGATCCCGCTAAATTCTTTAGTAAGGCTTGAGCGCTCTTTGGGTCCCGATGCCGTTAATAGATTTAACGCCTTCCCGGCTGCGCTAATTATGGGCGAGCCAAATACGGGCTACACTTCGGGTCAGGCGATCGCCGCGATCCAAGAGGTTATAAAAGAGGAGCTTCCTAGCGGATATTCGATCGGCTGGGCTGGCTCTGCGTATCAAGAGGTCAGCGAGACGGGCAAGGGCGCGCAGGCATTCGTATTTGGAATGATCTTCGTGTTTTTGATCCTGGCGGCTCAATACGAAAGGTGGCTCATGCCGCTTGCCGTACTTACCGCCGTGCCGTTTTCGGTATTCGGCGCGCTCGTGTTTACATATTTCCGCGGGCTGAATAACGACATATATTTTCAGATCGGTTTGCTGCTTCTAATCGGTCTGGCGGCGAAAAACGCGATTTTGATCGTGGAATTTGCGATGAATGAGCACCTAAACAACCACCGCCCTATCGCGGAAGCCGCCGTCGAGGCCGCCAAGATGAGATTCCGTCCTATCGTGATGACGAGCCTTGCGTTCGGTCTGGGCGTGCTTCCGATGGTTATCGCCACCGGCGCGGGCGCTGCTAGCCGCCACGCGCTAGGAACCGGCGTCGTAGGCGGAATGCTCGCGGCATCTACGATCGCGATCTTTTTCGTGCCGCTGTTTTTCTACTTGCTCGAAAGCTTCAACGCTTGGCTTGATAGGCGCGGTAAAAAAGTCCAAACTAACGAGGTGAACGATGAAAATAAATAACGCTCTTTTAAGCGCCTTGACGCTTGGAATTTTACTTTGCGGCTGCAACTTCAAGCCCGTCACGCCGCAAAAACAGACCGGCTTTAAGGCGGATTACGCGAGCACGAACGTTAGCACGCAGTGGTGGAAAAGCTTTAACGATCCGCAGCTAAACGCCCTGATCCAAAGCGCGCTGGAGCAAAATTCCGACCTGCAAACCGCGCTGAATAACGTCGAGTATGCGCGCGTAAATTTGGGACTAAACAAGCTTGAGTACCTGCCGAATGTAAATTTAAGCGGCAGCGCGGTGCGCCAAAATAATTTCGGCAACCAGCCCGATCGCAACTCTCACGGCGCGTATCAGATCGGCGCCGTGCTAAGCTACGAGATCGATCTTTGGGGGCGCGTGCGCAACAGCGTAGATTCAGCGCGATCTCGATTTAATGCGACGAAATACGACTACGAAACTGCCAAAAACACGATTACTAGCACGGTTGCAACGACCTATTTTACGCTACTAGCACTAAAGCAGCAGGAGAAAATTTTAAAAGACAGCCTAAAAAGCTATCAAGATACGCAAAACTACCGCAAAAAGCAGCTCGATGCAGGCGCAGTTAGCGAGATCGTATTTTATCAGGCCAAAGCCGCGGTCCAAAGCGCCGAGGCAAGCCTCATAAGCGTGCAAAATCAGCTCTCCGCAGCGCAGACCTCGCTAAATATCCTAACGGGTAAGAGTTATGATGAAATTTTACGCGGCACGGCGCAGACCGCCGCGAAAATGCCTAGCGCGCCGCAGATCCCAAGCGGAATCCCAAGCGACGTGATCCTGCACCGCCCCGACGTCGCAAGCTCGCTCGAAAATCTGCGCGCAAGCAACTTCTTAGTAGGCGTCGCCAAGGCAGGCTACTTCCCTACTTTCTCGCTTACGGGCTCAGCGGGATACGCAAGCGGCGAGTTCGACAGGCTATTTACCGCAAACGCGAGCACGTGGAGTATCGGAGGCTCGCTCGCAGGACCGCTGCTTGATTTCGGCCGCCAAAAAAGGCGCGTAGAGCTTTCAAATTTAGAGCAAAACGCGAGCTTCATCGCATACGACAAAGCTCTTAAAACCGCTTTCGGCGACGTTCGCGACGCGCTTATCGGCGTGCAAAACGCCAAACTAAGGCAGGCAAGCCTCGCCGATCTCGTCGCTTCGCAGAGCAAAATTTATTCAAACGCCTCAAGCAGGTATCAGGCGGGCTACAGCGACCATCTGGAGTTTTTGGATTCACAGCGAAACCTGCTTAGCGCGCAGCTAAATAAAGTGCAGGCAGATCTTGACGTGCTAAGCGCGACAGTAAACGCCTACAAGGCGCTCGGCGGCGGCTTTAGCATCGAGGATAGCGAAATAAAGGCGCTTCTAGGCGCGGAGAAGGACGTGCAGCCCGATATGTCCGCCTTCCCGAAAGATAGAATTTTTAATTAGCTTTAAATTTACGGGCAGTGCGAAATTTTAAAATACCCGTAAATTTAAAGCGCAGCTCGGCTTTTACGGCGCAAGCGGATCGTTTAAAAAATCTGCTTGCGCTTTTAAAATTTAGCCCTGCGGCGAGCGGCAAATTCCAATTTCAAAGATAATCTAAATTTTAAAATATCCGTAGCAAGGTGAAATCGCCGTTCGGCTAGGAAGCGCAAAACGGCCGGGCTTCGTGGCGTGGTAGAATTTCTAGGCAGCACGGCGAAATTACAAGCAGCTCGATAAAATTCCAAACGCTGCGGTAAAATTCTAAGCGCCGCGTTTTAAATTTAAAGGCAAAACGGATTGCGCGCCAAAACGGAATTTGGCAAAATTTTAGATTTTCGCTATAATCGCGACTTTTAATTTAGATGGGTGTCCGAGCGGTTGAAGGAGCACGCCTGGAACGCGTGTAAAGTGCAAGCTTTCGAGGGTTCGAATCCCTTCCCATCTGCCACTACTTTAAGAAACACACAGAAAACCCCTGCAAGTTACGGCAGTAAAATATCGATTTTAATGATATTTTAAAGCCTTTTTTCATAAACTTACGGCAATAAAAAGCAGCTAAAAGAAACTAACAGCGGCGATTTTTTGCTGACTATTTAGCTGACTACTTAAGAAAATAGCCAAAATTTATCGCCGCTAGTCAGCCAAAAGGACACATAATGCCTAAACTATCGTCACAGCTCACGATAACCCAAGTTAAAAATTTAAAGCCCAAAGATAAGCCGTATTTTGTAAGCGATAGCGACAACCTGCTATTAAAAATAATGCCCAACGGAAATAAATTTTTCATCTACGAATTCCGCAACAAGCTAATGAATAAGCGCCAAAGAATTACGATCGGCAAACTAGGAGACATAAGCCTAGCCGAAGCTAGAGAAAAGCGAAACGAGCTTAAAAAGCAGCTATTAGACGGCGTAGATATTTCAAAAGACGAAAGCAGGACTACCCTGCGCGCGATATACGCCGAGTGGATAAAAACAAAGAGTAAAATTAACGAAAAGCATCTGTTTTGGATAAAAAGGAGATTTGAGGTGTTGCTGCTGCCTAAACTAGGCGACGCGGATATTAAAGATATAAGCAGAAAGGACGTGATAAATGTGCTCGCGCCTCTTTTGGAGGAGGAAAAACAAGAGACCGCCAAAAGAGTCTTAGGAGCGCT
>NZ_CALIMW010000018.1 GCF_938045405.1 uncultured Campylobacter sp. | reverse complement strand
CTTTTCATCCTTTTGGTGCTGATGGTGGTGTATTCGATGAGTTTCGACGGCTTTAGCAAAAGCGCGAAATTTCTGCTCGTGCCCGATTTTAGCGCGCTAAATTCCAAAAGCGTGCTCGAAGCGCTCGGACTTGCGTTTTTCACGCTATCGCTGGGCGTTACGACGATTATGACCTACGCCGCGAGCCTGCCGGAGCGCACCAATATCCTAACTTCGAGCTTAAACATCGTATTTATTAACGTCATGATCGGCATAATGATGGGGCTCGTGGTTTTTACCTTTATTTTTGAATTTAACGCAGATCCGGCGCAATCGGGCCCGGGGCTTATTTTCGTCTCGCTTGCGATGCTGTTTAGCAAACTGGGCGCGATCGGGCACGTACTGGCGTTTGCATTTTTTCTTACATTGATTTTTGCGGCGATCACTTCTGCGATCTCGATGATCGAGCCTTCGGTGTATTATCTAGTAAAATCGCACAAAATAAGCCGCCTGCGCGCCTGCGCGATCGTCTTTGCGTTTACCTATGTCCTTGGCATCGCGTGCATTTTGGGCTACTACGGCGCTACGGCGGATAGCTTTAGCATACTTGGCACGCCGTTTTTCGACGTCCTAGACTACGCGACCTCGAAAATTTTAATGCCGATAGGCGGGCTCGTAATCGTGGTTTTCGTGGGATTTGTGATGCGAAAAGAAGCCGTACACGCGCTACTGGCGCCGTATATGGGCGAGCTAGGATTTAAAATTTGGTACTTCGTGTTGCTGCGCTGCGTCTCGCCCGTAGCCATAATTTTGATCGCGCTAAGAGAGCTTGGAATTTTACGCATCTAAGCGCGGTTTGAAATTTTGCGGATTAGGCGCGAGTTAAATTTAAAATTTTACTGCGACGCGAGGATTTGAAATTTTAAAATTTCATGCAAAACGGCGCGGCTGCGATCGCGCCTATCTGCGTAAGCAAACGGAGCGTCGCGGTTTTAAATTTAAAATTCTACGTAGAAACGATACGCAAAATTTCACGACAAGCCGCGCGACAAAGCGGTTGGAATTTAAAATTTGTCGCCGAAGCGGCGCGCGAGCCCGCGATCCGTCTAATAGACGGCCGATCCGTCGGAACAGCGCAGGGATCGCATATTGCGGCTTTAAATTTTAAAATCTTACGCTCTGACGGGTCGGAACGATAGGCAAAATTCCATAGCGAGCCTCGCGGCGATCCGCTAGCGGCCATGGCGGCTGTCAAAAATCGCGCTTGGAATTTTACGTCTAGATAGGAGTATGCGGCGACCGCGCAATCAGCCTTCGGCGCGACTGCGCTAACCCGCGCAAGACCGCGGCAAAGACGCCGTAGCGTAGCCGCGTCTGATCACGCTACGGAATTTTAAAATTCCGCGGCTTTAAAATTTAAAAATCATCGGAGAGAAAATGAACGATAAATTTAGCAAAATCGGCTTCATACTTGCCGTCGCAGGCGGC
>NZ_CALIMW010000017.1 GCF_938045405.1 uncultured Campylobacter sp. | reverse complement strand
GCGCCTGCGCTCTTTTTGGCGATGAAAGCGCCCAGCGAAAAGGAGTAGGTGAAGCTCTCTCGCGTCACGATTTGCGTGGAGCCTTGCTCTTTGTCTGCGGCGAAATTTTGCGTAGTTTTAGAATTTTGAGCGGAGCTTTGCGGATTGGAGGTTTGCATGTTACCTAGTTGCACGGAATTTTGTGAGGCAGAGCTTCGCGTACCTCCTTGATTCGCGGAATTTTGCGGCGTGAGACTCTGCGTATCGCCTTGCCCTGTGGAATTTTGCGAAGTAGGGCTTTGTGCAGAATTTTGCCCGCTCGAGATAGCGTCGCTAGTTTGCGCGGAATAGTTTTGCGCGGCGGAAGCCTGCTCGTTCGTTTGGGCGGTTGAGCTTTGTGCGGCAGAAGCGACCTTGTCCTGCGCATTTAAATTTACTTCGTCCGCTTGCGAGCCCAAATTTTTCGCATCCTCGCCGTATTTTTCGGGAGAGGAATTTGCCGCGCCGCGCGTTTCGGAAGTGGAATTTATCGCGCCGCCGCATCTTAGCCGCGCGCCTGCGTTAAATTTAAACACCATCTCCTCCTCAAGCTTGGCGGAGCGCTCGCTCGCGCTCTCGTAAAGATATGCTCCCGCGCACAGCAGCACGATCAGCGCCGTGGCGATGATTTTAGCCCTTTTGCTTAAAATTTCGTCCCGCACGAAAAAGATCGCCGCGATAAATAAAAATGCGAAAATAAATATTAAAAATCTCAAATTCTATCCTTGCCCGCCCGCAGCGGAGTTCGGCTCATAAATTCGGCGAGAGTTTTCAAGCTTAAAATTCTCCGCGCAGCTGATAGGTGATGTCGCCTGCGCCAAATCCGATCACGAGCCCGTCGTTTATGATGTGGCGGACGCCGAAAATATCGCTAAATTCTATCCGCTCGCCGTTTCTAAAGACTCGCTCGGTAAAAAGTGCCCCGAGCCCCTTAAATTCCTCTTTCAGATCGATGCCGTTGCTTGGCTCGCCCGCGGCGTAAACGGGCAGTACGACTAACTCCTCCACGCCCGCAAAGCACTCCTTAAAAGCGTTTAAATTCGCTTTAAGTCTGCTGAAGCGGTGCGGCTGAAAGATCGCCGTGATCTTGCTAAGACCTAGCAGGCTAGCGTATTCGCGCGCGCTTTGCAGCGTCGCTCTGATCTCGGTAGGGTGGTGGCCGTAGTCGTCGATGAGCACGAAGTTTGGGGTGGCGCACAGGATGTCGAAGCGCTTTTTGATCCCTTTGTAATTTAGTAAATTTTTGCGGATCTGTTCTAACCCCGTCTCGCACGCCGCGGTTAGGATCGCTAGCGACGTATCGATCGCGATGTGCCTTCCGAGCCCGTAAACCTCGAAGCGTCCGAGCTCTTTAAGATTAAAACTCATAAACGGCTGATGATCGCGCAGCAGCACCTTCAGATCCGTTATGTCGCGCGAAGGAAAGAGCTTGATACAGCCGAGCTTTATCGAGCTTAAAAACTCATCCTCGGCGTTTATCACGCGGATCTTGGCGCGCTCCAAAAAGCCGCGATACGCCGCGTGAAATTTATCCAAATCGTTGTCGTAATGATCCATATGCTCGGGCTCGGCGTTGGTCACGACTGCGACGTAAGGGTTGGAATTTAAAAAGCTCGAATCGCTCTCGTCGGCTTCAAAGATGATGTTTTCGCTGTTTTCATATTTCATATTCGAGCCGAACTGCTTGGAGATCGCGCCGATGATAACCGAGCCGTCTATCAGCGCCGAGGTTATCGCGCTTGTAGTGCTTTTGCCGTGCGCGCCGGCGACTGCGAAGACGCGCTTGTCTTTTAGCACGAGGGGCAGGGCCTCCTTGCGCGAGAGGCAGACGATCCCCTTTTTGCGTGCGGCTTGCAGCTCGACATTGTCCTCTTTGATCGCGGCGGAGTAGATGACGATCTCCTGATCTTTGATCGCCGAAGCGTCGTGCGGAGTGATGATCTCCATGCCGTCCGCTCTTAGCTTATAGGTCGTCTCACTCTCTTTGATATCAGAGCCTGAAATGATAAAATTTTTCTCGTGTAAAAATCTCGCTAATGCCGATATTCCTATGCCGCCGATGCCGATAAAATGAACCTTTTTCACTTTTGTCCTTAAATAATATAATAGATAATTACGTTTAAATTTTTAAATCCCGCGCCGGCGAAATTTAAAAATTTAAGCCATTCCCGCGCGCCTTGAAATTCGCCTCTAAATTTTACGAGCTCGCCGCGTTGGGCAACCCCGTCTCGCTACTTCCAAATCCGCTTTTAAAATTTAGCGATCTAAATTTACCTTTAGAATTTCGTCTTTTAAAATTTGAGCGCTCTAAATTCCGCGCTCAAAACCCCGCTTCGAAACGGAAGCGCTTAAAATTCTACGGCTCAAATCCGCCGTTAAAGCCTTGCGGCGAGCGGGGCGCCGCCGCGCCCACCCCATCGTTTCGCGCACCGAAGCCGCGTAAATTTTAATAAATTTCATCGCACGTCCACTATTTAAATTTACGCCTCAAATTTCGCCGCTTGACTCCGCGGCAAAACTCTTATTCGCCGCTTTGCGCTTTAAATTTAGCTTATAAATTTATCCGCATAAATTTAAAATTTCGTCGAAATTTTAAATATCGGTGCGCCCGTTGATCGCCTTTATTAGCGAGAGCATATCGACGTTGTCTAAGCTTACGCCCGTAGGCACGCCTTGAGCGAGCTTGGTAAATTTCAAACCCAGATCCGCGAGCTTGTCCTCGACGTAAAGCATGATCCCGTCGGAGTTGATGCCCGGCGTCAGCGCAAATATCAGCTCGCGCGCGCCGTTTCGGCTCACCATATCGCGTAGCGCCGCGATTTTATCTTCGTCGGCGGCGTCTAGCACGAAGTAGCGGCCGTTGTAAATTTTATTACTCTCTAAAATAAAGATGTCTTTTGGATTTTCGACGATGCAAATTTTATCGCTTTCGCGCTCCTCGTCGGCGCAGTATTCGCAGATCTCGCCCTCGCATACCGCTCCGCAGATGTGGCATCTGTGCAGTCCACGCACCGCCTCTTCGATATTGTGCGCTAAATTTAGCCCCAGAAAGGAGTTTTGCACGCTTACGTAGTACGCAAAGCGCAGGGCGGATTTTTTGCCCACGCCCGGAAGCTTTTCA
>NZ_CALIMW010000016.1 GCF_938045405.1 uncultured Campylobacter sp. | reverse complement strand
CATTGAAATTTTATCGCGGCGTTTTGTGAGTGATTAAATTAACGCCCGAGCGTAAAATTTTAAGTAGCATGAAATCAAAATCGGGCGTTTTCGGCTATAGAATTTAAACAAATAGCCTTTTCGTCGATATCCGCCGCAAAGGCTGTAGCGGGTTTAAATTTAGCCTCTTTACAGCTTGTTTGCGGCGATTTAAAATTTCGTAACTTCAGATATGCGGGTCGCCGTTTAAATTTCGGCAAGCTTAAATTTTAAATTTACGCTTGCCTCCCCTGCTCCGTTTTAGCTAAATTTAACCGCGCAGGGTCTGCGGACGTGAGATGATTTAATTTTACGACCTTAACTCTGCGCAAACTTCGGCGGAATAAAATTTAGCGATCAAATTGCTATTTAAAAAGCCCTTTGATCTTGCCGAAAAGCGACTTTTCGCCGCCTGCGCAGGTTTCGTCTTCATGATCTTCTGCGGCGGAATTCTCACTGCCGCCTTCTATCGTATCACCGCTGCACGAGACGGAATTCTCGCTGCTTGCCTTCATTATGTCGCCATCCGCTTCTATTGCACTGCTGCCGCCCGCTACATCGACGCTGCGCAAGGTAAAATTCTCTCTGACCATCCTAACGCCTCCGCCTGCCTTATCTCGCTCTATCGCCTCGCCGATCTGCTGCGCGGCGATTTCCGCATAGATCAGCGCGCCCTGCGTATCGCAATTAAAAAGATTTGAAAACGACTCGGACCTATTCAGATCGATCGGATTGGGCTCAATCACCTCGGTAGCCTCAAGCAGCCCTGCTTCAAGCTCTGCGGCGGAATTTAGCGCGTTTAAAAACACGGGCAAATTCTGCGCGTAAAACTCATCTATCGCCTCTTTTATCTCGCCGTCCGCTTCATAATCGCGCAGCAGTTTCTGCACATTATCGGCATTTAGATACGCGCCGCAGCAGTAGTTTTCGATGATCTCGTTATGAATTTGCCCGCTAAATTCCGCTAAAAATTCCGCCGGCAAAACCTCGCGCCAATCGCTTATGTAGGGTTTAAATTTAAAGCTTTGCGCCGCCAAAAAGCTAAACGCCGTGCCGCGCGTGTAAAAATACTCTCTAAAATAGCCCTGCGCCACGGCTATATGAAATCCGTGCGTTTTATTAAAAATCCCCTGCGTGCCGTACTGCAGCGCCGAGCGGAAGCCATCCGCGTATTTTTCTACATAAAATTCATCCACCCCCGCTTCGCGAGCGATTTTAGCAATAGCCTCAAAATCCCCCTTCTGCGCGAGCTTTAGCGGCTTAAAATACCACTGCGAAATTTCATCTTTGCCAATCGCGTGGTAGCTTATGTCGTAACCCATTTGCTCCCCTTTTAATCTTTCAGATCGATCTGCGGCTGCCAATACAGCGACTTTGAAACTTTGCGAAATTTCATCGTGGCGTTCAGACCATTTGAGGTGCGGTAGCTAAGCACCAGCTCGTCCTTATCGCTCTTAGGCGCGGTGATCTTGTAGCGGCTTGACCACGCGATCTTAAAAAGCTCCTTTTGCAAAAGCGGATCTCCGTCGTGCAGCGGCACTACGTTTGCGTTTGCGCCGTTAATCTGCACCGCGCGGATCTGAATCTCTTTAGGATAGGAGGTGAGCAAAAACACCTCGTCTCCAGCGGCGTTTCTAAGCTCGGGCGCGACGGGATTTAGATAGGTCGCCACTCCCAAATAGCGATCGCCCGCGCGCACCGATTCAAATTTTTGCGTGTAGGCCAAAAACTCGTTTTTAAGCGGATCGTGACGGGGATCGTTTGCGGAGCAGGAGTTTAAAAATAGCGCTAGCGCGGCTAGGAGTGAGCCCTTTAGCAGGCCGTTTAGCGCGCCGCTAAAATCAAATTTTTTCATCGATCTTCCTTTGAAATTTTAGGCGCATTTTAACGAATTTTGCTTTTTAAAAGGCTAAATTCGCTACAATCTGCTCATCTTAAAAAGCCGGATTTTAAAAATGAAAAGACTTGTTATCGCATTTTCAGGCCCTTCCAACAGCGGCAAAACGACGCTAATTTGCAAGATCGCTAAAATTTTTATCGCTAGCGGGCTACGGACTGCGATCGTAAAGCACGATCCCGGCGATAAGGCGCGCTTTGACGTAGAGGGCAAGGACAGCGCCAAATTTAGCGAGCTAGGCGCCGAGACCGTCGTGATGAGTCCTGCGCGGACGAGCTATTTTTCGCAGCGCTGTATGCAAATTGACGAGGTCGTGCGGATGCTAGGCGAGTTTGATATCTTGCTCGTAGAGGGGCTAAAGACGCTGCCGCTGCCGCGCATAAGCCTGTTTCGAGACAAGATCGATCCGGCGTATCTGCCATTTTCGGACGCGATCGCTTCAAATTTAAGCGGCGAGCAGATGGATAAGCTTTGCCGCGTAAATTTTGACATCAACGACGCTGCGGGCATTAGCGAATGGATATTAAAAAACGCCAAAAAAATGTAAAGGAATAAAATGCAAGAGATCGTAAAATCAATCCAAAATATCGCGCTACAAATCGCCGAGGAGCTGAAATACGCGGACTTCGGCTACACAGATCATCACAACAGCACGGGCGATACGCAGCTCAAACTCGACGTAAAAAGCGACGCCATAATCGAGGCGGAATTTCGCAAAAATCCGCTTGTGCGAGCCCTAATCAGCGAGGAGAAAGAGGAGGCGCTGGAGCTTAGAAAAGATGCGCGCCTAATCGTCGCCTACGATCCTCTCGACGGCTCGAGCTTGGTGGACGTAAATTTCGCCGTGGGCTCAATATTTGGCATCTACGAGGATGAAATTTCGCCCGCAAACTTAAAAGCGGCGATCTATTGCATCTACGGGCCGCGCCTTGAGATGGTCGTTTGCGAGGATGCACCGAAGCTCTACCGCCTAAATCGCGAGGGCAAATTTAGCTTCGTAAAAGAGCTGCGCCTACAGCAAAAAGGCAAGCTAAACGCCACGGGCGCGACGCAAAATGGCTGGAGCGAACCGCACCGAAAGCTCGTGCGGGCGCTGTTTGATGAGGGCTACCGCCTGCGATACAGCGGCGCGATGGTGAGCGACCTGCATCAAATTTTATTAAAAGGCGGCGGACTTTTCAGCTACCCCGCTACTAGCGATCATCCGCACGGCAAACTTCGCGTAACTTTCGAAGTGCTGCCGTTTGCGTTTATCTTCGAGCGCGCGGGAGGCGCCACCAGCGACGGCGAAAACGGCTCGCTTTTGCAGCTAAAGATTGAAAAAATTCACCAAAGCACCCCTTGCTTTTTCGGCTCGAAGTATGAGATCGCGAAGATGCATGAAATTTACGGCGAGAAAAATTGATGGCTGATACCGAGAACACTGCGCCGCGCGACGTTTACGACGAAATTTTGGATAAAAGCTTAGCCGCGCTGCAGGCGTGCCAAGCCGAGCACAACCTCACCAGCTGCCTGGAGTGCGAGAAGCTGCTAGATTGCGCGGTGCGCGACAAATACGTCAAGGCGGTCTATGAGAGTATGTCACACGGCGCGACGGGGGATTTTTCGTTTTAAATTTGCGCTATTGCGATGCGACGGGGGATTTTTACGAATTCGGGTATAAATATACCACCGCCTTCCTCTTGCAGGCGCATAATTTTTATGAAGTGGGCTTTGCACGCAAAATTTCTGCAAACTAAGCTACGACGCAGAATTCGCTCGGAATTTGCTCTGCGGTGCAGATTTAATACGGCGCGGCGCGCAGGTTCTTACTTTGCAGCACGGAATTTGTCCCACTGCGAAACGATAAAATTTACGGCGCGATTTGGCGTTGCGACAGGGCCTGCTCTGCGGTGCGTCTGTTTTGCGGACAAGGTTTTGCGGCGGCCGATAAAATTTAAAAAGAGGGCGTAGCCAAATTGCAGGCGTGCGGCTAAATTTAAAGCGCACATATGGTTAATTTAGCATGAGGCTAATCAAAGCGGACAAACGTTAATCTCGGGCTCCGCGGTCGGATTTTTAAAATTTGTGGATAAAATTTTAAGATAGGCGGAACGGCGGGGTTGTATCCTTCGTTGAATTTTTAAAATTTACGGATAAAATTTTAAGGCGCGATTTCGCTTCGCAAAATTTTATCTGCAATCATGGGCTGTTATGAGCGCGGATGCGCGAAATTACGTAAAGCAAAATTTCGACGGGTTAAATTTTATCGCCGCGATCTTTAAATTTACGCGACTAAAACTTGCCGACTTGCGCGAGCCGCCGTTTGTCGCCAATCTTTTGCTAGTTTAAATTTTACAAGGCAAAATTTAAACTAGCAAACTTAGCGGCGCAGCAAAACGGCAAATTTTGCCTCACAAAATTCGAGCCACAAATTTAAACCGCGATCCGTGCGTTAAAATTTAAAAACTAAATTTGAAGTCTAGTGAGCGGGTCCGCCGCACGAATGCTCGTATAAATTTCAAGCACATAATGCTCATATTGAAATTTTGCGACTGAGCGTGTATGTGAAGCGCTCGTTAAATTTCAAAGTCGAGGCGCATGCAAGTGCACACGTTAAAAATTTTAGAGCCGAAGCGTATGCGACCGCTCGTGTTAAAATTTTAAAGCTAAGACGCGTATGGCGGCGTTTGCGTTAAATTTAAAACCGATCGCAGGTCGCGCGAGATTTCAGATCGATCTATTCGCAAAGCCGCGCCCATAGGTTTTTTCGCAGCATCGCACGCCGAAATTTTAGAGCAGATTTGGGGAGTATAAGCAGAGGATGCAGCCATTCGTACAAGGGGTTTTGATGGGGCTGGGCGTTAGCGTGCCGATCGGCCCGGTAAACGTGCTGATAATGTCCTACGCGCTGCGAAGCTACACCAAGGCGCTGTGCCTGGGCCTCGGCGCCATGAGCGCGGATATGCTGTATCTAGCGCTATCGGCGTTTGGCATATCGCAGTTAGCCAAAATCCCGATCGTTTTTGCCTGCATATCGGTATTTGGCGCGTGCTTTTTGCTCTACACGGCGTACGCGACCTGGCATGGCGCGACTCGCTCGGTGCAACCCGCAAGCGTCGAGGCTTGCTCGGGTGCGGCGCTTTACGGCAAAGGCTTTTTGATAAATTTACTAAATCCATACGTCATTATGTTTTGGCTCAGCGTCTCTGCCGGCACCGCGCGAGCAGATTTTGCGCTTGCTCTTGCGGGGCTTGTAAGCGGAATCTTAGCTTGGATCACGCTTTTTCCGCTTGTGATATATCTAGCTCGCAGCAAGCTTCCAAACATTGTAGTGCGGGCATTTGCATATATCTCGGCGTTTATTTTGGTATTTTTCGCACTAAAGCTTTTATACGCTATAATTTTCGGTAAAATTTAAACCAAAGGAAGGCTTATGAAACCGACTGAAATTCTAAAAGAGCTCATCAAATTCCGCTCGCTCACACCTAGCGACGACGGAGCTTTCAACTACGTCTCGATGCTGCTGGCGGACTTTAGCGAGGATAGATTCGAGCTAAACGGCGTAACTAACGCGATTTTTACCAAGCGCTTCGGACAGGGTCCGCACCTATGCTTTGCCGGGCACATCGACGTCGTGCCGCCGGGCGAGGGCTGGGCGAGCGATCCGTTTAAGCCGGTGGAAGCGGAGGGCTTTTTATACGGGCGCGGCGCACAGGATATGAAAAGTGGCATCGCAGCGGCGATCTGCGCGCTAGCGGCGGCACGCGATTTTAAGGGCACGCTAAGCCTGCTGCTAACCAGCGATGAGGAGGGTGACGGCATCTACGGCACGCGCGAAATGCTCTCTAAATTGCGCGAGCAAGGTGCCCTACCCGACTTCGCAATCGTTGCGGAGCCTACATGCGAAGTGCGCTTCGGCGATACCATTAAGATTGGCCGTCGCGGCTCGATTAACGGCGTCCTCACGCTCACGGGTATCGGCGGGCACGCAGCCTACCCAGATAAATGCATCAATCCTGTCCACATTTTAGCGCCGGTGCTAGCAAGCCTCGCGGGGTATGATCTGGATGCTGGCAGCGAGGATTTCGCTCCAGCCAAGATAGTCATCACCGACATTCGCGGCGGTTCGCAGGTAGTAAACGTAACACCCAAGGACGTACGCGTGATGTTTAACGTCCGCGGCGGCGTAGGGCTGGGGCTAGAAGACGTGCGAGACTATGTACTGGGGTTATTTGAACTGGACGCTAAAGACGCGCTATGCAACGAAAGCGAATCCTGCGGCAAGCTAGAAATGAGCTGCACCGCGCAGCTGCGAGCAGGCGCGTCGCTACACCTTGCGCTAAAAAGCTCCTCAAAGCCTTTTTTAACTCAGCGAAGCTCCAAAATCGTGCAAAAACTAAGCGCTAGCGTGCAGAAGATCTGCGGCGCAGCAGCCGAGCTAAACACCGCAGGCGGCACGAGCGATGCGAGATACTTCGCGGAGTTTGGCGTGGAGACGGCGGAGTTTGGCGTGCGAAACGACACGATCCATCAGATCAACGAACGAGTAGAGATTAGCGACGTCGAAAATTTAGCTAAAATTTTTAGCGATCTGATAGAAAATTTTGGCTAATTTAGGAATTTGGTAAAGCTGCGTAGATTTGATAAAAATTCTTCGTTCTACCAAGTTTCGCCGAATTTACTGGGGTTTTCGCTCGTAGTTGCTTGGCAAATTTTATCTTTGCCGTGCGTATTGCGTAGAAATTTTGCCCTGCTACGCCGCTTTTGCCAAGAATTTTATCTACAGCACGCTTGCCGCTTTTACAATTACTTTGCTATGCAACGTCGATTTCGCAAGAAGCTTTAGCAAAACGCCACCACCTCAAAGGCGAGCTTCGCCGGCGAACGCTACCGCTGCTAGAAATTCTTTATAAAAATGCTTCTCCTTGCATAAATTTTAGCGTAATAGCGCGATATTTATGCAGAATTCTTCTCGCTCTCTTCGCGCAAAATTTCATCTTCGTCAGGTGACTCTAGCAGCATACTGCTGCACTTCGCCGTCTTAGTGAAAAATTTTATCTTTGGCGCGCCCGCCGCTTACGCAAGAAGCTTGGCTAGGACAATGCCGTTTCTGCTGGGATACCGCCCGCTTCGTGGATTTATAGAATTTTATTTAGTCACGTTGCCGCTGAGATAAATTCTGCCCCGCTTACCGCTTCTGCGCGGATTTTAACCATGCCTGACAAGCGCAATTAAAATTTTTACTTTGCTTTGATACGACGATGTGAAATTTTGCCCGTACGGCGCGGCAGCATAGAATTTTTAGCCTCTGCAAAACTCCACAACAAAACCTTACTATCCTGCCTTATTCGCACGAATGGCTGCAAAATTTTGCTGCCTCGCGTGCTGCTACACTAAATACACGCAAGACGAAAATTTATCGAAGGATTTCAGAGCGGAATTTCGCGAGGCTAAATTTTATCACTGCGAAAAATTTCAACCACTCATAGCAAGCGTCTAAGGCGCGATAAA
>NZ_CALIMW010000015.1 GCF_938045405.1 uncultured Campylobacter sp. | reverse complement strand
GCATCGGCGAGCTATCGGCAGCCAAAGGCGAAACGCCTACATTTCAGCTTCAAATCGACAACACCAGTCGCGCGATGCAGCAATACATCCAAGCGTATGATAACTATCTCAAAACTCACGGAGTAGGCAATTCGGCGATTAAGGCGATCGTCTATGTTGTAAATTCAAACGATTTGGACGAGGAAATTTTTAGCGAAAATTTTGAGCTTACGGAGTTTTCAAGCGATAGCTCCTATGTAACTTTTACACTAGGCACCAATAGCCTTTTTAGTATGAGCTATCCGCCCCGAAAGATGTATAAGGACTATTGTATGTTTGCTTTCAAGGGGGATCAGTGCGGCTATAAAGGCACGGACGGTAAGTGTAAAAAAACCCTAGCCGATTGCAGAGCGAAAGGAAATTCCGAGCGCTTCGGCGGCTTCTTGGGAATTGCGGGAGGATATAAACAATGATACGCGATCTAATCGGCACGCCATTTTCACAGATGGATTGTTTCGCGCTGGTGCGAAAATGCTACGAAATCGAGCGAGGCGTGATCATCCCGCCGGCAAGAGCTCCACACGATCGGGCAAAGATGGTTTTTGCGGAATTTCTTGATGAAATTTCAAAGCGCTGGCGCCGTACGGAGAAAAAAAGCGGCGTCTGCGTGGCTTTGCGATACGACGCGGCGCATCCAAAGATCGTAACCCACTTCGGGTATATGATAGACGAAAATCATATTATCCATACGACGACGCAAACCGGGGCTATTATAGAGCCGCTTAGGAATTATGAAAAGCTAGTGGAGGGGTATTATGACTACGAATAAAATCATTACTTATCACAATGTGCTTAACCCTCTAGCACGCACGATAGAAACCAAATGCGATTATAAAAATATCGATGAAATTTTAAAAGATTTGAAATATGATAATGAAATTTACGACCTTGTGATCTCTAAAAACAGCGAGATTATAGAGGGATTTTTCGAAATTGAAGCAGGAGATGTGGTAAATATCGCCGTAGTGCCTAAAGGGGGCGGAGGGGGCGGCAA
>NZ_CALIMW010000014.1 GCF_938045405.1 uncultured Campylobacter sp. | reverse complement strand
GGCTGATCTGCTTGTAAAATTCATTGTAATCGCTTGGCTTTAGGCTGCTTTTTGGCAGCTGCCAAAGCGCGCTCGCGCGGTTGATCTGGACGTTTTTAACCTCGCTATGTCCCTGCTCGCCCTCTTTTTGCGCAGGCACGTATTCTTCTTTATCCATAAAGATCGGATATGGGATGTGGTTGGAGTATTTTTTGATGATGCCTTCCAGCCTATATTCGTCCAAAAACTCCTCATCTTTCATATGCAGGATTATCGTCGTGCCGAAGCTCTCTTTTTGCGCCTTTTCGACCATGTAGTTGCTCGCGTCGCTACTCCATTTATAGCCGTCCTGCGAGAGCGGCTTGCGGCTGATGACGTCGATATGATCCGCTACCATAAACGCCGAATAAAACCCTACGCCGAACTGCCCGATGAGGTTGCTATCCTTCGCCGCATCGCCGCTAAGGCTCGCCATAAAGCCCTTCGTACCGCTGCGCGCAATAGTGCCTAGATTGCTCTCGAGCTCGGCCTCGTCCATGCCGATGCCGTTGTCGCCAATGCTTAGCGTTTTGGCCTCTTTGTCGATCTTTATATCGATGCGCGGCACATACGAAAGCGCCTTGTAATCGTCGTTCGTAAGGCTTAGGTAGTTTAATTTATCCAGCGCGTCGCTTGCATTTGAAATAAGCTCGCGCAGGAAAATCTCCTTGTTTGAATAAAGCGAATGGATCATCAAATTTAGCAGATCATTCACTTCGGTCTTAAATTTTTTCTTTGCCATTATGCGGTCCTTTTTGAAAATTTTGGCAGATTATATCATGGAGTGCTAATCTTGTCAAGAGTAGAATAAATAAACTTGATATGAATCCTATCAAGTTTTGTAAATTTACGCGCGCTCGAAGTATATGAAATTTAAACCCGGCTGTGGATTATACAGCAAAAACCGATCCGAATTTGACGGCGCGTCTGCACTAAATTTGCAGATTTTTCTTAGCCGTCGTTTTTTGAAAAATTCAAAACAAGATGATATAATTCCTCTTGATGCTGATGCGATTTTGATGATAAAACTCATGGATTAACCGACTAACAAAAAGGATTTCATTTGAATAACGAAGAAATCATACAACGCATAAATGAGCTGAGAGAAAAGCGGAGCAAAAATTTAAAAAGCTCAAGTGAAAATGTCTGCGAGACAAGTTCTAATGCAGATATGGATACGGATGCTGCCGCAAATTTGGCCGAAAAATCAGGCGCAGGTTCGGCCGCAAATTTAAGCAAAAAACCGAGCCCTAAGCCCTCCGTCGCTACCGCAAGAGATAAACAATCGATCAAAGACGCAGATCTCCGCACTCCACGCAATAATCGCTCTATGCCGAAAATACTCCTTCTCGTCGTCGTATGTATAGTCGCGGTTTTTATAGCGATAAAGGCACCTTTTCGCACGGAGGCTTTGAATGAAACCCAAATTCCGATCAATCAAGCAAATGAAGACGCGAATAAAAATCCTAAAGAAATTTCTATTCGCACCAAAGACGGCACTTTAAAAATGAAAAATCCCGTAAGATTTCGCGAAGATTGCGACGGCGGAGACGGCGATGCCTGCGCCGTACTTTCGAGCCTGCTGCTGTTAAATGGCGAAATTTCGCAAGAGGGCGCCAAAGAGTTGCTTAAAAAAGGCTGCTACGAGCTTAACGGCGGCGAAAGCTGCACGAGACTCGCAGGCTACGAGGATAGAGATTCGCAAGAGGGCAGAAAACTGTATAAAAAAGCATGTAAGCTCGGTAACGGCGAAGGCTGCTTTATGTTCGGCTACGTCGCGTATTTTGACGACGATGACAAAGAAGCGGGTACGCAATACTTTGAGCAATCGTGCGAGTTGCGATTTGCGGAGGCGTGCTATTTTCTAGTCGGAATTTATTCAAATGATCCGGCAAAATCGCAAAGATATCAGGCTCTATTTGAAAAATATCAACAAGAAAACGACGATGCGATAATCAGCTTTAGGCGCAGATAATTTTACGGCTCAATGCACTTTTACGCATTGCGTTTGCGAGCTTAAATTTGCGCAAATCAAAAGATGTCCTTTGCTCGGCAAGCATACAAATTTAAAATTTTTACTCAAACCGAAGCGCCGCGTAAAATTTACACAAACGCAAAAAGTTAAATTTAATCGGTTTATAAATTTAAAGCCTCGTGCAGAGGTCGTCTCAAATTTACGCAAGCGCGCCTGCGCCCTTTTAAATTTTACTCATCACATCGTCGATTATCGCTTGCGCGCCGTTTCGATCCGCTAACTCAAGCAGTCCTTTGCTCGCGCGCGCCACGTCGAAGCTCTCAATCAAGCCCAAGATCCGCTCGCCGCTCGCGTCCTCCTGGCGTAAAATTTCGCAAAGTCCGCGCTCTTTAAGAAATTTCGCGTTATAAAACTGATGATCCGCCGCCGCGAATGGAAACGGCACGAATATCGCCGGCAGGCCATTTGCGCAGAGCTCCCACAGCGTACTAGCGCCGCTGCGCCCGACGCAAAGATCGGCGCTTGCGATGAGCTCGTGCATGTTTTTGCAAAAACCCACGAGCTGTACATCCAGCCCCTGCTGCGCGTAGATCTGCGAGATGCGCTCAAACTCGCGCTCGCCGCACTGATGGATCACGCCGTAGCCGAGACCCAAAAGCTTAGGCGCAAGCTCCACGGCAAGCGAGTTGATAAAGCTCGCCCCCTGCGAGCCGCCCAAAAAGATGACCCTCTTAAGCGCCGTGCGCGGCCGCGCCGTCTCGAAAAAAATATCCGCGATCGGATAAGCAAACGCGGGCTTTTCATAGGAGCTGTAAAACGCGCGCGCAAAGGGCCTCAGCAGGCGGTTGAGCCGCCCGCAAACGGCGTTTTGCTCGTGGATAAAAAACGGCACGCGAGAAAGGATCGCCGCGATGGATGCGGGCGCCGAGCTGTATCCGCCCACGCTGATGAGCGCGCGGACGCCGTTTTGCTTTAAAATTTTACGCGCCGTAAGCGAGAGGCGCAGGATATTTAGCAGCGAGGCCAGCTTAGCAAAGCCCTTTTTATCGACGACGCCCGAGCTTTGCAGAAAATAGGTGCGCGCAAAAAGCTCGCTACCCTCAAACCATGCGCGATCCTGCCCGCGATTTGAGCCGATGAAGATTGCCTTGGTGCCCTGCTTCGCAAGGCGGGCGGCTAAATTTTTAGCGATTATCAGATGTCCGCCGGTGCCGCCGCCGCTGATTGCTACGACCATACTTTTCCTTTAAATTTATAAAATTTCGCACTTAAATTTAAGCCTCGGCGCACTTCGGCGTAGAATTTTAAGCGCAATTCGGCTCTAAATTTACGCCTAAATTTAAATCACGCTCGCCCAAAGCCCGCAAAGCCTTAAAATTTCGCCCTTTTCGACGCCATCAAAACAAGCCCCACCGCAAACGACGCCGCGAGCAGGTGACTGCCGCCGTAGCTCAGAAACGGCACGGCGATACCCTTAACCGGCGAGATCGACGTAATGCCGTAGGAGTTGATGATGAACGAAAAGAAAAACATAAAGCCGATACCCAGGCAAAAGAGGAAATTTACGTTACTCGGCGACTTGCTCGCGGTCTGAAAGATGCGAAATAGCATCGCATAAAATAGCGCCACGATGAGCAAAATCCCGACAAACCCCCACTCCTCGGCAATACCTGCAAGCACGAAGTCGGTATGCACCTCGCTCAGATAGCCCAGTTTAAAGCTTCCAAGCCCAAGTCCCTGCCCGAAAAACTCGCCGTTGTTTATCGCATTTAGCGAGTGTCCGACCTGATACGGCGCGCTAGCGTCCTCTATACGCAGCCCGGCAGCAGTTTCGGGCGACATAAACGACAGCACGAAATCCTGCACGCCGCCCCACCACGAGCGCACGCGATCGACCCTGTGCGCGCTCGTGACGATAAAAACGTAAGCAAGCCCCAAAATCCCCATAAAGCTAAAGCCGATGAGCTTGAAGCTCGTGCCCGCAAAAAGCGACATAAAAATCATCGTAAGCCCCAGCACCGCGACCTGCCCCAGATCGTTTTGCACGATGGCGACTAGGATCACCACGAAGCCGAAAAGCGCTACGTATGGAAGCAGCGTCGCGATCTCGCGCCCGATGCTTTTTTTGGAGTGATCGAGCTTGCGCGAGAAGCTCCACGCCAAAAAGTAGATGAAGCCCACCTTGAAAAATTCCACCGGCGCGAGGTTAAAAAACGGCAGCCTGATCCAGCGCGCCGCGCCGTTTACGTCGGCGACCAAGGATTTGGGTAAAAAGCCCATCGCGAGCATCAAAATCCCCATTATCGCAAAAAGCGACATGCACACCGGCGTTAGGCATTTATCGGGATCGGCGCGCGAGACGATCCACATCACCGCGATGCAGGCGATCCCCACCGCGCACTGACGATAAAAAAAATGCAGTGGCGTAGCACCCAGCAGAAGCACCGTATAGGAGCTCAGCGACAGCGAAAATATCATGCCGATCGTAATGAGCGCGCAGGTGAAGTAATATAGCCATTTATCGGTTCTCAATCATCTCTCCGTTTTAAAATTTATTCGCATTTACGTGCGCCGAGCACGCTTCGTTTGCCGCGCGAGGCTCAAATCTTGAATCACGCCCGTGCTGCACGGCGCCGATCGTGGCACCGCCTTTTAAAAAGCGTACGGCACGACCACGTATTGTCTTTTGGCACGCAGCACGATCGTGCGTCTTTGACGCGCGGCGCGAATTTATCTCGCACATAGGCGGCTTTGCGGCATGCGGTGCGGGATAGCACGCCACAACAAGTATAATCTTGCGTTATCCCGCAAACGTGCATTGCACACATTCTATTTGTTCTAGCGCGCCGCGACGACTTTCGACGCACGCTGCGGATAGAGCGCCGCGAAGCGCAATCCACGCCGCTTTTTAAGCGTGCATTTTACTCTCGCGTATCACACAGCCTTTTGACACGAGCTGCAGCACCGTAGAGCGGGACCTCGCACTATTTTTTAATACACAGACGGGTGCATTCTACTCTGGCAGGCATATCGCGGCGACTTTCGGCACGCGATAACAAGGTCGCAAACTGCGACCATGCAAAATCGCACACGAGTAGCGCGCGGTAGCTGCAAAATTTTACGCCGCAACATCATTGCAAACGCGCTCACATGCCGATCGATTTTCAGCGCACGGACAACGTAAAACGCACCGCATCTTACAATAAGCGACTTCGCCGTAAAACGCGCTTGTACCGCAGGCGGTACGAAATTTCGTTTTAAATTTATTCGCCGCTACGTCGCAAATTTTATTAAATTTATGCGTACGGCGATAAATTTTCCGTTCTAAAATTTTACGCCGCAGAGCATGTAAACACTCGCTCGCAAAACATGCCGTATGCAGCCGCACTGCGAAACATGCCCGACAAAACACCGCGCGCCAAACAGCTTTGTCGCGCCGTTCACGATCTATCGGCTTTTGGCGTGTGACACGGGTACTCGCACTGGAAATCAGCCGCTGTGAACGACAACCTCAGTACTCTGCGCATCGACCTTCAAAGTATGAAATCTTTCCGCCAATATACTCGCGCGCGGGCAAGCCAGTCTGCAGCAACTTCTTCCGCTTGCGCAGTCGCAAGACATTTCATGTCGGCGCGGCGCGATTTAAAATTCAGGTCCGCTGCGGCAAATTTTAAAATTTCAAAATGCAAGAAAACGGCGAAATTTTAAAATCAAAATTTGCGCCGCCTGTCATCCCCGTATGCAGCAGTTTCGGATAAAATTTCAAATTTACGTCGCGGATTGCCGCGGCGCCTTGAACGAAATTTATCCGCCGCAGAGCGCCTATCGCTCACGTATCGGCAGCACAGCAAGCTCTCAATTCTGCGTCGCAGATGAAATTTAAATATCGCCTAGCGTTAAAATTTAAATCTCAAAGCTCTTTCGCTCAAATTTTAGAATTTTAAATCCTGTGCTTTTTTAGCTCCGCTTGCGCCTTATAAAATTCAGACAACTCGCACGTCGCAAACGCAAGCTGCAAAACGTGCTGTTTATACCCGCCGAGCACTACTTTTAAACGCCTCCCGCACCGCAAAGAACTTTGACACATCCGCGCATCCATGTAAACCGTCTGCCTTGCCATAGCCACAGAGATACAAGCGCGAGCTGTAAAACGCGCAAATTTTAAAATTTAAAATCCGCCATGCAGATCAAAAAATTTTAAAATTCCACCGCTTCATATCCGATAAATTTTAAAATTTCTAAAATTTAAAATTCTATCGACATAGACCCATCAAATTTCAAAAATTCCGACGCCGCAAAACCAATAAATTTTAAAATTTCGCCGCTTAAATTTTATCGAAATTTTAAAACTCATTTGATTATGTCGC
>NZ_CALIMW010000013.1 GCF_938045405.1 uncultured Campylobacter sp. | reverse complement strand
GCGAAATTTCATCTTGAGGCGCGTGATTACTTTCGGTGGGTTCGCTTGTGCCGATACTATTTAGCGGTACATCCTCAGGGATATCGCTAGCAACTAAGTTTAGAGGCATATCATCTGCGATATTATCCGCAATCTTTTCTGCGACGGCGTTAAGCGGCGTATCATCGGCGATGGTGTCCGCAAGAGCTGCTTCATCTGCAAGCTGCGAGAGCGGAATATCATCTGCGATCTCGTCCGTGCGCGGTACATCGCCTAGTAACTGCGAAAGCGGCACATCATCTGCAATCTCGGGCGCTATATCGTTTGCCAGCTGCGAAAGCGGTATATCCTTGCCGGAGTCATAAAAGCTATCCACGAGCTCTTCAAAATTACTACCCGAAGCGGAATTTGCCTGGTCAATCGCATCGATCTCTTTCATCACAGAGCTTGCATCGGCAAATTCTTTCGCCATTTTTTCTTTCGCCTGCACGCTCATATTTTGAACCGAAAACTCGCTGATAAACGTGATGAGCTCAAGCGGCGAAAAAGGCTTGGTAAGGGTGTATCGCGCTCCTGGCACCGAGACATTTTTAGGCGTCAGAAACAGCGTTTTATTAAGATCAAATTTTGAAATATCATCGCCATCTTCATAATTTTTTATCGTCAAATCATATTCACTCTCGTCTGCACTATATGCTACCAGGTCCGCACCGATGCGCTCGCAGCAAATATTTACGACACTTGCAACCTGCTCATTGTGATTGTCAAGTAGAATTTTCATTTATGACCTTTTAGAAAGAATTTGGACTATTGTAAGATATTTTTGGTTATTAATTGCTTATATTTGCGCTAAATTTCGGTTATTTAGGCGATAAACTTTGCAGCATTTTTGCGCTAAATTCTCATCGTGGGTCACGAGCACGAGCGCGCCACGACTGGATTTTACGTAATCAAAAATCACGCCCATGACCTCGTTTGCGGTATCTTTATCTAAATTTCCAGTAGGCTCATCGGCAAAGATTATGCGCGGCTTTTTGCAAAGTATACGGGCGATGCTCACGCGTTGCTGCTGCCCGCCGCTAAGCTCGCCCACGCCTTGCTTTAAAGTATGTTCGATCTGAAGCTTTTTTAAAATTCCATCATCTATCGCATTATTCGTAAGTTTGGCGGCAAGTTCAATATTTTCGCCAGAGGAGAAGCCCTTAAAAAGGTAGTGGGATTGAAATATTATGCCAAAGTCGTTGCGGCGGACTTTAAGTCTCTCATCGGAGTTTAGTTCGTAAATACTGCGCCCGTTATAGATTACCTCGCCCGAGTTCGGTTTTAAGAGCGTGCATAAAATATGAAGCAGGGTCGATTTGCCGCAGCCGCTAACGCCCAAAATAGCGATACTCTCGCCCTCTTGGGCGCTTAAGCTTACATTTTCAAAGAGCGTATAATCATACGCGTGAGTAAGATTTACGCCCTTTAGAAGTTCCATATTTAGCCGATTTGAGCCGCTACTTCGGCAGCAAAGTCTTCGCTCTTTTTCTCTAGGCCTTCGCCCACCTCAAAGCGGACGTATTTTACGATCTCGATCTTGCCACCTAGTTTTTTAGCTTCTTCCTCGATAACCTGCTCGACGGTTTTCTTATCGTCCATTACGTAAAATTGCCCTAACAGCGTGAGGCGCTGATCGATCTGGGTATTGTCGGCGATGAAGCGATCGATCTGGCCCGGTAAAATTTTATCCCAAATTTTTTCAGGTTTATTTTGCTTGCGAAGCTCGTCTTTTAAAGCTTCGATCTCTTTGGCTAAAATTTCATCGCTTAGATGCGCGCGCGAGCCAAACTGCGGGATCTTATGAAGGGGCTTGCCCAAGCGCACAAACTCCTCATTTTCCTTCTCAAACTCACCTTTAAGAGCTAAAAATTCTTTTTCGATAAAATCGGGATCAAGCTCTTTATAGCTGATAACCTGAGGTTTCATCGCGGCTGCATGCATGCAGAGATTTTTTATAAGCTCCTTCGCACCCTCCGCAGTTCGCTCGCTGTCACAAGCTGCTGCGATGATTACGCCTACGCGGCCGTTTGAGTGCAGGTAGCCGTTTACTACTCCGTTTGCGCCCGCCTTAATCGTCTCAAATCTTCTAACGACCAAATTTTCGCCGATCGTAGCGATCTGGCTTTTTAGATGCTCATCAAATTTAACGCCGTCGATGATGCTGGAATTTAGCTCATCAATGCTGCTAATGCCCTTACTTTGGATATGTAGAGTGGTATTTTTAACTAAATTTATAAAATTTTGATTTTTAGCTACAAAGTCGGTTTCGGAATTTATCTCGCTTATCGTGGCGATCTTATGATCCGCGCTCACTTCGACGCTCACTAGACCCTCGCTAGCTAGGCGGTCGGCTTTTTTAGCAGCTTTTCCGAGACCCTTTTCGCGAAGCAGATCGACGGCTTTATCCATATCGCCGTCTGTTTCAACCAAAGCCTTTTTGCAGTCCATCATCCCCGCTCCGGTGCTTTCGCGGAGCTCTTTTACCATTTGCGCGCTGATTTCCATTACTCTTCGTCCTCGCTTACGTCAAAATCCTCTTCGCTCATCGCCTCGGCTACGACTTCCTCTTTCTCCTCGTCGCTGACGGCTTCGCTCTGCTCGACATCCTCGCTTGCGTCTTGATCGCGAAGTGCCTTGCCTTCGTTGATCGCCTCAGCCATCTCTTGGCAGAAAAGCTGAACCGAGCGGATCGCATCGTCGTTGCCAGGTATCGGGAAATCGACTACGTCCGGATCGCAGTTTGTATCCAAAGGCGCGATAACCGGCATTTTTAGGCGGTTGGCTTCCGCTACGGCGATCTTTTCTTTTACAACGTCGATGACGAAGATCATATCAGGCAAGCCCTTCATATTGCGAATGCCGCCTAGATAAAGCTCGAGCTTCTCTTTTTTGCGGCGAAGCATTAGCGCCTCTTTTTTGGTTAGTAAATTTATCGAGCCGTCCTCTTCCATAGTCTCGATTACTTCGAGCTTGCGGATCGATTGCTTGATGGTAGAAAAATTCGTCAGCATGCCGCCTAGCCATCTGTGGCTTACATAAGGCATGCCGCATTTTTCGGCGTACTCTTTTAGCGTCGCGCCGGCTTGTTTTTTGGTGCCTACGAAAAGTATCGTCTTGCCCTCTGCAGCCGCGTCGCGTACGATATTATAAGTGTAGCGGAAGTAGCGGATAGTTTTTTGTAGATCTATGATGTAGATACCTTTGCGCTCGCCAAAAATGAATTTTTTCATCTTCGGATTCCATCTGCGTGTTTGGTGTCCGAAATGAACGCCGCACTCTAGCAAATCTCTCATTGTTACCATGAGTTTTCTCCTTGTGGGTTGCCCCGAAATTTAGGTTTCTCCTCCACACCCATTAACATTTGTTTTTAACAAACGCAACCAAATTTTAGGATTGGTGTGTGTGAATTGAAGCTGGGATTATATTTAAAAATAGCTAAATTAAAGCTAAATTTAATATAATCCAATACCTCGGCGCGGTTAAATTTTACGCCGCAAAGATGAGACGGCTGCAAAGGTAGAGAGCAAGATTATTCGTCAAATTTAAATTCGCCGAATTTAAAAAGCGGCATCTGCTTCAAATTTCACTCGAAAAATCCCTTTTTCACGAGCTTGCCCTCTTTCACGCAAAACTCCCCTTTCGCGATCACGCTATCTAGGTTTAGAGCTTCGTCAAATACCGCAAAATCGGCATCAAAGCCTACTTTTATCTCGCCCTTGCCGCTTAGATTTAGGTATTTTGCGACGTTTTTGCCCATCATGCTTAGCGCTTGCGGGACGGTTAGGATTTTATTTTTCACGCAGGCTTGCAAGACCTCTAAATTCGTCTCGCACGAAGCACAGCCGTAGCCAACCAGCGCACCGTTTTCGTCAAATCTAGGCACGCTGCCGTTGCCATCCGAGCTCATCGTTAGACGCTCTAAATTTAGCCCGTTAGCAAGCCCGTAGGCGATAGCTTCGTGAAGCGGGGCGAATTTACTTCCGCCGCTCGTGATATCGATGTAGCCACCCATTTTTTGAAATTTGATCGCCTCGTCAAAGAGCTCCTTCGTCCGCGCGCAGTGCGTCGGCGAAAAGTAATTAATCGGGAACGAATAATCCTTGATCACGCTAAAAATCAGGTCAAATTTATCCGCAAGCCCGCCCATATGCATATGCAGCACGCCGCCTTTTTTCGAGATCATGCCACCGATGCGGATCTGCGTCAGGGTCTTGATGAGCTCCTGATAGGTCGGGTAGCTGCCGCGGTTGTCGCTCATCGCGATCTTACAGCCGATGACCTTGTCGATGAGGACCAGATCGCGCGTGACGGAGCCCGTAAATGTGACGCTAGGCAGCGCGTAAGAGCCCGTATGGATGAAGGTCGAGATGCCCTCGTATTCGAGCGCCTTGGCCTTTGAATAGAGATTCTCTAAGCTCCTCGTGCACCCGTCTGTGCCCAGCGTGCCTACGACCGTCGTCGTGCCGTAGCGGATGATCCCAGATAGCGTTATTTCGGGCGTGCGCGAGTGATAACCCGCCTCGCCACCACCGCCCGTGATGTGCACGTGTTGGTCAATGAGACCGGGTGCTAAAATTTTGCCCTCTAGATCGTAAATTTCAAGCCCATCGACTCGAAAATCAAGCCCCTTAGAAACGGCCAAAATTTTACCTCCGCCGAGCAAAACGTCGCTCCTGCCGATGTGCTCCGGCGCGTATAGATCGGCATTTTTAAGTAACAGCATATTTTCTACTTTGCTTTGGATTTTTTGTAAATTTTACGTTTTTTGGCTTTCTTGACCGCGATGTCACGCCGCAATCTCACCTCTTTTTCGCCGCTTCGTTTTACAGCGCCTCTACGTCAAATTTTATAGAGTTTCATAAAATTCAGGTAACCTCGCGCAGAAATTTTATATCCTATTTCTGCTTTTCATCGGCATAGTTTATTCATCACAAATTCATCACAAAGCCGCAGAAGCGCCCCGTGATGCCATCTCTGCGGTAAGAAAAATGCCGCTCGCTCTCGAAGGTGCAGCGCGGATCAAATTTTACCTCTCGCACCCCCGCAGCTGCGAGCTCGTCGCGCAGCGCGGCGTTCATATCGAAATGCCCCTGCGTTTTGTAGCGCTCAAACTCGCCCAGATCAAGCTCGCCGAGTTCGTAGTTTCGCGCCTTGATATTCGTGCCCACGAATACCTTCAGCTCCGCAGCGACGCAGCCAAAGCGCTCGCTCATCAAATTTATCGCATTGGTGCAGATCCGCCCTATCACGCCCGCGCGTCCCGCATGCACCGCGGCAACCACTCCGCGCCGCTCGTCCGCGACCAGTACAGGCGAGCAGTCCGCTACCAGCATACACAGCGCCGCGCCGCGCAGATCGGTCACAAGCCCGTCGCAGGGCGAGATTTTATCGCTAGCTGCGCGTAAAATTTCAACTTTGTTTGAGTGGATCTGGCGCATAAATTTTAAATTTCGAGGCGCGATACCGAGCGCAGCGGCTAAAATTTCGCGATTTTGCGCGACGTTTTGCGGATCGTCGCCTACGTGATCCCCTAAATTTAAGCTCGCGTAGGCTCCGCCGCTTACGCCGCCAAGCCGCGTGCTAAAGCCCGCCAACACTCCGTGCCCGTCCAATACAAACTCAAGATTTTCTCTGCAAATTTCGGTGTTAGTCATCGTGCGCTACTTGGCGCCCTAATACAGGCTTAAAATTTTATCTACCGCGTCCCACGAAAGCCCGTCTTGCTCGCCTTCGGCGCTCGTATCGCGCGCCGCGACAGTGCCACGACCGACGAGCTGTCCGCCGGCAAAACGTAGCTGGACAGCGACGTATCGCGCGAGCAGATCGGTCTCGATATTTACGCGGCGCCCGATTTTGTAGGTTCCAAAGAGCGTATCCTTAAGCGTGAGCGGGATGATTGTAAGGCGAATGGCGCAGCTTTGCGCTTCGCTCTTTAGGTTTGCGCCCAAGGAGTTTGGATCGAGAACGGAATTTGAGCCGCTAGAATTTAGCCCGCGCAAGCTTGCACCGTTAAAATTTGCGCCGCGCAGCTCTTTACGAGTAAAATTTCCGTCGTCAAGACCTTGGCTGTTAAAATTTCGCCCGTGCGTGCCACCGCCCTCAAGCACTTCGTTGATCGTTAGGCTCACGCCGTCGATCGCCACCGAGCCCTTCGGCGCTAGTAGCGGCGCTATGTGCAGCGGCGCGCGGATAAAAAAATCGACGCCACTTGCAAGCTTTGAAATTTTATAAATTTCGCCTACAGCATCGACGTGCCCTTGGATCAAATGCCCGTCTATGCGCTCGCCTAGCCGCATCGCAGGCTCGATATGCACCGAGCCGTGCAGGTTTTGCACGGCGATGACG
>NZ_CALIMW010000012.1 GCF_938045405.1 uncultured Campylobacter sp. | reverse complement strand
ACATTCGCATATACATCTGGATGAGTATAATTCGCTTGAGGAGGGCTCGGCGGAACTTATATTGGAGAAAATATGAATACGAATAGCGTCAATGTAGACGGAAAAAGTTATTATACTCCGCAATCAAAGGGATTGGGATCATACTCGACGGCACTCGATGAATAACGGCATAGTGCGCAAAAGGAGAATAAATCAGTGCTGCCGAATAAAATTTATATAAAAGACGATCCTCTAACTATCGATGAGGAACTTATGGGGCATGAGTATCATAAATTAGATATTAAAATTCTAGAAGACAAAAAGCTTGTGGTATTGGGTTTTACTACAAATTTGGCTATGTATTATTTCGCAAAAAACATTTTAACATCATCGTATGATGAAAGAATCTCATACCTAGAGCTTTTTCCTTATGAATATTGGGTGGGAGGAGCGCGATTTGCAAAAAATAGTGCTCAGCTATGCATAGATATAGAGGAATTTATCAAAATGGACGAAGCGGAGTGCTGCATAGCGGACGATATGGACAGGTATAAATTTGAGCTGGATTTTAAAACATTCTACCAAAGCGTTACATTTTATTTCCCTAGTACGAAGGATTACATAAATTTCGCCAAATATCTGCTAAGTATGAGTATCTACAATAGAAAAAATAGGGTAAAATTTTATAGCGAAGATTATACGTTGATTTTACAATATTCCAGGTTTGTTATATGAGAAATTTAAAACGATCAAGAATAGAATTTATCTCTCATAAAAGTCAAATTTAAGGATCGGACGGTATGGCGCAAAACGCTATGAATGAAGCAGATCATAACGAAAAGGAGCAACGCAATGCTAGATAGAATTGCCGCTTTTTTGACAGGCATAATGTGCTTCTTATATCTTATAAATTTTACGGTACATAAACATGTAAAGATAGGCGAGAAATATATTAAATTTGATGATGCGGGTAGTTTATGGATATTGCCTGCAATCGCATTTATAGTAATAGGTATTTCTGGCTTTTATTTTGCCTTCCGCTCCGAAAAGAGTATAAAAAAATACCCGAAGTATATGTGGTGTGCAGACTGCGGTAAATTTTACCGATACGAGGACGTCAAAGATACCGATCAAATTTGCCCAGACTGCGGCAAAAAGCTTACGGAGTATAATGACGGCGACTACTGGCGAAGAAACGCCTCCGATCAAAGCGCTAAACCCCCGAAGCCTAAAAAGCGTAAATTTAAAAGCGATGAAATTTTGATTTGTTATAGAGGAATATAAAAATGCTAAATAGAATTTTTGCATTAATCGGCTTTTTTGCTTTTTTCGCATGGGGACTGGCGGCCGTTCTATTGGGGGAAGTTGATATAAAGCCCGGCTTTATGGCATCGGTAAAATCTGAAAGCGCGTATCTGCGTATCATCATAGGAATTTTATGCTTTGCGGCGTGCGCTTTCTTTGCGCATCTCGCATTTCGCCCTGAAAAAAGCATAAAATATTATCCTAAATTTATGCGTTGCAAAGGGTGTCTTAAATTTTATAATTTCTCGGACGTTAAAGATAGGAGCGTTTGCCCTAAATGCGGAGGCGAACTGCAAGATTATGCCGAGATAGAAAAGTGGAATCAAATAGAAAAGAATAAAAAGCTTGAGAAATATTTTAAATTTGAAAAAGAGTGGCTAAAGAGGGTGCAAAATCGGCGCGATGAGGAATAAAATTTTAAAAGATAGGCGCAGTCTTAAGGTATAAAATTTTAAAATTACGTATGTATTTGCAAGGAATATTATAAGGCGTTATAAATAAAATTCTGACAAAGGAGGCGAAAATAAGATGAAAATTTTGACATTAGTATCAGCCATAATTTCTATAGCGGTATTTAATAGCCTAATGTATCCAAATAAAAGATAGAGTGCATTTTAAGTAGGAGGAGAGATGAGAAATTTTGTTATATCTTTTGTCGCGTTATGCCTATATGGGTGCAGCCCTACGATTTTAGGGCATAAAATCACTTTTGCAAAACACAAAGAAGGTGCCTTTTACGGCGAATGCGGCGAAAAAATAGATCAAAAAATTATATATAAATTTAAAGACGCCGTTATTCGTAAAATTTTCTATGAAGATAAAGAAGAATTTGCTTATTATGATGAGATAGTCATCCCTATCCAATCCTGCGAAGGCGAATGGTGCAAAATTTACTATCCTTGCGGTCAAAAAGAGTATTTCGTAAAGAAGGACGATATAGTAAAAAGATATTAATTTTATACTTGGAAGGAGAGTTGTGAAGTATTTCGCACCTTTTATATTGTTATTATTCTTTTGCGGGTGTGAGCCGTATTTTATGAAATATGCCGCCAAATGCGCCGGCGCCGATGATAAATCCGCTCAAAAGAATATGTATTGGTTTAAGGATAGGCATAAATATAGTTATTTTTATGAGGGAGAATATAGAACCTATGCATCCAAAAATGAAAATGATGTTTTAGCAAGACCCGATTATCCTATATTTGTAATTAGCCACTGCGATGATAAGTGGTGCGAGGTCGTTGAAAAGTGCAGCGAGATAAAAGTATTTGTAAAAAAGAGCGATATAATACCATACAAAAGATGAGGCGCCGCCTTAAGGTATAAATTTCAATACGCGCAGAGTATCTTAGGCGCGTATAGCGTAAATTTAAAGCGGGTTGAGAAAGCAAATAAAACAAGAAGGATTCAAAAATGAAAAGTATAAAAGGTATTTTCCGTTATCTTTTTCCGGTAAGAGATGGACGAGAACTGTATTGGATTAAAATTCCAAAAGGGCAAAGCGGTCGTTTTGGAAAAGAATTTATATTCGAGCCTGAATTGATTGCGAAATCGGACGCGCAAAAACTCGGTCTAAAAATAGATCCAAAGCTTTTAAGAGATAAGCGAATTAAATTTCATATACGCGATATGTATTATAAGACATATTATGAGATAACATCTTTCGGTATCGATGAGAGCTACGCCGATTCGCGGCAAATAGATCTTGATTTAGAAGATATAAAACAAATCGTAAAATCGGATGAAGACGATCCCTACTATGTAGATAGCTATAGCTTAAACATAGAGCAGATGAGATCTTTTGGATGCATCGATATGGTTAAGCCCGGTTTTTCATACTTCTTAGATTGCTCTGCTAGCCATGAAAGAATAATCAAAGCTCCAAATAACGGAGATAAAAATATAAAAGGCTGCTATATAAATGTCTTTGATAGCGATAAGGACGCCTTTTACTTGGCATTATTGGACGTTAAGCTGCCTTTTAGCGAAGTTGCAAAAATAGTCCGCCCGCTGGGCGTAGAGGCAAATATCCACTATTCTTATAGCCTCTCCGAAGAGCAGATTATAAAATTGGGATTTCCTGAAATTTTAAAAGAAAACGACGGCAAAATCGACGCTCAAATATCGGTAGAAATAGTATAATTTAAAATTTAGCCGTTAATGGGTAATTATATAGGTTTAGTGGGTTTGTAAATTTATGAGGAGCGTAAATGACTACTATGTATGTTGGTTTTTGGTTATCTTCGGATAAATATAACTTTGATTTTTCGGACTTGATCCTATGCGGGGAGATTGAGAAAAATAAAATTGGTGACATAAATAAAAGACGTGGCGAAGTCATAAATAGATGTAACTGGTCGTGTTGTACTGCCAAGAAAGAGTGTGTATACACGGACGATGCGTTAAAAGATTTGTATGAAATTTTAAAAACGAACTTTGGCGATATCAAAAAGAGGATATCGGAATTAAATTTAACCGTTAATATTTATGTAGCGGTAGATACGACGGAAAAGGACGATGTATATTCTATCGACTTTAGTAAAGAAATGCTAAAAATGTGCGCCGAACTAAATGCCGATGTCTGCGTAGACGGGATATATTATTAATTTGTATAGGAATAAAGATGGCGTGGAAAATGAATTTTTAATAGGCGATTGAAAGAGCAGAAGCGATGAAATTTACAAGACAGCTTTCTTTCTTTACCCTTGCTCTTTTAACCGCCGCCCTCATCTCCCAAGGATCTGCCGCATCCTCTAGCTGGGTTACCTGGGGCTTTAGCGTAGGCGCCTCTGCAGAGCTTAGCGGAACCACTTCCAAAGATAGCTCTAAATCAAGTAGATCCGTAGCCTCTAATCTTAGCGGCAAGAATATTAAAATTTTAACTGATAGCAATA
>NZ_CALIMW010000011.1 GCF_938045405.1 uncultured Campylobacter sp. | reverse complement strand
CGGCTTGCTCGGTTTTGTCTAGCTTGTTATTGACGGAATTTTTTAAATCGTCGAAATCTTCTTTATCTGTTTTTAAATTTAGCAGTTCGCCGATCTTTTTGCTAGAGTAGGTTGTCGTAGTTTTTTCCGCCGTATCGTTGATTAGTCCACTTTTTAAAACGTCCTCTATCTCTGTTTTTAGCCTTTGCAAGCTTTGCAGCAAAGCTTGCTGCTGTTCGAATTTTTGATTTATCGTGGCGGCTTTTTCTGAAATGTCTTTATGCGCGACGTCCACCTTGTCCTTAAGCTCTTGGACAAAAATTTTATCTTGCAAGACCTGTTTTGCTTTTTCCAATATGTCGTTATAGATAGTCGTTAAGTGGCTGTTATCGATTTTACCGATGGAATCGATCGCTTTTTCTATTTCTGCACTTAGAGCTTTTAAAATTTCAAGCTTTTCAGCGCCCAGTTTAAGTTCATAAATCGATACCATTTTTTACCCCTTTAATATGCTTGCTGTAATGAGAGCATTAAGAATTTTTAGCCGCTCCGCCAAAACTTGCAGCAGCTCTAAAATGTCGATGTCCGATATTGCCTCGGCGTTTAAAAGTGCCGTATTAAATCCCTCCTCAGTCATCGAATATCCTTTCTTTGCCGTCGTTTGCGATATAATCCGAAATGATTTCAAGTGCCAAATCCCTATAAAAAGCGTCCTGATTAATGATAAACGCTACGTAGTTGATTACCGCATGCGTTAGGCTCTCATCGATCATAATATGCTCTTTTTCGTCATTAAAATTTGGTTTATCGGGGTATGTGATATAAAAGCCGTTTGCGACGTTTCTATATACTTGTTCACTCTCTACGCTGCGCAATAATTCGCTAGGCGTGCATTTGTTGGCTACCCACAGCATAGCTTCTAAAAACATTTCGGACAATATCTGATCGGGCGGCATTTTTTTGCCGCCCACGATCTTATGGGCTAGAAATTCTTTTGCGAATTTCGATGTCATTATTTGACCTTTAAGCCTACGCCGATTGCAAAAGCGTCCGCATTTCGCACCTCAAGCGTTGCCTCGGTGTAGTAGCGCTTTTGTTTCGCGGTCTTGCTCGTAGTTACGTTCTCGATCATAGTAGGGATCAAAAGTCCGTTTTTCATAAAGCTAAAATCGCCCGCTATCAAAACATCGTCTAGGTGGTTTTGCTCGGATAGGTATCTGTGAAGCCTAAAATTTACCTTTCCGAAGTCGGTATCAAGGCTTACGACGCTTGAATTGATGCTTTTTTCGTTGCCGAATTGGCGAGTAGCAAAAGCATTAATCGCTTTTTTGAGTTTTGCGCCAATGAAAACGTCTCTAGGTGTCGCGCCCGTATCCCAAATGCTTTGCAAAATTTGATTTAAATATTCCTCGGTTAAAACTGAAGGCGTGCCGGTCCAATCTTTCTTGCTGTCGAAAGCAAGGACATTGCCGCGTCTGCCATTAGCAAATGCCGCTTCCCCT
>NZ_CALIMW010000010.1 GCF_938045405.1 uncultured Campylobacter sp. | reverse complement strand
CGATGAGAGCGTAAATAGCTTATTCAAATAAAATTTTAAAATTTAAAATGCGGCGCCGTTTGTTTTATACAGCCGCAGGAATGCGAACAATAGGCATCTTATCGTAAGGGATCGCGGCTCAGCCGTAAGTCAAGCGCTTACGCTTTGTGAGCTCTAAATTTGTAGCGTTGAGCTCGCTGTGATTTGACTATTGTCGATTTAACTGCGACGCAAAATTTAGCTTCTATGCGGCAAATTTAACCTCTGCACGGTATTTACTCCGCACGGCGGAAAAATTTAACTGCAACCGCGTAGTAAATTTACCGCACTAACCGCTGCAAGCCGCATTTTAATCCGCCGCACTAGATTCCGCGAGACTGCGTTTTAAATTTGCCTTAAAATTTTCTGTATTTGATGAGATCGCGCAACGCCGCTACGTTTTAAATTTATGATAATTTGCCGCGCATTCGATATCTGTCCGTGTAGCTGCGCTTCTGCAAAACTCGCATCCTCTAAATCGTGCAAAACTACGTTTTAAATTTCGCCGCAAAATCCGCAGAACGCGCCGGCAAGAATGCACCCGCCGATCGCGTTTAATTTTAGCGCCGAAATTCTTTATATTTTAGAGTATTGTAAGACTCAAAATGCCGTGCTTATCAAGCGCTCGCAGCTTCATTGGCGACGGGCTATCGATATATCGGTAGCCCTCAAGCAATTCTCTTCTTTAAATTTTACCACTCAAGCTCGCAGCGATTTTTTAAAATCCCGCGATTTAAAAGCCAGCAAGGCGTCAAAATCATTTATAATTTAGTCAAATGCGGCATCGGGCACGTGCGTTGCGCCCAAGCTGGCCGCTAAAATTTCTTTATAATCTCCATCAAATGCTTGACAAGAGCCGTAATTGCGGCATTTTCATAGCTATCGTCTGTATTTTGCAACGCTATGGTTTTCATATTGCCGAAAAATCCCGGATCGTAATGCTCGATGTCATTTTGCACGTAGCTTCTTAAAATTTGGCCGTTTCTTACTAGTTTAACCTCATAAATAAACTCTATGCCACCGATTCTATCGCTAGGAAACGGAGTAGCTTCGCCGGTAAAGCCCCTGTGGTGCTTTATTGTAATTTTAAGCTCATCGGTAGAGTTTTGATCCAGCAGGTTCGCCTCTTTTAGCGCCGCTAAAAGCTGCTCGTTGTACTTTTTCTCGACTGCTTCCGGCGATTGATAGACAAATTTTTTCGGATTATGGTTTTGGATGTGGTAGTAGGTAATGCCCTTGAATTTATACGCGCTTGCGATCGGCACTTTCGGTTGAGACTGTCCGCAACCGATAAAAAATAGCGCCGCAAGAAGCAAAGCAAAAAATTTTTTCATTTTTTCTCCTTTAAAATTTTGTGCAATTATATAAAAACGGGGTTTAGCCCGGGCTAAATTTACGATCTTTCGGTACCTCTGCGCGTCGAATTTTTTATAAATTTGAGCGAAAGCGCAAAAATTTTAAGCGTAGCTAGACGGCCAAATTT
>NZ_CALIMW010000009.1 GCF_938045405.1 uncultured Campylobacter sp. | reverse complement strand
TCCATCTGTTTTTGAAAAATACATAAAATGGGTATTCAAAGACAAGCTGGACGGCTTTATTCTGCAACATATCGCAAGAAAAGAGGGCATAGAGCAGATACTGGATACGGACACGATAGCCGCCTTTGAATTCACGATAGCTAATCCTAACCCCCGTCTTTTAAAGGAGCTAGGGCTAAGCCTCGATCAAATTAAGGATTTTGATTTAAACGACATTAATACTTTAGAGCTAAAAATCACGTCAAAACAAAAAAGAGGCTTTGTTTCATCGACTATAAAGAGAATGTTAAATTTTAATTTTAACAAAAATAACTTCAAAAAATTAAAGCTTAAAAAGCTGTCTTCCGTTTTTGATAAAGGGCAAACTATAGATTTAATAGATAAATTTTATAGCGTCTGTAAGGATGACATAAGAGTGAATGAAAAAACTAAAAGTCTGGAAATAAATGATATAATAACGATATTAAATGAAATTTACGACGAAAATATAAAGGATGTTTTGGAACTAATATGAATGCGGTAAAAGATTTTATATTGGGATGGATCGACATAGACGGTCTGTGGGAAAATTTAGATAAGCTGTATAACATTAACTTCGTAATGCTCGCCTTTTTGATAACGGCGTTAAGCGTATTACAAGCTATACGAGGCGGCAGGATCGAGGATTTTAAAAGAGCCGATATTTTTAATGATGTCGTAAAAATCTTTACTAGCGCATTGTCTTGGAATTTGTTTGTAGGACTATTTATTTTTGTAGTATGGCTTTTAAAGATGGAAAGCTATTGGATAAAAATCATACTATCTATAGCGTCCTTGGCTTTATTTTTTATCGCTATTTATAAGACGTATAGGACATATAAATTTCTCGCATATTTTATAACGACAAAATAAGGAGAATTGATTTCGCCCATATACAAAACCCTAAGCAAATCAATCTGGAAATCCAAAAGGGGCTGACGTTTAGCGATAGCGGGATAAAATAGGGCGCGTAGTCGGGTCATATTTTATAAATTCTAAAAGGTTTTAAAAAACGCAACAGGGTAAATAATTATGAAGGTTGTTGTCGGGCCTAGCAGGGCGTCCTCTAAAAAGAATATCCCGAATATGAAAAGGAAAATAAGAAAGCAATTTAAGCGCAAAAATAAAAAATGTGATCGAGAACACGCATTCGCCCCTCCGCGCGATATTTATCATAAAAACAAGGTGCTACATAAAATTGATATGCCCGAAAAAATGATTTTTCCGGAAGATATCAAGACGCTAAATTCTACACTAGAGGAGCTCGACTGCTACAGAAACAAAAGACATAGCCATAGAATATCAATAGATCATAGAAAAATGACCGTAATAGACAACGCGTCTATACTTCTAATGACCGTTGGGATAAATAGTATTTTTCATGGAAAAAAATTAATAAGAAACGGCAAGGTTTCGCCTCCAAAGTTAATAGATCAAAGATTGGCGGCTATAGGATATTGGGATGCGCTATGCATAAATCCCCAAAAAGAAACTATCGAAGAGGGGCAGAAATACTTAAAAATAGACTATCGAGACGGCGAAAGCATAGACAACGAATTCCACTATCCCATTATAGATTTTTTTACCGGTAAAGATCAAATTTTAGAGAAAAATAAAGATGAGTTATTCGACGCGATCTTTGAAGCGATGGCAAATTCTAGCGAACACGCCTTTGTGAATTTTGACGGAGATAAAAAGATATGGTTTATGGGAGCTTACAATGAGGAAGAAAGAGAAATTGAATTTATTTTTTATGATACGGGGATCGGGATATTTAAATCGCTAGAGACGGGAAGAAGTAAATTTGTCCAAAATCTTTATCGTTTATCAAGACGTATCGGAAGAGCAAATACGTTAAGAACGCTATGCAGATCCAACCTGTCAAGATACAAAGACAAAAATAATAATAGAGGTTTTGGAATGATAGCATTTAAGAATTTTATAGATACCATTAAGCGAGACAGTAGCAAAGACGCTTCTTTAGAGGTCGCCACTGACGAATTCCTATATTTAACAAAAAACGATAGTATAATACGACTTAAGTCTAAGATACAAGGGACGTTTATTAGGTGGTCTATAAAGGATTTGAATGTGGGAGTATAATAATGGAAAATAAGATCGTATATAATTTTGCTGAAAATTTTACAGATGCTCCGGGTCCTAGATACAGAAAACTCGGAAAGAAGTCGGGGGAGGAATTTAGAGAAGACGTATTAAAGGGGTTATTGGGTCAATATGATATCGTAGAAATAGACGGCAGCAATATAAAAACCTCTTTTAACCCATCTTTTTTATCTGAGGCCTTTTCTCCGCTATATGAGCAATTAGGAGAAGAAGAATTTTTTAGGAGAGTTAGGCTGTTTAGCTCTGATAACCCTAAGCTAGAAGAAAAATTTAGAGCTTTTTCTATGCCGCTAATAAAGCAATAAACAATGAGCGCTCCGTTTTGGCTCTCTTTGATAGCCATATTTTTTACCCTTATTAACTTTGTATATTTACTAACCAAAGATAGGTTTCAAAAGGTCGATAGTGAAAGAAAAGAATGCTTATCGGTTTTAAAAGACTGCTTTTCAAAAATTTTAAAAAAAGACTATGACGGCAATATTATGGAACTTACGTCAAATATTGAGGCATTGGGGTATTTAACTATTATTCGACTAAATTGTATAAATGTTAATAGGCTTGCTTTGATTATTAGTGATTACTATGAAAAGAGTATATCCGAAGAAGCGGTAGTTGGCGAATACAAAATGCTAGTAGAGGATATATATATGGCGGATATCCCCTTGTGGGAATATATAAAAGGGCTTTTAAAGAATTTTAAAAAAAATAATTCACGCGATATTTTGTAAACCCATTAAGCTAATTCTTATCACATATATGTTATAATCACTCAAATTTTAAAGGTTTGGAATGTGGAGCGTAGAGTTTGCGAGCGATAAAATAGAGGCTGAGTTTTTAACTCTGCCTACCCATATTAGGCAGCGCGGATATAAGATGTTTGAGCTCTTAGAGGCTAGAGGCAATACCCTAGGCGAGCCCTACACCAAGAGCTTAAATGACGGGTTATTTGAAATCCGTATAAAGGCGGAGGAAGGTATAGCAAGGAGCATTTATTGCTATGAGGTCGGCAAACGAATTATCATCTTGTTAAGCTTCATAAAAAAGACGCAAAGGACACCCCTCACAATGCTAAACCTAGCAAAGCAAAGATTAAGGGAGTTTAAAAATGGCTAGTATAAATTTTAGAAAAACTTTAGAAAAAGAGCTAAAGGACCCCGAATTCAAGCGCGAATACGATGCGCTAGAAGATGAATTTAAAGCTATCGAGGCGCTTATCGATGCAAGAGCCGCGGCGGGTCTTACGCAAGCGCAGCTAGCGCAGAAAATGGGTATCAAACAATCCGCCGTCGCGCGCATCGAAAGCGGAGTATTAAACGTCAGATACAAAACCCTGCTTAGTTACCTCAAAGCCTGCGGTAAGAGTATAGCGATAGTCTAGAGCTTAAATTTCTTCTTTATGGCGCAAAAAATCTTTTCATAAGTTTACCATTTCGGCTTTTTCGTGCCTCTTTTGCCGGTGTAAGGATTGCTTCTGCCCTTGCTCGACCAGTTGTCGCGCTGCGTGCGGTTTTTATTCGATCGGTAGTGAGGCTTTACGTATTTGCCCTTTTTGGTGACATATCCGCCGACCCTTTGAGCGCCCAAAGACACCGACGGCGCCAGTAAAAAAGCCGCTAAAATTAAAGCGAGTAGTTTTTTCATTTTATGATCCTTTATTGAAATTGTTTCAGATCTGCTAAATCAAAGCGGGTTAGCCGCCTTTCTAGAGGATAAAGAAAATATCTAACGGCAAGAATATCCCCGTCTCGAAGTTGTTTTTGCTGCGATTTGGAAAGACGAATTGTGGCTACTTGAAAAGATGCCGCTAGGATAGCTGTGTTGGTAAACATAGTATTTTTATCAACTCTCATTTCTAGCTTCTGAGTTGGAACGCCACCATTGCTATCCTCCATCCAAAACTGCTCTGGCTCCTTTAACACAATCCCGATTATGCCCCCATAACTTACCTTCCCGTTTTTGCTTTCAAGATACAAGGACGCATCCTTTTCTTTACATACAAAATAAAGGGTTGTTTTATCGGTCATCTCATCGGTAACGTAAAATTTTTCACAAAACGCAGATAGAGATGAGGACAATACCAGAATAAACAATAAAACTCTTTTCATTGGTTATCGCCTTCCTCTAATGAATTAAAACACAAATTTAAATAAATTGCCCCCTATTAGAGGGCAAAAGCCTATTTCTTTTTCTTTGGCGTAGGCTTTGTTTGAGAAAGTGCGCTTCCTGCGACGGATTTGCTTTTCTTGCTATATCTATCGTCCTTTAAAATTTCGGATGCCTCTGACGCAACCTTTTTGGACGTTTGCTTCTTGTTTGTCGCCATTTCAACCTCCTTTCATTGAGATAATCAAGACTTTTCTCGATTGCCGAATTATACTACTAAAAATATTATCAATAATAATAAAATTTAAGCATCGTTTAATATTACTTTTGATAATATTCCCTCATTAAAACCAAGGTGACCCACACCTAGCCCGCGTCGGGTTAAAGCTACGGGAAGCGTCCGTATGGATACGACAATCCATACCCGAGTAACCAGCCCCGATAGCGACAAGTTCGGGGGTAGAAAAATCCTTGTCAAACTTTCTTATGGCGGACGTATGTTAAGCGGCAAAGACTCTTGGGCGCCCGTAAAACGAGATTTTGGAACGCGGGTTCGATTCCCGTCGTCCGCCGCCATATCCATAAATGAGCCTCCATTCGCCTTGCTCCTTAGGCGGTTAAAAATCTTTGCTGTATCTTTTCGAATGAAAATCCTTAAATCGGAGGCTCTTTTATGGATATTTTTTAAGGAGAAAACGATGGAAAATCAAGAGTTTGAAACTGCTGCGGCGAAGTTTGCGGATAGCATTTCGGATTATCTGCACTCCGTAGCGGATCATCTATGCGAAGTTTCTAAGATGAGCAGAATGAGCGTAGGCGATCTGCTGATAGACCTCGCGCTACTAGCAAGAATAGCGGAACAGAAAAAGGAGAATGACGATGCTACGGCTTCTGAAAAGACTTTTTAGAAAGCGCACGAAATTTACGATCTCAAACCTAAGATTTGGGATATTGAAAGGATAGAAAATGAAAGAGAATAAAAACAATATCGTAAGCGTAAGGCTGGACGACGAGACGCTACAAAAACTAAAAGACGACGCGCAGAAAGAATATCGCCCGCTAGCAATGCATATACGTAAAATTTTAAGGGATTATCTAAAATCAAAGTAGAATTTTGTATAATTCGCTTTAGTATAACTACTAACCCGAAAAAGGACAAAAGTAAATGGCTAAAACAAACTTTAAGCGTTTTGTCGGTAATATACGCTCATTCAACTTAATAGCTACGGCTATTAACCGAGCCTCTTTATAAGGGGCTCGGACTTATGAAAACGAACGCCTATATCGACGGCTTTAACCTTTATCACTCTATTTTACCTTTTAACGACAATCGCTTAAAATGGCTAAACCTACGCTCTTTATGCGAGAAATTTTTACAAAGCGGCGACGCCTTAAACGACGTCTATTTTTTCTCGGCTTACCTTACGCATAACCAAGAAAAATTCTCGCGCCATATAAATTACGTAAAAGCTCTAAAAAGCGCGAACGTCATTCCCGTTATGGGTAAATTCAAAAAGAAATTTCCGCATTGTAAAAATTGCGGGAGAGACTATCTGTCCTACGAGGAGAAGCAAAGCGACATAAATATTGCCATAACGCTTTTAAAAGACGTCTTTTTAGATAAATTCGATAAGGCTTTTTTAGTCACGGCGGATACGGATTTGGTCTCGACTATCAAGATGATAAAGGGGCTATTCCCGCAAAAGCGCATCATCTTGCTTATACCGCCCAAGCGTAGAAAATACGCGACCGAGCTTATCCAAACGGCAAACGCAAGCCTTGAGATTAAAAAGTCGCATATCTCAAATTCTCTTTTTGAGGACGAGATAAAATTTAACGGCGAAACTATCAAAATACCGAACGAATATGTAAAGGAGAACGAATGAGCGAAAACAAAGGGAGCAATAAATGGAAACGCAACTAACTCTTTTTGACGTATCCAACCGGGAAAACGACGCTTTCGAGCTATCCTCGCACAAAAATGGCACTACGTATTGGTTGGCAAGCGAATTGGCGCAAATGCTAGGATACGACGGCGTAAAATCTCTAAATAAAGCAGTGAATAAGGCTATCGCCGTATGCTCTAGCATAGGTTACAACATATTAGATCATTTCAGCCCCGTAGGCAGCGATTATAAGCTATCCCGCTTCGCTTGCTTTTTGGTGTCTATGAATGCCGATATTAAAAAACCAAGAGTGGCGCAAGCGCAGGCATATTTCGCCACTATCGCAGAAGCCCTGCATAGACATATCGAAGCCGAGCAGTTAGAGCGCCTAGATGTAAGAGAAAAGACCAAAGACGCAAACAAAGCCTTAACGGGCGTGGCTAGCTCTCACGGAGTTGAATGCTACGCTTATTTTATGGACGCTGGTTATATGGGTATGTATAATATGCATCTAAAAGACCTTTTGCGTATCAAGGGGCTTACGGCAAAGGATAAGGTATTCGACTTTATGGGAGCTCGCGAATTAGCCGCAAATCTTTTCAGGCTTCAAGAAACTAAAGCTAAGATCGAAAATAATCGAATTTACGGACAAAAAAACCTAGAAAACACGGCTTACGAGGTAGGGCGCGAAGTAAGAGGCATAATGATTAGAAACGATGGCGTGCGCCCCGAAATGCTAGCTAGAACCGAGCACATAAAAGAGGTGCAAAACGAGCTTAAAAAAGTAGATAGAAAATTCAAAAAGATAGATAAGAAAAAGGAGCAGTAATGGCAGAGGAAAAAGAAATATACTATGATGATGAAATAGAACACGTAGTTACCGTATCAGGTAAGTATATTGACAAAATCAAACTAGAGACGGAACCAAAACGCTCGAACTATATAAAGATAAAGGAGGAGCTAACGCAAAAGGTTTCGGCGCTATATGGATCGCCTATTAGCCCATCTAAGAGCGGTGGCAACCATATAGAGTTTAAAGACGAAAACAAAGATGATCTTTATGTAATAAAGTGGGATTACCAAAAACAAAACATCGTAAAGCAGGTTTGCAGGAAATTGGGTATCACTCAAAGAGAGCTGGCGGAGAGGATGGGCGTGCATCAAAATATGCCTGCAAAGTGGAGCAGCGGCGACGAGCCAAGCCAAATGGCGGTTAAATTTATGGAGCTGTTACTCGAACACGAGAAAATCAAACGCCAGCTGGATAAATTTAAGCAGGGTTTCGCCCTAATAAATGAAGCGAAGCAAGGGTAACGAGATTTTCGTTCCCCTTATAGCGCGTAAGAAATCCTTGCGCGCTATCTATACCGCAAAAGTATCTTAAAAACAGAAAATTTTACTTAAAAGTTATAAAAACTCTTGACAAAACATCTTTAAAGTTATATAATTCTTGCAATTAATTACTTTAAAAGGATAAAAGATGCAAGAGTTATCACTTTTCGCTAACACCCAAGTTGAAATTCTAAATTTCCAAACTTTCACTACCGAATATGTCGCTAAGCGTTACGGCACTTCTGAGGCAAACATAAGAACCCACAAGCGCGAGCACGCCGACGAAATCGTCGAGGGTATTCACTTCATAACCGAGCAAAACAAATTCGGAGTAAATGAAATCAAATGGACCCTCCGCGGCATAATAAAGCTCGGTATGTTTATCCGCAGCGAAAAGGCTAAGGGCTTTAGACTATGGGCGGAGCAGGAGCTCGAAAAGACTATCTTAAAGCAGGTGCGCGGCTATGCCGAAGCTCGCGAGCATAATCTCCGCCTAGTGGACGAAATCTCAAACCTTAGAGCGGTGCAGATCTCGCAAGGCAGACATAATCAAAACGTAATCAACGGCTACAAATCCCAAATTTCTCAGCACAACGCCCTTATCGTAAAGCTAAAATCCGAATTAGCCAAGCGCGGGGTAATTTACGACGCGGAGGTTATAGAACGCTACGAGCAAAAAGAGGAAAACCTAATAGCGATGCTACATAACGCCAAAACCGAGCGGGATTTTTATCGCAAGCGCACGCAAGAGCTAAAGCAAAAGCAAAACATCAAAGATAGCGAGATAGTAAGGCTATTAAACAAAATCCAGTATCAAATGGACGGCGTTTATAGCGAGATAGGCGCGGTTATGGCGTATGCAAACGATAATGACCGCTTTTTTATGGAACAAAATGAAATTTTAAAAGGATAAATAATGGAAAATCTAATCATCAACAGCCAAGAGATAAAGTTGGAAGTAGCAGGCGGTCAGGTCTGGACTACTTCCCTACAAATTGCAGATGTGTTCGAGAAAGAACACAAGCATATTTTAGCGAAAATTAGGGAGCTTCCGCAAGATAATTTCAACGGGTCAAATTTTCGGCTCGTTGAATATACCGATAAAAAGGGCGAAAGCAGACCATATTTTTTAGTTTCAAAAGATGGTTTCACCCTTTTGGCTATGAGTTTCAACGGCGAGAAGTTTTACAAATTCAAAGTCGCCTACATCAACGCCTTTAACGCGATGGCGGAAAAACTAAAAAATCCGTTTAACGTTCCGCGCAACTACAAAGAGGCTTTAGAGCTAGCAATAACCCAATTAGACAAGATCGAAGCATTGGAGGCGCAGCGCAGGACGGATATGCCTAAGATAGTGTTTGCCGAGGCGGTAGAAGCAAGCGCTACAAGCGCATTAATAGGCGACTTTGTAAAGACGCTTTGCGATACGGACGTAAGCGTCGGACGCAATAGAGTGTTTAAGTGGCTAAGAGATGAAAAATATCTGATGGCGGACAATATGCCTTACCAGAGGTGGGCGGAAGCGGGATATTTTGAAGTGATACCCCAAATCATCGTTACGCCCAAAGGTAACAAAGAGCGCTTCACTACGAAAATCACGGCAAAAGGGCAAGTGGCGTTAAGCGTGAAAATCATAGAAGCTTTTAAAAAATCAGCATAAAGGATAAACAATGAGTTTAAAAGATTTTAAATTTTACCTCTCATTGATGAGAGTGGATAGATACACGACGATCGGCGATTTTATCGCGTTTGTTAAATCTTACAATGCAAAGGACGAGGAATGTTAGAAGTTCTAAACAAAATCCAATGCGAGCTAAAGGCTCCCAAGACGCAGATGAATAAATTTGGCGGCTATGCGTATCGTAGCTGCGAGGATATCTTAGAAGCGGTAAAACCGCTGCTACAAAAATATGAGGCGGTCTTAACGATCGGCGATGAAATCATAGCAGTAGCCGACCGCATCTACGTAAAAGCGACTGCCACGCTAAAAGGCAAAGACGGCGAGGTAGGCGTAAGCGCGTATGCCAGAGAGCCTGCAAGCAAAAAAGGTAGCGACGAAAGCCAAATTACAGGCGCAGCCTCAAGCTATGCTAGAAAATACGCACTAAATGGGCTATTCGCAATAGATGATGCCAAAGATGCCGACGCTACGAATATTCACGAGGACGCCCGCGATAAAAAAGGCGAATATCCCGCGCCGATGAGTGAGGAGCAGGTGGCGGATTTATTGCAACTTTGCGAGGCGAGCGGCACCGACCCGCGAAAGGTAGCCGCAGCATATAAGACAAGCGACATAGCGTTCGTGCCGTTTGAAAAAGTGCGCGCTCAGCTTTTGCAAAAGCTCGCAAAGGCGCAAGAAGTGAGAAAGGGTGCGTAATGAAATTTATAGATTTAGCGCAGGGTAGCCCCGAGTGGCTGGAATATAGAAAAGACAAATTTAATGCCTCCGAGGCTGGCGACGTTATGGGCTGCGGTTTTAACAAGCCCTACAAACTAGCCGAAATCAAATACGGCGGCAAAGAGGTCTTTCAGAGCGAGGCAATGAGGCTCGGCAAAGAGTATGAGCCAAAAATCCGCGAATATATCAACAAGCTTTTAAACGCGGATTTTCAGCCCGTCGTAGGACTTAGCGATGATGATCCGAGATTTAGTGCGAGCTTTGACGGGCTAGACATCATAGGTGGCGAAATTTTAGAGATTAAATTTAGCGCGAACGAGTATGAGGTTTTGGAGCGCACCGGCAAACCTAGCGAAAAGTATTTTTGGCAGATCCAACACCAGCTTTTCGTTTGCGACCTCGCGAAGTGTATTTTTGCGGTCGGCAAGATAGACGATGATTTTGATCTGCAAATCCGCCACGTTGTCGTAGAGCGCGACGAAAAGGCGATTAAAAAGCTTATTAAGGCGTGGAATGAGTTTGAGGCGACCTATGCGGGGGCTGCTCCCGATGAGGAATGGTTAAGCTTGAGCGATGAAATTTCAACCCTTAGCGCGCAGAAAAAAGAGCTTGACGATAGGCTTGACGAGCTAAAAAAGCGCGCCATTAAAAAAGCTGGCGGCGTGGAGATAAAAGCTTATGGGCTAACCGTCTGCAAATCAGAAATTAAGCCTAGCTATGACTATAAGGCATATTGCGAGCAAAGCGGCGCCGTAATCCCAGACGAGTTTTTAAAGGCGGGTAGCGAGCGCTGGAGCGTGAGAGTTGCAAATTAGCGGGCAGTTTAACCGCTTTATGCACGGCGTAGTATTGGCACAGATGCGATCTCTTAGATATTTATGTATCAGAGAGCATCGCATCGCCATTCGCCCGTTTTATCTTAGCGCGGGCACCCTAAAGCAGCTTTTAAAGGTGCTGGATTTCGACTATCCGAGGCAGAAAGACGGCACGCCGTTAAGCTACACACAACTAAGCACGACGGATATGCTCGGGCACCTAGCCTATATCGAGACGCTTTGCGCCGAAAACGGCGTAGAGCCCGAGTTTATAAAAGAATTTGAAAAGGAAATAAAATGAATAAAGTTGTTTTGATCGGAAATTTAACCCGCGATATCGAGCTAAGATACACGCAGGGCGGCTATTGCGTCGGAAACGCGGGTATCGCCGTAACGAGAAAATTTAAGAACGCGCAGGGGGAAACTGCGGAGGAGACCTGCTTTATCGACCTGAAGTTTTTTGGGCGCACGGCGGAGGTTGTGAACCAATACCTACGAAAAGGCTCAAAGCTCGCCGTCGAAGGGCGGTTAAAGCTGGAGCAATGGCAGGATCAAAGCGGACAAAATCGAAGCAGGCACGTAGTAGAGATAGAGAGCCTAGAGATGCTAGGCAGCCCTCAAAATTCGGGCGGCACGCAAACCTACGCTCAAAGCGGCGGAGTGCAAGGCGGACAAGCCCCTAACCAAAGTCGCAAACCTGCTCCGCAAAGTGCCGATAAATACGACGATGGCAACGACACGATCCCGTTTTAAGGAGGACGAGATGGCAGACGTAGAATGGCTAAACGAACACGGCGACTACAACGAATGGCGCGCCGCAGCAAGGGCGAAATGGATGGAGGATTACGGCGCCGATGAGGCTTATGACAGGATGATAGACGATGCGATGGATTTTGCAGAGAGGGAGCCCTATGTGGATGAACGCGAGTGAATTTGCAAGGCGCGAGGGCAAAAAGCTCTACGTGATAGATGTGCAGGCAAGTAAGGACCGAAAGATCGGACGCACGGATCGCTTCCGTAAGCTAGATGGGGCGCTACAGATAGAGACGGAGTGCTACTATCTGCCGCGCAACGATCCGATCACGCCTGCGCTGAAAGAGCAGATAGAGCGGCTTTATTACAAGGCGCGCGAACTAGTCGCAAGCGATTATGAGCTTGCGTGGATAGCACACAAGGGCACGGGCTCGCCGCACTTAAATGTGCTTCAGCGATTTCTGCGCTTTCGGTGGCATCGCGGCGGAAAAATAGTGCAGAAAATGTGCGAGAACCTAGAGGCGCTTTTGGCAATGAGCGAGGAGGTGCGCGCGGAGTTTCTGGCTCGTGAGCGGGAAGCTATGCATGAGGCGGGAGGCAAAAAATGAGCGGTAAAAATTTCAGCGGAAATTCTAACCCCGCGAGGCATAAAAACGATTTTTATCAGACGCCTTACAATATCACGCGGCGGCTTTTGGAGGTTGAAAAGTTTGGGGGGCGCATACTTGAGCCTGCTTGCGGGGCGGGTGCGATAACGGCAGTTTTAAAAGAGGCGGGTTATGATGACGTGACGTCGTATGATTTGCTACTAGACGGCAAAGATTTTTTGACTGAGACGCGCAAATTCGATGCCATTATCACAAATCCGCCTTTTAGCCTAGCAAAGGAATTTATCCTTAAATCTTGCGAGGTAGCGCCTAGGTTTGCTTTTTTGCTGCCGCTTAGCTACCTACACGGCAAAGAACGGCTAGACAAGATTTACTCGCGCGAAATTTTAGAGAAAATCTATGTGTTTACGCGTTATCCCTTGCTATCTAGCGAGATCAGACCGGACGGCAAATATGAAACGGGGATGATGGTTTATGCGTGGTATATTTTTGATACTAGACACGGGGGCGCGCCGACGATACGCTGGATAGATAATCAAAACGACGTAGTAAGAAAGACAAGGAGTGAAAAATGAGCTATAAAACAGAGTTACAAGAGCTTCAAAGGGAGCTTGCGAAGATCAAGGACAAGAAAAAGCGGGTGCAAAAGGCATTTTTTGAAATTGCCGGCGAGCGGATACAAGACGACTTCCCTTTTCGCCTTATGCAAGAAAGCTCTTTTGGAACCATGATATTTTCTTTTTCAGCAAACGGAAAATTTAAATGTTCCAAAACGACCACATACGATCTTTTGTTTTTAGACAATATTGCTTTTCGCTTTTATCACGAAAAGAGGCAAGCAGAAAAGGTCGAAAAGGCAAAGCAAATCATAGAAAAACTATATAAAGGAGAGAGCGATGAGAGAGATTGAGTTTAGAGCGTGGGATGTTCTAAATAATAAAATGCTTAATTGGGGCGATATTTTTCACTTACCGGCTTGGGAAATTTTCCCCGGAACTCCAGAACAAAGATCCTTCAATATTATGCAATATACAGGAATGAAAGATAAAAACGGGCGCGAAATTTATGAGGGGGATATCGTCAAATTCATTTCAAGACTTGACGATAGCAAAAGAATGGGCACGGTCAGATACTGGGCAGGTGACGCTGCATTTCTGATCGAGTGTGAAAGAGAGATATTCTTTTTGTTTCACGATGCGCTCAACCGGGAAGTCATCGGCAACATCTACGAGAATCCAGAAATTTTAAAGGATAGGCGATGACAGAGTTAAAATTCAAGGCGTTTTTTAAAGTTGATCGACGAATTTACGAAGTGCGAAGCGTTGACTTCCTAAACAAAGAAGCTACGCTTTGGGATAAAGAAACGGCTGTAAATTTTGAGGCGAGTTTCGAAGATATTGAACTATTGCAATATACAGGAATAAACGACATTAACGGTAAAGAAATTTATACGGGCTCTCTTGTAAAATGGGGATTGCGCACCTATAAAATTTGCTTTGATTGTGGGTTCTATATGCACGACCTAAGCAGAATAAACCCGGAGTATCCAATTACAAAGGAGTTTAAAAAGGCTTCAGATGAGTTTGAGATCGTCGGGAACATCTACGAAAATCCAGAGATTTTAAAGGATACAAAATGATACCAATTATGCCTGTAATGAAACTCGAATACGAGACACCATCTACCGAAACAGACTTAGTTTATTTGAAATATGTAGTTTTCTTGGCGGATATGAGAAAATATCCAGAAGTCCTTAAGGCGTATTACGAAACAAACGATATTTCTGTTTTAAATGAATGTGTGGAAGCCAACAAAAACGAGCTTCTAAATTCTGAAAGCGTAATTGCAGCATTTGGCTCTAGACATTACGCCGAGGAATTTTGCCAAAACTATGATATCCCATCCGAGAATGATGCGAAATTCTATGTAACCTATGTCGAGCTAAAGGAGGAATGACTATGGCGGAATGGAATTTCATAAGAAAACCTTTTATATTGAATTTTAGCACGCTAATGCACGCTGTTTTTCTCACGGATATTCCGAAAGAAGTAATAGATTTGACGGAAAGTTATTATACGAAAAATCCAAACGGAGAAATGGAATACATAATTAAGAAGCCCGACGAACCATTGAATAATACTATAAGATGCTTTAGTCGTCGAATAGACGCAATAGCATATCTTTATCCACGCTATATTGAAAGCACGACGCAAAAATTTCCAGGGCGGTATATAGGCTTCGAAGGAGAAAAAGACTTTGGGCGTTTTATAGGGGCTTACGACTCGAGTTTTACCTTTGGACTTTGCGAAGATTGTGTTCATTTAGAAATTTTACAAGACACAAAACGCGCCATCAATGCAGTCTTAAAAGCGTATAAGGAATATAAGAAAAAATATGGCTCCGGCTAATTCAAACAAGGATATAAAATGACGACAAAAGAAAAGATAGAGGTTATGCAAGCCTATACGAGGGGTGAGGAGATCGAGAGGCTAGAGCGGCTTTTACGCTTAGAGATAAAAGATAAAGATTAAAGCCCCTTGCGGGGCTTGTGAAGAGGCAGAGATATTTTAACATAAAAGGCTTAAGAATGAATTCACTAGAAGCGTATTTTGCACAAAGAGACTGGATATTACGAAGTGGATATTATCGCAAGCTCACGTGCTTTAGCGCCTATTTATACGCTGATTTTAGAGGGCGCGACACACTAATAATATATGTGCGCGATCCGGACGAAAAAATCGCGCGATTTGCATTTACGCTTACCACGGCTACCGGTCAAAGAAGCAGACGAGGAAGTAACGCATTCGACAATCTATCCATAATAACATCCAGTATGCAAAACATCGACGCAGATGGGGATTTCGAGTTTTACTCGTGGAAAGCTTTTAAAATCGTCAAGTCTCACGGGCGCGTTTGGAAAGAGATCGTAGGAAAAGAATTCGCCGCATTTTTTGAGTCCTATATCCCGCCTATGCGAAGGGGAGATGTAAAGATATTCTATAAGACTTTTGAGTTTTTTGACTCTGAAACGGAACAGACTGCGGACGAAATCATAGCAGGAGCTGAGGCGCAAACAATAATAGAGATACGAAAAAGATGGGATGAGAAATGGGAAAAACGATCGTAGCGCTAAACGCGCAAGTATTGGAAAAGAGCCTAAACGATGCCGTGCGCGATGTAATGCAAAGCACGGAGTTTCGCGCCACGTTTTATTCCATAATGTGTGAAATGATGCGGGATTATCATATCGAAAACTATATGCCTGAATGGATAGGAGGCGATAAAAGAGCTGGAGAGCTCATAGGTAAAGATGCTATGGCGATGAAAAATATGCGCCGCTCTGGAAAGTTGCGCGAGGGCGTAGATTGGAAAAAAGCAAACGATAAGGCAGAGCGCGGTAAAATTCTATGGAGTAAAAACGCGCTCCTTAAAATGGTGAAGGGGTAGCGATGGCAAAGATTTATTCAAGAGGCGGACGGCTCTATGCGAGCTGGACGATAGACAAGAGGCGTTTTAGGCGGGCGTTAGGGCTGGACGACACCCCCGAAAACAGGGCGCGGGCGATTGAGGAGATATTGCCCGACGTAAAGAGGCAAGCGGAGCTAAAAATCGCGCCGCGAAAGAATTTTAAACTAAGCTCTTTCGTGGACGAAGTTATCGAGGGCGTAGAAAAGATTTCTACGGAGGCGGCGTATGAAAGCTACAAACAAGCGGTTTTCGCGGTGCTACCCGATAAGAACATCGAGGATTATTCGCCGCTAGATTTTGATATAGCGACGAAAAAACTACGAGCTCGCGGGCTGAAAGATAATTCGCTAAGAGCGTATTTCGCGCCGTTTAAAAGCGCTTTTACGCTAGCGATACAAAAAGGTGTGATAGATCGCAATCCGTGCATCTTACCGCGCCTGCACGTAAAGGTGCAACCAAAGAGCGCATATAGCCCGCAGGAGGTAGCCGCTATGCTACAAGAGGCGGAGGGAGAGCTAAAAGCTTTCCTATATTTCGCCTTTTATTCCGGCGCTCGCTGCGGCGAAATTCTCGCTCTTACGTGGGGGGACATAGGCGAACGAGCGATAAGCATAAGCAAAACCCTCGTTCATACGCTAGGCGCAATCAGTCAAACGCCTAAAAATGGGAAAAATAGATATGCGGTCTTGCTCGATCCGCTAAAGAGTTTCATCGCTACGATGAAAAGGGGCGAGGAGAGCGAGCGGATTTTTAAGCTCGACGTGCGAACGATGCAGCGGAAATTTAAAGCGCTATGCGAGCGGCTAGGCTTTGAGGTGCAAACCCTGCACTCGACTAGGCACACGTTTATTTCGCAGTGTGTAGCTAGCGGACTTGATTTGGCACTTATCGCGCGAAACGTAGGGCATAGCAATATCGATATGATAACGCGAGTTTATACGCATTACATACCGAGTGAGGAGAACATAGCCAAGATGCAAAAAGCTTTTGCAAAATAGCTTTTTGGCACAATTTGGCACATTCTTGCACCTCTAGGTGCGAGCAGAGTTGATTTTTGCGCCATTGCAATTACCCTGTCGTTTTATCCCCACTAAATCGCACGGGCGAGGTATATAAATTTTAATTTTAAAAGCGAATTTAGTGGCGCGCGCTAAGCTTTATTAAATCAATACTTCGTTACAATCCACATTAAATTTTAAAACCGAGGCGAAAAATGTCTAGAATTCCGCTGCAAAGCCCGTATTTCGGAATATTCGTAATGCTAATCCTGGCTTTTTGCGTCTTTTCGCTCATCGTTAAACTATCCTCTTTGGTAGGCTCGCGTTTGGCAGACAGGCGCGACGAGCGGCTAAAGGGCGAAATTTACGAAAGCGGCCCCGAGGCCGTCAAACAGCCCAACCGAATGAACTCCCACTTTTTTTTGATAGCCGTGCTTTTCATACTTTTTGACGTCGAGATTATCTTTATGTTTCCGTGGGCGGTAAATTTTAAAATTTTAGGCGTGTTCGGGCTCGTAGAGATGGCGTTTTTCATCGTATTATTAGGCATCGGTTTCATCTACGCATGGAAAAAAGGAGCGCTAAATTGGCAGAGCATAAGATAAACTACGCGCGCGAAAACGGGCTTCCCGTAGTGCTAACGACCGTCGATAAGCTGATCGCGTGGGGCAGGAGTAACTCCTTGTGGGCGATGACGTATGGGCTTGCTTGCTGTGCGATCGAGATGATGGCGGCGGGTGCAGGCAGATTTGACTTCGACCGCTTCGGCACGATATTTCGCGCAAGCGCCAAGCAATCGGATGTGATGATAATCGCAGGCACGCTTAGCAAAAAGCACGCCGAGTTTACGCGTCGCCTATACGACGCGATGCCCGAGCCCAAATGGGTCATCAGTATGGGTAGCTGTGCCAATACCGGAGGGATGTTTAATACCTACGCTACGGTGCAGGGCTGCGACCGCATAGTGCCTGTGGATATCTATCTCCCCGGATGCGCGCCGCGCCCCGAGACGCTGCAGTTTGCGCTGATGGTGCTACAAAAAAAGATCCGTACTCAAACTCCGCGCCGCGCACAAAAGGCAAAAAGGCTGATCTGATGAGAAAATTTAATCCCAAAGGCGATCAGAGTAAAAAAAATTACTACAAAGACAGATTTTTCATCCCCGAGGAGACGCAGAAGTTAGACGCAAGCGCAAGCGATTTCAAAGATGATCTGGACGCGCTTGAAGGCGTCCAAATTTTAAACTCATACGTGGAATTTAACACCCTCGTGCTCTATGTGGAGCCTGCGCAAAATTTAGCGGCGCTGCGTGCGCTTAAGGGCGCGGGGTATGAAATTTTATGTGAGCTAAGCGGCGTGGATTTTACCGAGGCTCGCGGCGGCATCGAGGTTTTTTATCAGCTTTTGGATATCAAAAGAGTGCGCCGCGCGCGGCTAAAGTGCTTCGTAGCGAATGAGAGCTTTTTGCAAAGCGCTGCGGGTATCTACAAAAGCGCGAACTGGGCGGAGCGCGAGCTATACGATATGATGGGCGTTTGGATTGAAAATCATCCGAACTTAGCGCGCCTAATAATGCCCGATGATTGGTTTGGACACCCTCTTTTAAAGTCCTATCCGCTGCAAGGAGACGATTTTGCCAAGTGGTACGAGGTGGATAAAATTTTTGGGGTTGGCGCGCGCGAGCGGATTGGCGAGGAGAACCGAAATTCCGCATTCGTAGATGAAAAAGATACCTTTAACTTTACGCGACTCTATCACGAGAGCGGTTACGGCGAGCCGCACCCGCAAGAGAAAATTTTACAAGAATATCAGGAAGAGGGCGGTGTGCGCTTCGTAAAACGCGCTAAACGCGGAATTTACAAGATTATCACAAAGAGAAAATAATGCAAAATCCAAGCAAGTTAAGACCGTTTTTCGAAAACATAGAGTACGAGCGCGAGGGCGCAAATATGATCTTAAATTTCGGTCCGCAGCACCCAAGCGCGCACGGCCAGCTAAAGCTAGTGCTGGAGCTTGACGGCGAGCGTATCGTGCGTGCGCGTCCGGGCGTGGGCTATATGCACCGAGGCATCGAAAAGATGGCCGAAAATATGATCTACGCAGAGTTCGTCCCCGTAACAGATCGCATCGATTACATCGCATCGAGCTCGAACAACTACGGCTTTTGCGCCGCGGTTGAGAAGCTCTGCGGCATCGAAGTGCCGCGCCGCGCGCAGATCATCCGCACGATCTTGCTGGAGCTTAATCGTATCAGCTCGCACCTTCTGTTTTTGGGTACGCATGCGCTTGATATCGGCGCGATGACGGTGTTTCTCTACTGCTTTCGCTCGCGCGAATACATACTTGATCTCATAGAGAAATACTGCGGCGCGCGCCTTACGCACAATAATATCAAAATCGGCGGCGTGTTTTTGGACCTGCCTAACGGCTGGCTAGAAGAGATGTTGAAATTTTGCGACGAATTCCCAAGCGACATTAAAGAATTTGAAGATATGCTCGATACCAATAGAATTTGGCTGATGCGAACCGAGGGCGTGGGCGTGATCTCGCACGAAGATGCCCTTAGCTGCGGCTGTAGCGGCGTGAGCTTGCGCGCTAGCGGGCATGCGTGGGATATCCGCAAGGAAGAGCCCTATCTCATCTACGACGAGCTTGATTTCGACGTGCCGTATGCGAGCGAGGGCGACTGCTACGCGCGTTATAAATGCTATATGGCGGAGATGCGCGAGAGCCTTAAAATTCTGCGCCAGTGTGCGAAGCTCTATCCGCTGAGCGATCCGCAAATTTTAGCGATCGACCCCGCTTACGTAAATCCTAGCAAAGAGCAGATTATGACGCAGAACTACTCGCTGATGCAGCATTTCGTGCTGGTCACTCAGGGCTTACGCCCGCCCGTGGGCGAAATTTACGCCGCGAGCGAGAGTCCTAAGGGCGAGCTTGGATTTTATATCCGCTCGATGGGCGAAAGCCGCCCGTACCGCCTTAAGATCCGCACGCCGAGCTTTTGGCACTGCGCGGTCTATGAGGAAATTTTACCCGGGCAGTATCTTGCCGACGCCGCGGCGATTATCGGCAGCACTAATATTATCTTAGGCGAGGTGGACCGATGAAACGCTACGATTTAAGGCATCTGGGCGATAAATTTTTAAACCGCATGGGCGAAATTTTAAAAAATTCCGCTCGCGGCGAGACGATGATCTTTATGTTTGAGATGGGCGATTTTAGCGCGGTTCAAAAAAGCGCCGATCTGGTGGAGGGGCTAAATTCCACGCTTTTAAGCTCGATACGCTATAACCAAGTCGATTGGATGGTCGTCGCCAAAAAGGGGAGAGGATGAAAATTTTAAATTTCGCGTCGCTGCTTAGCCTGCAAAATCCCGCGCTCGCAGCCAGTTTTAAGAGCGCTGAAATTTTAAGCGTATCGCCGCTGCAAGATCCGCATCTTCCCGGCGAGCTGATAAAATGCGAGATCGGCGCGCAAAGCTTCGTGCTGGCGCTAATCTGCGCTAGTTTTTGCGACGAGCCCTATTTCGCGGATCTAGATCTAGAGTACTTAAGCGGCGAAAGCAGCGTGGGCGAGGAGGAGATCGAGCAGATCGCGGAGTTTCTGCAAAGCGGCTGCGACGCGCTTTTGATCGAGGATGCGCTCGTTAAAACTCATCTGGACGCCGAAAATATCAGAGCTTTTATATCTATCATAGCGGCAAAATTCGGGGTTAAAATTTTAAATTTACGCGGCGAGCGAGCGGACTTAGGCGCACAAGAGCGGTTAAATTTAAGCCCCCTTAAAGAACCTGAGAATTTCGACGGCGCCGTGGTTTTCAAACACGATGCGGACGAGCGGCTCATCGGCGGAAGGTATTTTTGCATGGTCGCAAAGATCAAGGACGGCGATCGCGTCCGTATCAAAACGCCGCATTTAAATTTGGAAAAAGAATTTATTTTGGATGAGGAGCTAAAGGGCACGATCGCGCTTTTGGGCTCGGGCGGGCAGGGCTTTGGCGGTTATAATTTCGAACTAGCCGAAATTTCTAAGGTTTAAAATGGCAAAGATCACGATCGACGGTAAAGCTTGCGAGTGCGACGAGGGCGAGTATATCTTGCAGGTCGCGCGTCGCTGCGGCGTTTTTATCCCTGCGCTTTGTTATCTAAGCGGCGGTACGCCGACGCTCGCATGCAGGCTTTGTATGGTCGAAGCGGACGGCAAGCGCGTCTATAGCTGCAACGCCAAGGCCAAGGATGGCATGGTCGTTTACAGCCGCAGCCCCGAGATCGACGCCGAGCGCGAGGCGATTACGCAGGTTTATTGTATCAACCATCCGATGGCGTGCGGGGTTTGCGATCAAAGCGGCGAGTGCGAACTTCAAAATTTAGCCCATCTGATGCGCACAAATACCCAAAGCTACGCTATCCGCGATACGGCGCGCGAAGTGCAGGATTGGGGGTATTTAAGCTACGATCCTAGCCTTTGTATCGTCTGCGAGCGCTGTATCACCGCCGCGAAGGACCGCTTGGGCGTAGATGCGTTTAAGCTCGTCCCGCGCGGCGGAGACGCGCTTAGTAAGGAGCAAAAGGACGCGATGCCTAAAGACGCCTACGCCGTGTGGAACAAGCTGCAAAAAAGCCTAATCGCGCGGGTCAACGATGAGGATGATTGCGTAAACTACGGCGAGAGCGCGGCGGTCTGCCCGACGGGGGCTCTGGTAGAGAGCGCGTTTAAATACGTTTCAAACGCCTGGGAGCTGCGTCAAATCCCCGCTTCCAACCCGCACAGCAGCGATTGCGAGCTACTTTATTACGAGATCAAGCGCCGCAGCATAGGCGAGCCGCGTGAAAAAATTTATCGCGTTAGTAGCGACATAAATTTTAGCGTCCTGCACGCCGCAGCACGCTTCGGCTGGGATTTTTCAAACGAGCGGGCGAGCAAAAACGAAGCGGTTTTTGACCGTATCGTGCGCGGTATCGAGGACGGCGAGATCAAAAACATCAAATTTAATAGTTTCATCACCAACGAAGAAGCTCGGATTTTAGAGCTTTTGCGGCAAAAATTTAAGCTCGCTTTGATCAACGATGAAGCGCTTGCGTATCAAAAATTCCTGCGCGAATTTTCAAAGCTTAGCGGCATGAAATTTTATAATGCGGATTCGCAGACGATTAAAAATAGCGATTTCATCGTAGTTTGCGGCACGTTTTTACGTAGCGACGCGCCAAATCTGGGCTATGCGGTAAACAGTGCCTGCAAGCTAAATAAGGCAAGCGTGATTTATTTTCATCCATTTTGCGACGAGGGCATTAAGGGTTTTGGCAAAAATTTTATCCATCAGCCGCACGCTGCGGGCTTAGAGGCACAGATCCTGCTTTGGGTCTTGCAAAAGTTCGGGCGCAATCTGCCTGAGTGGCTGGATGCGAAACTCGCGGCGGAATTTGAAATTTCGCGCGCCGCGGCGAAGGAAAATTTAGACGAGAAATCCGTGGATTCGCAAAATCCTGAGAATTCTGCGGAGGCAAATGGCTCTGGGAACGTTGCAAGCGCGGACGGTGCTGGAAATTCCGCAAAAAATTCCGCGCAGAATTCCGAAAATCTCGCGGAAAGTAAAATTTCAAATTTCGCCCGCGCGCTAGGTCTGGACGAGCAAAAAATAGATGAAATTTTGGCTAAAAAGGAGCATTTTTCGC
>NZ_CALIMW010000008.1 GCF_938045405.1 uncultured Campylobacter sp. | reverse complement strand
GCGGATTGCACTATAATTCATACTTTCATTTTTTACCTTTATGCGGTATATCTTATGCAAAGCAGCCGATTTATAGCTTATCTATCGGCGTTTAGATCGCAGGCGAGTATGCGAATATGAAGTTTATAACGGATTTGGAGAATAGATGCTTTTTAACTCATATGAATTTATATTTGCATTTTTACCAATAACATTTTTTATATATTTTTTCCTAAATAAAAGACGTTTAAGCGAGCTGTCAAAGGGGTTTTTAGTCGCTTCATCGCTATTTTTTTACGCTTGGTGGAACATCGCGTATCTGCCTATAATCTTATGTTCGATGATATTTAATTATTGTTTCGGAATGGAGCTAAATAAAAGTGATGCAAAAATTTCAAAAAAGGCGATCTTGATTGTCGCAATAGCTGCAAATTTAGCGTTACTTGGATATTTTAAGTACTCGGATTTCTTGATCGATAATTTAAATTTTGCCTTTAATCTGCACATTCATAGTTTAAATTTACTTCTTCCGCTTGCAATTTCGTTTTTTACGTTTCAGCAGATCGCATACCTCGTAGATTCATATAACGGAGGGGGCACTAAAGAATATAATTTTTTAAATTATTGTCTATTTGTTACATTTTTCCCGCAGCTCATAGCGGGTCCAATCGTCCATCACAAGGAGGTTATGCCGCAGTTTGGTGATCTTAAAAATAAAGTGCTAAATTATAAAAATATTGCTCTTGGGCTTTTTATATTTTCTTTGGGTTTATTTAAAAAAGTTCTCATCGCCGATACCTTTGCCGTTTGGGCGAGCAATGGCTTCGATAAAGCTGAAATTTTATCGCTAATAGAGGCATGGGCGACCAGCCTCTCATATACTTTTCAGCTTTATTTCGATTTTAGCGGGTATTGTGATATGGCAATCGGAGCAGCACTTCTTTTTAATATCAAACTTCCAATAAATTTTAATTCGCCGTATAAGGCTAGCGACATACAAGACTTCTGGCGCAGATGGCATATTACGCTAAGTAGGTTTTTACGCGATTATGTTTATATACCGCTGGGCGGTAACCGCAAGGGTAGGGCGAGGACATATTTAAATTTAATGCTCACCTTTATAATAGGCGGCATTTGGCATGGGGCAGGCTGGACTTTTATATTTTGGGGGTTTTTACACGGATTGGCACTCATGATTCATAGGTTTTGGCATAATTTAGGCTTTAGAATGAATAAAGTTCTAGCTTGGTTTATAACCTTTAACTTCGTAAATATTGCCTGGGTGTTTTTTAGAGCTAAAGATTGGAGCGATGCGATAAAAGTATTAAAAGGAATGTGCGGAATGAGTGGTGTGGTGTTGCCGGATCCGCTCAGACATATTTTTAAATTTTTGCAGCATTTTAACGTAGAATTCGGAGGATACCTGATTCATATCGGAGGCAGACGCGATAGCATAATATGGCTATTAGTGGGATTTATCTTAATTCTATGTTGCAAGAATTCTATGCAGCTAGTCCACTCGCGTAAAGTGGAGAAATTTTATATAGCAGCAGTTGCATTTTTGCTTCTTACGGCTTTATCAAATTTAAACACCGTATCGGAATTTTTATATTTTAATTTTTTTTAGAGGAGGAAATTGTGAAGAAAAAAATATTATTAGGAATTTTTTTGGCTCTT
>NZ_CALIMW010000007.1 GCF_938045405.1 uncultured Campylobacter sp. | reverse complement strand
CTGATTATACTAAATTCCTCCGGCAACTTGGCAACCAAACTATTTTTATCTGGTTTCATTACAGGGACATCCTCTCTAACTTTAGCCACTCCATTGATAGCATCTTTAATACGATTTTTAGCAATATTAAAATATTCTTTTTGTATTTCAGACCCTATAAATTTTCTATTTTCCAATATGGAAGCTACCCCTGAAGTTCCAGAGCCCATAAAAGGGTCAAATACTATTCCATTTGTTGGAGTTAACGCCTTAATTAGTCTTTGTGGTATTGCTATTGGAAACTGACAAGGATGCTCAGTCTTTTCAACATGATTAGCCTTGACATTAGGTATATCCCAAACATCAGATGGATTTTTGCCTAATGGATTTCCACTAAATTTTCCCTTATTTTTTCCTTTATAGTAACGTTTTCCTGGATATTTTTGTGGAATACGAATACAATCTAAATTAAAACTATACTCTTTTCCTTTCGTAAACCACAATATAGTCTCATGTCTCCCGCTAAAACGTCTTGAACTATTTAGACCGTGTCCAAATGTCCAAATTATTCTATTTCTTAAAACTAGCGGATGTTTGCATTTTTTACTATTTTCTACAAAGATTTGATAAATATAAAAATCTAATGGGATAAGCTCAAATTTAGTTACATGATACCCAATTTGCCAGCACAAACTACCACCGACTTTTAATACACGATAAATATCATTAAAAATTGTTATCTGCTGGTTTTTAAATGTTTCAATATCATCGTGAATATTTTCATAGGCCTTTCCCATACAGTATGGTGGAGAAGTAATAATTAAGTCACAAAATTCATTAGGTATTTTTTGCAACAGCTTTAAACAATCACCATTAAAAACCGTTACCTCATTGTTAATATTAAATTTCTCACTAATTTTAATTTTATTCATGTTTGTAAATACTAAAAAATAATTTACTCCCACTCTATCGTCGCAGGCGGTTTGCTCGAGATGTCGTAAACTACGCGGTTGATGCCGTCTACTTCGTTTATGATGCGGCGAGAGACATTTTCTAGCAGATCGTACGGCAAGCGCGAGAAGCTAGCCGTCATGCCGTCGCTAGCGTCCACTACGCGCACGCACACGGCGTTTTCATAGGTGCGGTTATCGCCCATGACTCCCACGGAGTGCACGTTTAGCAGCACGCAAAACGCCTGCCACGTTTTGTTGTACCAGCCGCTTGATTTTAGCTCGTCGCGCAGGATCACGTCGGCTTTGCGCAGTAGCTCGAGGCTCGGCGTATTTACCTCGCCCATTATGCGGATCGCAAGACCCGGGCCAGGGAATGGATGGCGGAAAACGACTTCGCGCGAAAGACCTAGTTCAAGCCCCAGTTGGCGCACTTCGTCTTTAAAAATTTCGCGCAGAGGCTCGATCAGTTCAAATTTCATATCCTTAGGCAGGCCGCCTACGTTGTGATGGCTTTTGATCGTTTTGCTTGAGCCTGCGACCGAGCTTTCGATGATGTCGGTATAGAGCGTGCCCTGGGCTAGAAATTTTACGTTTTTGTATTTTGCCGCTTCTTTGCTGAAAACCTCGATGAAGGTCGCGCCGATGATTTTGCGTTTTTGCTCGGGATCGACCACCCCTTTCAGCCTGCTTAAAAACAGCTCGCTAGCATCGACTACGTCTAAGCTCACGCCGAGTTTGAGCCTAAACATCTCCTCTACCGCCTTTCGCTCGCCGGTGCGGAGTAGTCCGTTATCGACGAAAACCGCTATCAGGCTCTGCGGCACCGCATGCGCCAAAAGCGCCGCTACGACCGAGCTATCCACGCCGCCGCTTACTGCGCAAAGCACTTTGGCGCTGCCTACGCGCTCTTTTATTTTGATCATCTGCTCTTTGGCGAAGCTACCCATATTCCAAGTGCTGGTTATTCCGCAGATCTCTTTGGCAAAATTTTTTAAAATTCTATCGCCGAACTCGCTGTGGCAGACCTCCGGGTGAAATTGCAGCGCGTAAATTTTACGTATTTCGTCGCCGAATACGCACCACTCACTCTCATCCGAGCTTGCCATCACCTCAAAGCCCTCCGGCAGGCTCTCGACCTTGTCCGAGTGGCTCATCCAGACAGTAGAGTTATCCTCCACGCCGCCAAATAGCCTGCTAGCGCGAAGCAGTTTCAAAGAAGCCTTGCCATACTCTTTTTTACCCGCAGGCACGACGCTGGCGCCAAATTTATGCGCGATGAGCTGCATGCCGTAGCAGATACCTAAAATTGGAATTCCAAGCTCAAAAATTCTATCGTCGCAAAAATACGCATCCTTGGCGTAAACGCTAGCGGGTCCGCCACTTAAAATAAGACCTTTAGGGTTTTTTGCTTTTATCTTATCGATCGGTGCGTCGTATGCGATCAGCTCGGTGTAAACGCCTTGTTCGCGCAAGCGCCTAGCGATCAGCTGGGTGTATTGGGAGCCGAAGTCCAGCACTAAAATGTCTGCCGTTTGCATGAAATTCCTTTGTAAAAATTTTTAAAAGTATAACAAAGCAAAGCTAAAAGTAGGCTATTTATCGCGTAAAATTCTAACGCCACCTTTCGTGTCGTTTGTTTTGTTGCCATCCGCGGCGGATGCCTTTGCATTCACGGTTTGCTCATCTGCGTCCGAGTAAAATGGCGGTGCTTTGTATCCGCAGCCGCTAAGCAAAACTAAGATAAAAAATGCTAAAATCCGTCTATGGAAAATGCAAGAGAAATAATCGCTCATATCAGAAAAAATCCTTTATATGCCAAGATGCGAGAAAGAGGCGAGTTTTTAGCGATTTTGCCGCTTAGTTGGCAAAGGCTGATCGCTTTCATCTACGTCAAAGATGGCATTTTGATGATAGCCGCGAAACACCCGGCTGGGCTTTGCGAACTAAAACGCGATAGTAATATAAATTTAATAAAAGACGTATTAAAGCGCTTCGTAGCCGCTAGAGAGACGGCGGAGCTTTGCGGCGTGCGAGAGATAAAATTTTTCGTAGCAGATAGAGTGATGAGCAGAAGAAGGGCGCAAATTTATAAAGCTCATTTGCGCCGAAGCAGCGAAATTTTATCTTCAGAGCGTGCAAAAGGGGAGTTTAAAAACAAAATCCAAGATCCGCAAATTTATAAAATTTTTGAAGAGATAAGAGGGCTGATCCTTGCTAATAGAGGAGATTAAGAGCCTACCTGCCGCACCCGGCGTGTATCAATACTTTGACACCGCGGGCAAGCTGCTATACGTCGGCAAGGCAAAAATTTTAAAAAATCGCGTCAAAAGCTACTTTTCTTTCACGCCCGCTCTCGCTCCGAGTCCGCGCCTAAGCGCGCGCATCGCCAAGATGATAAGCGAGGCGGCGCATTTAGAATACATCGTCACGCCCAGCGAGAGCGACGCGCTGATACTAGAAAATTCCTTCATCAAGCAGCTTAAGCCCAAGTACAACATCCTGTTGCGCGACGATAAGACCTATCCTTATATATATGTAAATTTAGACGACGACTTTCCGCGCTTTGAGATTACGCGAAAGATCGTAAAGGGCAGAAACATCAGATACTTCGGCCCCTATTTTCACGGCGCAAAGGAAATTTTACAGACGCTTTACATGCAGTTTCCGCTCGTGCAGAAGAAAAATTGCGTCAAGGGCAAAAAGGCCTGTTTGTTCCATCAGATCGGGCGCTGCGCCGCTCCGTGCGAGGATAAAATTTCAAAGCAGGATTATGCACGTATCGTACAGAGCGCGCTTGCGGCTCTAAAAAATCCGCAAAAGATGGTGCCGCAGCTTCAGGATTGGATGGCGCGGCTTGCGCAGAGCGAAAATTTCGAGGAAGCCGCGCAGATCCGCGATAAGATTGAAATTTTAAAGCAGATGAACGTAAAGGTCGAGGTCGATCTGGCAAAGCTCGATGATTTCGAGGTCTTTGCGATTGCCGCACGCGACGGGCTCGTCTGTGCCGTGCATTTTAGCATACGCGAGGGTAAAATTTCAGCCTCAAGCTCGCACATAATCAACTGCAAAGCCCCGAGCGCCGATGATATCGCAAACGCCTACAAGCAGATGATCTTAAGCGCCTTCCCGGCCGCGGCTCCCGTGGCGTGCGCTAAAATTTACGTTTACGACGAGTTTGACGATGCGGATCTGGTATGCGAAATTTTATCCAAGCGGCACGAAAGAGCCTTTAAAATTTACGCGCCGAAAATCGGCGAGAAGCGTAAAATTTGCGAGATTGCATATCAAAACTGCGAGATCAATATCAAAAAGCATCTAAAAACGCACGATTACGCATTTTTGCAGGAGCTGAAGGATTATTTTGATCTTACGAATTTGCCCGTAAATATCGAGGTTTTCGACAATTCGCATATGTTCGGCGCCGCGGCCGTGGGGGCTATGATAAGCTTTCAAGACGGCGAATTTAATAAGCAAAACTACCGCCACAAGCACCTTAGCTCAAACAACGACTACGATCAGATGCGCGAGTATCTAACTAGCCGCGCGCTTAAATTTGACGAGCTTGCAGCGCCCGATCTGTGGCTCATCGACGGCGGAACGGCTCTGTTAAGCTTAGCAGAGGAAATAATTTGCAGCGTCGGAGCAAACGTCGATATAATCGCTATCTCTAAAGAGAAAATTGACGCTAAAGCTCACCGCGCAAAGGGAGCTGCGAAAGATAAAATTTGCACTAAGGACAGGATCTTTTCGCTGCCGACGGACGATAAAAAGTTTCAGTTTTTTCAACGCCTGCGCGATGAGGCGCACCGCTTTGCGATCTCGTTTCACCAAAAGAGCAAACGCAAACTCGATCTGCAAAGCTCAAAACTGCTAAGCTTGGGCGTTAGCAAGGGAAGCCTGAAGAAGCTTTTGGACTTTTACGGCGATTTTGAGAGCATTTATGCGGCGAGCTTCGATGAGATCAGATCGCTTACGAATATCCAAACCGCCGAAAAAATTTTAAACAATCATTAACGAAAACCTAACGCAAAAAGCTATATTTAAAGATTTGTTTAGTAAAATCACCCATTAACTTTGCAGGACGGCTAAATCGTCTCCGCCTAGCGTGACGGAAGCGACTTCGTTTCTCCGGTTGAATAAAATTTAACGTCGCGTAAGCTGCGCTTTGAAGGATTTTGTATGAATTTAAATACTACAAGTGCTTTGAGACTTGTTAGCGGTATCCCGTTACTTTTGATTTTCGCGTTTGCATCATATTTCTTGTTTATCTCTTTGCAGGATTACGCCAGAGTGGGAATTTTGCAGCAGCAGATTGCTAAAAATAGCAATCTCGCAGCGTTAGTAGAGCAGGTAGATAAAGAGCGCGGTATCACTTCGGCGTTTTTGGGTAGCGAGGGAAACCCTGGTATGGGAACCCTTCTATCGGGTCAACGTAAAAAAACAGACGATGCGCTTGCAAAGTATAAAGAAAGCAAAAATACCAGTGAAAATGTCGTAAAAAAGACTATTTTTGATATTTTCGCTTACGGCACCGGTAACGACGAGCTTTTGGCTGCCGAGGCCGATATAGACGGTTTATTAGATAAACTTCCGCAGGTAAGAAGGGATGTCGATGCTCAAAGCAAAAGCTTCGGTGAGCTTTTCAGCTCATATTTTCAAAAATTCGACGATGATGTAAAAACAATCCAACGAGTGCTAAGAGAGGGTCTTGTAAGCTCAAATATCACCGTTTGGACGGTTTCGTTGCTTAATACTTATGAGGCGATGGATGCCACCGCATCGGAGCGCGACTATATTATCGAATACATCATCGGTAGCAAGGCTATGAATCAGGCACAGCTAAGGACTTGGGCTAGCTTCAACCTATCTAGTTCGCTTCCTAATTACTACTTCTTGCCGGAATCGGATGCTAGAGCTGCAATTTTAAAAATTCTAGACGGAGAGGAATTTCAAAACGCATTAAGAGAGACTGCTAAAATTTCAGCCACATTACAGCAAGAAGCGGACGAGGGACACTATAGCGTGCCTTTTCAAGAGTGGTTTGCCTCTACTACACTTAAATATAAAAAGTTAAGCGAAATTTCTGAAAAGATCAATGCTGAGCTTGCGACGCATGCCGATACTTACCTAGCGCAAAGGCTAAGAAACCTATTTATCGCTCTTGGCATATGGGTTTTAGCGGCTATTTTGGTCGTTTTTGCCTTGGGTATTACAAGACGTTTAAGACAGAACGTTACCGACCTCGGCAACGTGCTTAGCCGAATCGGCGATTTGACGAACCAGCACGAGCATATCGACGTTAGGACTAGTGAGGGTGTTAACAAGGCGTATTCGCTTATCGAGGATGCGCTTGATCTGATTGCGTATCAAAAGGGCGCTGCGGAGGATGCCAACAAGGCAAAATCGATCTTTTTAGCCAATATGTCTCACGAGATCAGGACGCCGCTTAACGGCATCATCGGCTTTACGGAGCTTCTTAAAAATACCGATTTGGATGAGGAGAAGCGCGATTACGTTGATACCATCGAAAAATCGTCCGAAAACCTTCTAACGATCATTAATAACATTTTGGATGTCTCCAAGATCGAAAGTAATAAGGTCGAGCTTGAGGATATCTTATTTAACCCTATTCAAGATTTCGAAAGCGCGGTTGAAATTTACGTTGCCAAGGCTGCCGAAAAGAATATCGACATCCTGCTCTACATCGATCCTACACTCGTACACCATCTATACGGAGACATCACGAAGATCAAAGAGGTTCTTATCAACCTCATGTCAAATGCTGTCAAATTTACGCCTGAGCATGGCACTATCGTAGTTGAAATTTTAAGGGAGCCTAGCAAAGCTCCAGGAGAGGCGATCGTAACGTTTAGCGTAGAAGATACCGGCATTGGAATTTCTGAAGATAAGCTCGCAAATGTATTTAACGCCTTCTCTCAGGCCGACTCTACGATCACACGTAAATATGGTGGAACGGGTCTTGGACTTACGATTTCGTCGAAATACGTAGCGATGATGGGCGGCAAGCTTCAGGTCAAATCTACCGTAGGAAAGGGTACTAGATTTTACTTCACCCTTGCTTTTAAAGAGACTCAAAAGACTGATGCAGACGCAGTATTTGAAAGCATCAAAGGATTAAATTTCGCGCTTTTAGCTGATAGCGCCGATACGATGTATAATGATATCGTTAAAAACTATATCAGCAAGCTAGGCGGTAAAATTTCGATATTTAATACGAACGCGCAGTTCCGCTCAGCGCAAAATAATAACAAATATGACGCGCTTATCACTAGATTTAAGAATTACGGCGAGGTTAGCGATATATTGAGTATGCCTACGATCTTAACTCTTAAGCCAAAAGAGCTTCAAAGTATTAGTATTTCAAATTCTAAAATTTTTACCCTCACAGAGCCTTTTAACTTAACTAAATTCGTTAAGACGCTAGATAAAATTTCAAAATCCGGAATTGCTCTAAGTAGATCGGATTTTGCTCCACAGACGCATGAGATTAAGCTGGATGCCGAGGTAGAAAAGCCTATTGTCTCTGATGAAATGATTATGGAAGAGCCGGTAGTAAAAGAAAGACCTATCATCAATAAGCTCGATGAATTACGACATGCTACTACTTCGTCGGCAGACGAGCTACGCGCTATCTTGCAAAGCAGAAGGCGTACACACGATGCCGAGGCTCATTCTGCGCATAAAGAGGAGGCTGTTAGTAAGCCTAGTATTGCTCAAGAACTCAAAAAAGAAGCTCCTAAAGCAGAAGAGCCGCTCATTAAGCCTATAGATATCGAGCCTATGAGTGATATTAAGATTGAAAAGACAGAGCCTGAATCGCCAAAGATCGATATTGATATTCCTGAAATAGTAATTCCACACGCAGAAAAGCCAAAAGTAGAGCCTTCAAGCACAAAGGATGCCCAAACCGATATCGATGAGCCTATATCTTTGGAAATTCCTGATGATTTTGTGGGGCTCAAAACACATGCGGCGCAGACCCAGGCTCCTAAAGCCGAAACTCCTAGCATCGATCTTTCCGATATCGAAATAGAGCTTCCTAAGATCAAAAAAGAGGAAGAAGTAAAGACTGAGCCTGCGAAAGTAGAAATTCCAAAGGCTAAGGTTGAGACGCCTAAGGCTGAGATTGAAATTCCTGATATAGATATCGATCTTTCGGATATCAAACCGAGCGCTAAGGTGCAAGAGCCTGCCAAAAAGGTTGAAATTCCAAGCGTAGAAGAAGAAATTCCGGTAGCCGTTAAAACCGAGCCTGAAATTCCTATCGCTAAAGCTTCGAAGCCTGATACTTCAAGTGTTTCTGCTCATGAAAATGAAATTTCAAATGTTAAACTTTCAGAACCTGAAAGTACAGCTGAAAAGATAATTGAGCCAGAACCTATCGCTGTTGAGCCAGAGCCGATAACAATTGAGCCTGAACTAAAACCTATCAAGCCAAAACTTGAAGAGGTTAAACAGGAGCCTTCAAATATCGAGTTTGAATCGATAACGCCAGTAGTAGAACCAGCGGCTCAAAATATTCCTGCCGAAGAGCCGAATATTGAGCCAGAGCTTGTAGATATTCCGAAGGTGGAGCCTGCTACTCAAAACGACCATGTCGAAGAGCCTGAGATCGAGCCTGTTAGCGTAAAAGTCGAACCGGTAGTTATCCCGCAGCCTGAGGAAGAGGAGATGGTCGAGGTGCCCGTTACCGTATACGAAGACGAGCAACAGGAAGAAACCATTATGGTCGAAGAGGATGTCGAAGTCGAAGAAGAGGTTGAAGTGCCGGTAGAGCGAAATCCTGCCGATGAAAATGTACCTTTGGTCAATAGAAAATATAACGCCAAAATCCTTATTGCGGAGGATAATGAGATCAATCAAAAGCTTATGAAGCATACGTTAAATAGCTTTAATATGAATTTGACGATAGTCGAAAACGGACTTTTGGCGCTGGAAGCCAGAAAAGCCAATAACGACTATGATCTCATATTTATGGATATTTCGATGCCTGTTATGGACGGTATCGAATCTACAAAACAGATCAAACAATACGAGCACGAGAATAATCTCCGCCACATCCCGATCGTGGCTGTTACTGCCAATGCACTAAAGGGCGATAGAGAGAAATTTATGGCAGCAGGGCTTGACGAATACTGCACCAAGCCGATCAAAAAGGATATCTTAGCCCAAATGCTAGATAATTTTATCGGTGATAAACGATCTGATGCAGCGCCTGCCGGTGGAACTACAAAGAAGCTGGTTAAAAAGCTTGTAAAACGTCAGGTACCTAAGACGGTCATTAAAACTGTCAAAGTGCCAAAGACGATAATGAAGCTGGTTCCTAAAAAAAGCATAGTTTCCGATGACGCAGTGAGAGCTAAGGGTGCGCGCGTGCCGACAAAAGATATACTTATATGTAAGGCAAACATTATGGAAAGTAAAATTTTTGCCAGCATATTAAAACACCAGTATAAAGACGTAGAAATTGCGGGCAATTTCGACCAGCTTATTTCTATGGCGGCTACGGGCAGCTATAAGCTTGTTTTGATTGATAAAAAGCTAGCAGGACTAGACTTAGCGGCGTTAGAGAGCTTACGCCGAAAAGCATCTGCGACCAAGTTAGTTATGTTTTCTAACGACAACGATGAAAATCCACTATTTAGCGAAGTCGCTAGTTACAATATCACCAAGTCGGGTCTTGAGAAACTCGCACAAAAATATATATAAGGATGAGGTCTTAAATGAGAGATTTGAAAGTTTTAACGGTTGATGACGACGCTATAAATTTAAAGCTACTTGAAGTTATGCTAAAAAAATACGGCAAATTCCAAACCATACTCCAAGCCAAAAACGGCTTGGACGCCCTTGCCGTACTCGAAGTTCAGCCCGTTGATTTGATTTTATTAGACATCGTAATGCCTGTGATGAATGGGCTGGAATTTTTAGATAATCTTCACGCTAGAGAAAGTATAGCTCATATCCCCGTCATTGTCCTTACGACGGACGAGACCGCTAAACGAGAGGCTTTAAATAAGGGTGCTTATGACTTTATGACAAAGCCTATCAACGACAAAGATCTTCACAAAAAACTAGACGACGTTATGAATATTATCGGCGATTAAATTGCCGATTTCTGTCCTCGTAGCTCAGTAGGATAGAGCGCAAAATTCCTAATTTTGAGGCCACAGGTTCGAATCCTGTCGGGGACACCATCTATCAAATTTCCCCCTATTTTTAGTTTTTTGATTTTTTTAAATGCCCTGTTTACGGCTTTTGTAAATTTTTTCAAAAAAATTTCAAATACTAAAAACGCTAGATTATACAGGTAGTTTAAGAGAAACTACTATATATTAAAAATGTATATTAGCTCTAAACTCTTTGAAAACTTTTATAATCTCTCCTATGAAAATATATGAAATTTTAAAGGATAAGCGGTTATGAAGGTTTTTTCTAAAATTAAAGACGATCCGGTTTTTAAAACAGATCCCCGATAAAGTTATCTAGTTACATTATCCACTTTTTTGTGCTTTGCTTTTAAAATTTTCGTAATGCATATCTGCTCCTTTATGATAAATTTAAAGATTACCGGTCTATTATAACGGGGGAATAAAAAAATAGCAGGGAGTTTCATTGCTTTATTTGAAGTCTCGTTGTTCTCACGAGGCTCTATTATTTTTTCAGAAGCCTCATCGTTTCTTAGAGAAAAAGACTTGGTGATAGAGAATAGTAGAATTTAATATTGCGGATGTTTTGGGGTATGAGAGGTAGGGGATTATGAGGGGATAAGCGTTCATTTTTCGGATTGCGTTTCGCATGGAGGATTTTTACAAAACGATCGAGATTCTGGGCATAATAAAATTTAAAATCTCAATTAGACTAAAATCCAAGAAACCTTGCCAGAAAATTTAAAAAATTAATGTATTATTACCAATTTTAATTGATAGCCCCTAGCGGAAGATTAAGGCTTATAAAAAGCGAATATAGTCAATAGACACTTTTGTCATGCTCAAGCTATAAGGTTTTCTTTTGTGGCAATATTCCGATCGTAAAAAATAGGTGCAATTGATGTTTGATCAAAAACCATTATTCTATCTCGACGATAGTAAATTTAAAGGAGCCACTTTGCAACCCCGCGGCGTCAAGCTTAAGCTTATTCTAGCTTCTATCTTTATAGGTTTAAGCTTAGCTCCTAAAGCGATTATGGCTACCCCTGCCGATATTTCTGGCGCCATAAATTCCGAAGAGCAAAGAATAAGATCAATTAGACAAGGCGTAGAGGATCCCTTTATAACGATACGCAGCGAGCAATCTTCCGCTTCAAGCGCAACCGCAGAGCCCAAGAAAGCAGGAATTTGCTTTAAAATTTATGAGATCAAACTGATTAACGCAGAAGTGCAAGATGAGCAGAAAAGTAGCATGGATTCTAAATTTAACAAAGCTGATTACAAATCTAAAAACGAAGATGATCTAAAAACTCCAGCCGTCAACCCTAAAGGTGGTGCCGGCTCGGGTGCTCTTACCTTTAAGCCGAATGATGAAAACTTGGGGCGCGCGAAAGTAAAAACTCCCGCTAAGTCCATTGGTCCTACCTCGAATTCCGATCATTCAGTTCCGCTGAGGTTTGAAAGAATTTTAAACTCAACCCTAAAAGAGCTTAAATTTAAAAGCGGCGACTGTTTGGGAAGCGATGAAATTTTAGCTCTGGCAAGAGCGTATAACAATAAAATCATATCCGCAGGCTTTATTACTACCTCCGTTTCCATCCCCCAGCAAAACATCTCCTCGGGCACCCTTCTTTTAGCTCTGTATCCCGGACGTATAGGCGAAATCTCACTTGAGCCCGGCTCTGAAGCCAAGAACAGAAGAAGCATCTTTACCGCATTCGGCGGCGATAAGAGGGGAGAGATTTTAAACTTAAGAGATCTGGAGCAGGCTATGGAAAATTTCAATGCCGCTTCAAGAAGCGAGGCGGAGATAAGCTTAAGCCCTTCCGCAAAGCAGGGCTACTCCGATATCAATATTTCTAAACAGCAAAGCTTGCCTCTGCTGCTTAGACTAAGCGCGGATAATCTGGGCTCCAAATCTAGCGGCAAATACCAAAGTACGGTTATGCTTTACGGCTTAAATTTGCTTGGATTAAACGAGAGCGTATTTGCTTCTTACGGTAGGAATTTTTTAAGAGGAGATAAAAAATCTTTAGGAGATGATAGCAAAAGCGGAAGATCGGCTAACTATTATGCGGGCTTTAGTATACCTTTTGGATACTTTTCTCTATCCTTTTGGCAGAACAGATACACCTACGATCAAATAGTGCCCGGAACTTATGAGCTTTATACCTATAGCGGAAGCAGCGTTAGAAGAAATTTGGATCTTAACTACGTATATTTTAGAAATCAAAACTCCAAAAATTCTCTGTTTTTTAGAATTTGGCAAAAAAGGTATAAAAACTATATACAAGATTATGAGCTTAGCAACCAAAGAAAGCGTGAAGGTGGCTATGAGGCGGGGCTAAAATCCAAGGTATTCTTTGATAACTCTTCGGTAGAGATGATGCTTTCGTACTTAAAATCCACGGGAGCGTTTAACGCTCTAATGGCGCCCGATGAAGACTTCGGCGGCGGAAGCTCAAGGTATCATTTGATAAACGCTGCGTTAAATTTTAAAACCAGATCCTCCGCTATCCCTTTAAGCTACGAGTTGGAACTTTACGCAAGAAGAGCCAGCACCCATCTTAGCCCTATAGATAGGCTAAATATCGGCGGATACTATAGCGTTAGAGGATTTGACGGGCAGATGAGCCTGCTTGGAGATAGCGGCTTTTATATAAGAAATACCTTGGAATATAAGTATTTTAAAAATAACGGCGTTTACCTAGCCTTTGATGTCGGCAAGCTTAGCTCTAAGGGAAAAGATTATCCAGCAGAGGGCGAAATGCTTAGCGGAGGAGGCGTAGGCCTTAGAGGAAATATTTCAGGCTCTTTTGGCTATGATCTTTTGGCGGCATTTCCTATCAGCAAACCGGAAAATTTTAAAACGGATAGTCCCGCTTTAAATTTCTCTTTAAGCTACGACTTTTAAATTTATCGTTTAAAAATTTAGTGAAATTTTATCGGCGCTTCTTGCGGCGTTTAATATAAACGAATACGATATAACACTTTAAATTTAGCTAACTATTTTTAGCACAGATATACTATACCAAGAGCCGAGAAATAGCAGTCCTGCGCCTAAATCGAGTCCTAAAACAAATTCAAACAAATTTTAAATAAAATATTTGAAATTTACTATTTTTTTAAGAAAGTATTCAAGAAATTTAAGATATAAAACCATCGCAATCGGAGGTTATAAGTATGCAAATTTTATGTTTAAATTCTATCTTTAATGGCTCGGAGCGACTTGGCGCTTCTACTGATACAAAAGGATATTTCGGCGTCTTTACCCAAGTAAGCAAGCGCCTTGCCGCTCTTTTGCTTCTTAGCTTGTTAGCTCCCTGTTTTTCATATTGCGAGATTATCCCCGATAGCTCCGCTCTCGTAAATCATAGAGCCTCGGTATCTCAAACTCCGAATGCTCCCGCTACTCAGATAGATATAGCCTCTCCTAACGATAGAGGGGTTTCTATCAACGAATACTCTAAATTTAATACCCCTAAAGAGGGTACGGTATTTAATAACTCTCAAGGCGGAGCCATAAGTAAAACGGCGGGCTACATACCACCAAATCCGAGACTCAATCGCGGCGAAGCCAAGCTTATAATCAATCAGGTAAACTCGCCTCTTCCTTCAAATTTACAGGGTAATATTGAGATAGCGGGCAGAAAAGCCGATCTTATCATCGCTAATCCTAGCGGCATCAACGTAAACGGCGCTACCATAATAAATTCCTCCTCCACTACGTTAAGCACCGCCACGCCCACCTATGAAAACGGACATCTTAAATCCCTAAATATAAGTAAAGACGGTTCTATAAATATAGGAGCGAATGGCCTAAACGATAACGGAGATTATCTAAACGTAATATCTAATAGCCTAAAGCTGGAGGGTAAAATTTACGCAAACGAGATAAACGTAGTAGCGACGGATGGTAAGGTATCTTTAAAAAATACAAACTCCGGATTGAGGCAGGATAATCTAAAAATCGAGCAAGGAGGGGGATCGCATCCTAGGGGTGTATCCATAGACTCCTCGGCTTTAGGGGGAATGTACGCGGGTAAGATAAATATAATATCTACTAAAGATGGAGCGGGCATCAATAATAAAGGGGCTATCTTGGCGGACAGCTCTTTAAAGATAGACGCTAACGGAGATCTGATAAATGAAGGAAAGCTGGGTTCCAACGGACAGACCCAAATCAGCTCAAAGACCATCTCCAACCAAAAGGGCTCTAAAATTTCAGCCTCCAATCTGGGTATAAAAGCCTCCTCGGTAGAAAACAGAGGAAATATACAGGCTAATACTCTAAAGCTAAAAGCGGATAGGCTAGATAATATAAAAGGCACCATAAGCTCAAATTCTGCCTTAAAGATAGAGGCTAGAAGCCTAAGCAACAAAGATAGAGCCGTAATAGGAGCAGCTAAGAGCGAAAGGCTAAATGAGCTGGGCTTGGACGAAGCCAAAGACCCTTCCAAAGCGGGAGTTATTCCTCCCTCCAAAAACGAGCTTAGCGTAATAAGCGCGGAGCACATATCAAATATAGGCGGAGCGATACTTTCAAACGAAAGCTATTTGGATATAAAAGATAGCCTTTTAAACGATAACAGCTTGATGGTATTAAGGGCGCTGGATTCTGAAATTCCAAATTTTTATAACCTCGCGGATTCTACCTTTATAGTGCAAGAGGGCTTAAGCTTGCGCGGCAACAATCTACGCAACGAAAGCTCAAAGATCATCTCCCTAGGAGGCGTTCTTTTAGGCTACGACAGCATAGATAATTCCAAGGGCTCTATCTTAAGCGGAGGAAATTTAATCATAAACAAAGGCGCTCTTAATAACGAAGAGGGACTTATAAGCTCCAAAGGGGATCTTGCCTTAAGCTTAGATAGTCTTAGCGCTTTAGGTAAGCTAAACTCGGACGGCAGTTTATATCTGGGGCTAAAGGAGGATTTGAGCTATAACGGAGGGATCTACGCAAGCGGCGATATATACTTGAACTTACAGGGAAGCTTCATCGCCTTGCAAAGGCTGATCTCCAATAAAGATCTGATTATAAACGCAAAGGGTATCAAAAACGAAAGCATCATAGCGGCGCTTGGAAATTTGGCTTTAAAAGCAAAGGAGCAAATTTTAAATTTAGGCTCTTTAATCGCAGGGGACGAGCTGATAACAAACTCTGAAAGCCTAATCAACAAAAAAGCTCTCATCTATGCGCAAAACGGTATGGCTGTAAACGCTAAAAATATCTTTAATCAAGACGCGTCCAATATACTTAGCGGAGGGGATATAGTTATAAATACGAGCTTTCTTAGCAATGAAGCGCTATCCAACATCATCTCTCAAAGAAATTTAAATATTTTTAATGAAAGAGGCGGGGAGGGCAAGGCTGACGAGATAGCTAACGCCTCCTCTTTGATATATGCAAGGGGCACTCTTAATATCGGCGCTAAAAAGCTAAACAACCGCTCGGTTAGCGAGCCCGTAAAGAGGGTTCAAAGCACCGGTTATAATATAGATTTTACCTGCAATGGGGATGGTTGGGGTTGCAGCGGCGTAGCTATCCCTTTAAAGGTCAATGCGGCCGAGATAAAAGAGCGCATCCTTAAGCAAGATCCTAATATTAGCCAGGACGAGTTAAACGCTAAGATCATGGAGGAGCTTAGCGAGCAGGATATGAATCTATACGTATTAAGCTTATATAAAAACACCAGGCTTCCGGGGGAGGATACTAGGCTATATGACGCTATAACGTTAAGCTTAAAAGATAATCTCTTCGGCATAAGAAGAAGCAAGCCTCATAAGAAGGAGAGATTAAGGCAGATAAGCTACAGCATCAATAAAGAGTATATAACTGAAGATAGCCTAAGTAAATTTATGGGCTCAAACATAATCTCCGCAGAGGATAGCAACCTTAACATAGATGAGCTAAATAACGATAAGAGCGTAATTTATGCCTATAACGATCTATCTTTAAATGTAAAGAGTCTAAACAACCGCTCTTTAAGTCTAAATCATAGCATGATAAGTCAGGCGGAATATAGATGGAGAGGCAAAAAGCGCAAAATGCACGGCGGCTATAGCGACCAAAAGAATATCTACTACTCCCAGCCTGCTATTATCTCCATAATAGGAGCTAAAAAAGATATAAAAGGCTACGCGGGCGATATTTCAAATTTAAACTCGGACGGGCAGATAAACTCTGGTAACGCTCCTACTCTTATAAAGGAAGCTTTTTCTAAAATAGATTACTCCCTAATAGGCAAGGGACTTAATAATCCTAACGCTTTAAATCTCAATAAAAACGATCTTGCGCCTAGCCTTAATAACGAAGCGGATATGCAAGATATCATTAGGCCCAGCTATATAAACAATCTCTTTTCGCCTATAAGCAGTAAATTTTATAATACCTTCTACGTTTATAGCGAGCTGATACCGGATTTTTCATATATGCACAATAAGCTAAGCTTGCTTTATGATAAAAAAAGGACCTCCTTGAACTCTTCGGAGGAAGATGACGGCACTCTACTTAGCTCCGCACCTTCTTTGATATACGCAGGAGGCAGCATAGATCTAAGCGTAAACGGCGATCTTAGAAACGAAGGGATAATCTATGCGGGCTCTAATATGAGCCTCAAAGCGGGCAGCGTATCAAATTTAAACTCCGCCTCCATCATCGCCGCGAACGCCCTAAGCATATCGGCCAAAAATGATATAATAAACGCTTCCTCTTTGATACAAGGACGCAGCGTAAGCTTAAACGCCGGCAGAGATATAGTACATAAAACTCTAAGTAAAGAGATAAACCTAAATAGAGCCTACGGCGATCAAAGCAGCACCTATATAGGCACTATCTCAAATATAAAATCTACCGAGGGCGGCGTAGCATTAAATGCGGCTCGCGATATAACCGTAACCGGAGCAAGCATAGACTCTGCTTCAAATTTGATCCTAAACGCCGCAAAGGACGTAAATATAAATAGCGCGGAGGAGAAGCTAAGCTATAACTTTAAAAGCAAAGGGGGATATTATAAAGAGGATATCGTTAAGAATACAAGCTCCAAGCTTAACGCCAAAGATAATATCCTAATTAAAGCAGGCGGTATAGCCATAAGCGGAGCGGATATTAATGCGCGCAGCGGTGATGCTTTGCTGCAAGCTAAGAACTCCATAAATCTAAGTGGGGATATCGATAGCAACTACTACGAGAGCGAATTTAAAGAGAAGGGCTTTGCGTCTAAAAAAAGCACTACTACTAAAGCTTTAAATCAAAGCGTAGTGCCTACTAGCATAAGGGCTAAAAATATAATGCTTAGCTCGCAAGAAGCTGATATCAATATAGCAGGCTCTGCATTAAAAGCCAAAGAAGCCATAGATATGCAGGCGGGAAACAATATAAATATATCGCCTCTAAGCTATAACTCCTTAAACTATAAAAATAGCTCCAAATCCTCTTTGGGCGGATTGAAAGCTAGTATGGATATGCACTCGCTTTATAAGCAAAATTTACAAAGCTCCTCCCTATCTAGCGAAACAGCAGATATAAACTTAAGAGCAAAGAACGATCTAAGCTTAATATCTGCGGATATTTCAAGCGGACGCAATCTAAACTTAGGCGCGGGAAATTCCATAAATATCCTAGCGGCCAAGGAGTATAAAGAGGAGCTAAGCGCCCATAAAAGAACAAGATTCAACCCTATATCGGTTCTAACATATTCCGGTTTGGTAGCAGCATCTATCATAGCTCCGGAAAATGCTATAGCTGCTATAGGAGTAGAAAAGATAGGCGGCAAGACCTTTACTGAGATATATAGATCGGATTATAATAGCAAGCAGGTAAAAGAAGGTATATCTAAACTATCCGATATCAAAGCTGCGGGCGATATAAGCTTAAACTCTCCTACAGCTTTTATAACTTCAAATATGAAAGCGGGCGGAGATATAAATATAGACGCTAAAAACCTAACGATATCCGCTGCCGCTAACGAATATAGCGAACAAAGCTCGCAAAAAAGCACCTCCGTATCTATTACTAAAGCGAAAGACTCGCTAAATCAGATGAAGCCTAAATCCTTGGATGAGTTTAAAAAAGATACTAGCCTTAAAGCCAAAATAGCGTCCGCCTCATACGATAAATCCAATATGAACCTATACGGCACCAAGGCCGTCTCTTCTAATATGGAAGCTAAAAATATAACGCTGAGTGGAGATAATAGCCTAAGCGTTATAGGTTCAAACTTAAAGGCCGAAGAGGATCTTAACTTAATATCTAAAGATGGGAATATAAATATAATAAATTCCACCGATACCGCAAGCTCCTCATCTAACTCTAAGCATCTGGAATCTTCCCTCTCCCTCACCGTTCAAAACGAATACGCCCAGATAGCTCCTGCGGCTATTGCCTTGCAAGAAGCGATAAAACAGCTAAATCAGACCAAAAAGCAATATAAGGAGTATAAGGATCAGAAAAATGCTCTGCAGGACAAGCTCGTCGAGTTAAAGAACCGCTATAAGGCTAAAGAGGCAGGCATAGACTACTCCGATATCGAAGACCTACAAAACATTATAGAGGATGTAAAGGACGAGGAGAAATACTATCTATCAAATATCGCTCTAGCTACGGCTAACGTAGCCTCTAAAACCGCCGTCCTCATCTCCCAAGGATCTGCTGCATCCTCTAGCTGGGTTACCTGGGGCTTTAGCGTCGGAGCCTCCGCAGAGCTTAGCGGAACCACTTCCAAAGATAGCTCTAAATCAAGTAACTCCGTAGCCTCTAATCTTAGCGGCAAGAATATTAAAATTTTAACTGATAGCAATA
>NZ_CALIMW010000006.1 GCF_938045405.1 uncultured Campylobacter sp. | reverse complement strand
GATGGGGCGGGGCTTTGCGGGCTGTGGTTCGAGGGTGAGAAATACTACGCGCATGCCCTAACTACGGGCAGCGCGGATAAAAAGCAGGGCGGCGCCGATCTGCTCGCAAAAGAGCAGCGCGCCGCGAGCGAAACACAGCGCGATATTATGGCACAGGAAAAGAGCGCAAAGAGCGATTTTGCAGTAGAAGCGACAAGCGGCGCAGATGAAAAGTATAACACGCGCGATTTCGCAGAAGTTACGAGCAGCGTGGACGGAAAATTCTGCGCGCACACACTTATAGAGAGCGAAAAATTCTGTGCGCGCGATTTTACACTTAAAGACACGGGCGAAAAACCTCGCGTGACCGATCTTTCGGTGCAAGGCGGGAGCAAAAAATTCTGCGCGAACGAGCAAAGCGCGGACTTCGATGAGGGAAACCTGGCCGTTTTCGATCAAACCAAGCGCTGGCTCGATCTGTACTTTAGCGGACGCGAGCCCGGTTTTACGCCTGCTCTAAATCCCGCGGGCTCGGCGTTTAGGCGCGCCGTGTGGGAAATTTTGCTTAAAATTCCATACGGCAAAACCACGACCTACGGGCAGGTCGCACGCGAAATCGCCGCGGCACGCGGGCTAGCGAAGATGTCCGCGCAAGCCGTGGGCGGCGCCGTGGGACACAACGAAATCTCGATCATCATCCCCTGCCACCGCGTCATAGGCGCGCACGGCAACCTCACGGGCTATGCAGGCGGCATCGATAGAAAAATAAAGCTGCTGCAGCCAGGAGGCGTCGATATGCGAGGGCTTTTCACGCCCGCGAAGAGCACGGCGGCGCAAAGCGGCAAATTTAAAAGGCCACAAAAGATTTTAATGCTCGCGCGCAAAAGTGCGATAAAATTTGAATACTTAAATTTAGACGCTGCACAGCGCATCGCTTGCAAATCGAAGGCGAGCGGCGATTTTAAACGATTACACTGCGCGCAGGACGGCGATCATTAAATTTAAAGCCGAAGCAGGCACGCTTTGAAATTTTAAATTTTTCCGCCGCGTAAAAATTAAAATTTTATGCCGAGATGCCGACCTTAGCGGCGTAAAATTTACAGCGACTCCAAAAACGTCCTAGCCGCCAGTTTGCCGAGGTTATTGGCTGCTAGCGGACTATCGCCCGAGAGCAGGTTGCGGTCTTTGTGCACGGCGCCGTCGATACCTTCGTTTAGGATTTTCATCCCAAGTTTTGCTAGCCGCGAGCCCATATACCAGCGCAGGTGGCCCGGCATGTAGCCAATACCCGGCGAGGTGCGGTCAATGACGTCGGGCAGCAGCACGAGCTCGTAGCCCTCGAACAAAAACTTACCCTCGTCAAGCGCCGCGGCTAGCAGCCCGGCTGGGCCGTGGCAGATCGTGATGATGTATTTACCCTGCTCATGAAACCATTTTAGCGCGGCCTTTACGTCGCGACTCTCGTCAAGCCCGATCAGCGCGCCGTGACCGCCCTGGATGTAGAGCGCAAAATACTCGTCAAATCCCTTCTTTACGATATCAGCGAGCTTTTTAGGCTCTTTAAATTTAGTCGCGTAGCTCTCAAAAAAAGCCCTTGAGCCGCTCGTCCTTCGCAGGCATCGCCCAAAACTCGAATTTTACGGGATTTCCAGAGAGCGTCGCGATCTCGAAGTCCCAGCCCGCCTGCGCCAGATGATACATCGGCACGAGCGTCTCTACGGGGTGGTTGCCCGTGGAGAAAAACGTCCCGTTGTCCATCAGCAAATACCGCTCGTCGGCCACGATGATGAGGATTTTTTTATCGCCGTCGTATTTTTTCTCGTAATTAAAATCCGCCAGATCGCTCACGGGCGCCGTAAACTGTGACAGCGAAAACGGCGACGGGAAAAACGCGCCGTGCTCGGCGATATCGGGAGTCGGGAGTTTTGATAGTTCATTCATTTTGTCCTTTTTTATTGATTTGAGTCCGGATTATATGCGGTTTTAGTTAATATTCAGCAATGCTTTACGCCTTAAATTTGGCTTTATTTTGTCTTTTGCTTTCAGACTTAGGGTAAATTTACCCGCATCCTGAGGATAAATTTGGCTTGCGAGTTTAAATATCGGATCGGTGAGCGCGTTAAATTTGCTAGGCATTTTTATATGCTTTTAAAAAACGGCGTCGCATTTTTCGCGAAGGAGCTTAAATTTGACTAAAATTAGCGGCCAAATTTGCCTTTTTGGGTCAAAATTTACGATAGCTAAAATCTACAAGCGGCGCCGAAACGGGCGCGACAAAGCTCGCGGTGAAAAAACCAATAGGCGGCGGCGCGCCTGCTTCGTAAAACTCCGGCGGGGCCGATTGCCCAGGAGCTCGCTTGAATTAGCGTTTTAAACCGCCGCGCAAAAAAGATGAATTTTATCTTTTCGCGCATGATGATTTGCGCCGCATCTACAAACAAATGAAGCTCGCAGGCTCTTAGCGGTCGGCAGCACCGCTGCTACGCCGCTTAAATCGGTGCAGATCTAAAATTTTATAAATTAAAATTCCATGTCGCGGACAATTTAAAATTTCACGCTTCAAACGATCCGCAAATTCTATGCCGGGCTACTTATAGGGCGATTAAAATTCTATACCTAGCACTCCCAGCAGTGCTTTTTCATACGGACGCGCCCGCCTCTAAATTCCACACCTTCGGCCTCTAGCAGTTCGCGCTGAGCCGCAAAGCTCGCAGCCAAGGCGCCGGCATGATTTACGACGCGATGGCAAGGATAATCGCCGTAAAGCTCTGCTTGCGAGAGCACGCGCCCCATAAGCCGCGAGTGAGCGGGCATGCCTATCAGGCGTGCGATCTGTCCGTAGCTAACGACCCTGCCCGCGGGGATCTCCCCCACAAAGGTAAAATTTCATAGATCAAATTTTTCGTCAAAACCATGGCGCGATTATACTTTTTCGCATTTAAATTTAGACCTAAATGTAGCCGCTTTGCAGCGCCAAATTCGATATAATTTCTAAAATTTAGCGCTTTAAAAGGAGTGAGCTGTGGATAAAAAATTTCAATCAGACACAAAAGAGCTGGACGAGAAATTTGCCGCTATCCCTGAAAATTTAAAGAAGCGATACGATATGCATAGATTTATTAGACGCGTGATTATAGGGTATTATTCGTCGGCGGCTACAACCATCTATTTCTCGCTAATGCTAATGTTTTTTCTTGATTTGCTTTTTTCGAATATCGGTATAGAATCGTCGTCTAAAATTTTTAAAGATATTCGTGATGTCGCGATAATAGTTTTGCCTATATGTGCGACGATCTGTTTTTTGAAATACACTAAGACTAAGCGATACAGCAACCTTTTTATCAAGGATCAAGGAGATAGTTTGTTGGTCTTTACGATAGAAAATTTTGCCAGTATAGTTTTGCTTTTATATCCGACCTTGATTTTTACCGGGATATTGGAAGGCGCCGCAGCTCATATATTTTTGTACGCCTTAATCGTAGCGCCGATTTGCGGAATAGTTTTTGGGGTATGCTATTTTTTCAATACGGGCTCATATACCCCGAAAGCCGAAGCGTAAATTTCACTAAATTTAACCTCATGCCGGCGCCCTGAATTTCATTAAATTTAATCGCGCTTTAAAAATTTTACAGCGCGACGCCTCGCCTAATTTCAAAATTTGGTAGTTTTAAAATTTTACCTTGCCGAGGCCTTCGCGCAAGCGAAATTTAAACCGAATATTCAGCCCCTCTTTATATGTAAAGGAATATAATTTCAAAACAGATATCAACTTTGATTTAAAGGAGAAAAGATGCAAAATCAAAGACGAGACATACTAAAGGTAGCCGCTTTGGCGGCGGGTGCTGCGATGCTCGGTACGAGCGAACTAGCTGCGAGCGAAAAGGCGTTTAAGCTCTCAAAGCGCGATCATAGCAAGCAAAGAGCGCTGCTGCTCTCAAGCTCGGGCTATAAGGACACGAAGTATCTATCGCACGCGGTGGCGTGGATCGGTAAATTTGCACAGGAGAACAACCTCGCGGGCAAAAAGATCGTTTTCATCCCTTACGCGAGCCTACGCAGGAGCTACGACGAATATGAAAAGCGCGTCAAAGAGGCGCTTGCGAGCCTAAGCTTAAACATCGTCGGCGTCCATCACGCTAAAAACGCCGCGAAGGAAGTCGCGAGCGCGGATTGCATATTCGTAGGCGGCGGCAACACCTTCAAGCTCGTGCACGATATGTACGAAAACGAGCTCATCGCTCTGATTAGCAAAATGGTCGAGGACGGCACGCCGTATATCGGCTGGAGCGCGGGCTCGAACGTCGCAGGCGCTACGATGATGACGACGAACGATATGCCGATCATCGAGCCTGAGTCGTTTAATACCTTTAATATTTTCCCGTACCAGATCAATCCGCACTTCATCTCGGGCAAGCCTGCGGGGCACAACGGCGAGAGCAGAGAGGAGAGGCTGGAGGAATTTTTGATCGCTAATCAAAAATCGACGGTTTATGCGATGCCGGAGGGTACGGCGTTTTGGCTTGAGGGCGAGAAGGCGACCGTGCTAGGGCCTGCTGCGGTGCTAAAGATGAATTATAAACAAAAGGTTAAGTTGATCGAGCCGGGCAGCTCGTTTAAGTATTGATCGCACCCGCTTAAATTTAACCGAGAGGTGCCAGACGGCACTGCTCGTTTGAATGCGCAAATCGGTTAAATTTTAATTGCGGCGCTCGGCTAAATTCGGGCGCCGCTTTTAAAATTTACGCAGCAAAGCGCGCTTTGCTTATGCGGACGCGCGATTAAAAGATAAGCATCGATTTAAAGCGGCGCGCGACCCCTGAAGCCATAAAGAGTAAAATTTAAAACGCAGATAAAATGCCCCGTGTCCACTTTCTTATGCTACTTTTATCCCATATATCGCAGATATCCTTGCAGCCTGCAGCGGGATGGTATATTTGTAAAAAAAGAGCGCCTATGGCGCCGCCAAAACAGGTTCGAATGACCTCCAAAACTTAACCGACCTGAGGCAAAGCTTAAAATTTTTTATCTCGCTGGAATCGCCGCAAGAGCCCGAATTGCCTGCAAAGGTATTTTACGACGATATGTATCGAAGCATCATAGAAGGCACGGGCGAGCAGAGACGCAAGAAGCTATAGAGATGATCGCGCTGCGACTCGTCGCAAAAAATCTGAGCGCGGCTACTTGGGGAAATTTTCTCCGGAAATAAATTCAAAAACGACGAAGCGATCGGTCGCGGGCTTAGCTGCGGCGCTTATTTTTACAAAGATTATTTTTACGCGAAGCGCTGCGCGGACGGTAAAATTTTAAAATTTGATCCAAACGACGACAAACTGCCGAATATTACGACGCTGTAAACGAGCGGCATCGCTAGCGCGAGCAAAGGCGGCGCTTACGCAAAAAAAGCGCTGCTTGAATCACGCGCGCTTTTAGAATTTAATTGTTTTCCCGTTTAAACGGCTTGATTATGCAAGAAAAGGCGGCATCGCTCGCGCAAGGCCTTCATGCAAGCAAAAGGTCGCTCCGCCACATCGTAAGCCGCACGATCTCAAAGCTGCTTTCGCCACCGCTAGTTTGCGCCGCTTCGCAGACGGCTCGCAAAGGGCTATAAATTTAAAACGCCTGCAAATTTAAGCGTTTAGCCACTATGAACGTATCCACTCAGACGCCACATTAGGCTTCGTTGCAGGCGCAAATTTAAACGGCAGGGCACAAGCAAATTAAATATAGCTAACCTTATAATGATCGCAGCTAGGCTTACGCTCCTCGCATTTAGCGTCGCTTTTACCGATCGCAAGCGAGCAAAGCGGCGAGTATCCCTCGGGGATGCCCGCACGAGCTGCGAGAATAGGCTCGTCAAAAAGCGTAACGACGACTGTATTTATCGGGCACGAGGCAAGCTCAAGCGAGGTTGCGCGAAGCTGCATATTTTGCATCACAGAACCCATCGCCCAGTAAATCCCGCGGTGTAGGTTTTCAAGCTTGGCGCCTTCGCATTCCTTCGGCAGTTCCGTCGCGAGTTTACCCGAAAGCAAGATAAGAACGGGCGCGCCGTAAAGCGTAGTTTTGGTTTTCATCCCCATATTTTCAAGCATTTTGCCGAATTTCTTAACGGCCGCCGCATCAAGCTCGCGCAAAAGATCTTTGTCCGTAATAACGCTTATGTGAGCGTCCTTCGTGGTAAAAAGAGCGGGCGCCAGATACGCTGCCACCAAAATCGCCTGGATCTCCTCTTTTGACGGGACTTCGGCGTTAAATTCGCGCACGCTTCGACGCTTTTTCATAGCTTCGAGTAGTTGCATTTTCTCTCCTTAAATTTGATTTTATATTTCAGGCTCGCCGCGCTTTACTCAAGCGTCCGCAAGCAGCCGTTTAGCCTAGTATCTTTTTCACGCACGCTTTTATCTGTTCAAAGCTAGCCGTCGGCTCAAATCTCGCTACTACCTCGCCGTTTCTATCCACTACGAATTTCGTAAAATTCCATTTCACGCCGTCGCCTTCTAAAATTTCGGGGAAGTTGCTTTTTGGCGATTCTTCAAGTTTTGCGCTTAACGGATGGGCGGCATTAAAGCCTTTAAATCCCTGTTTTGAAGTTAGAAATTTAAACAGCTCTATCGCACTCTCGCCGCGCACGTTGCCTTTTTTAAATAGCTCAAACGTTACGCCAAAATTTAGCTTGCAATTTTGCTCTATCGTCTCGTCGTCATCGGGTTCTTGATGAGCGAAATTATCACTAGGAAAGCCCAACACGCAAAGCCCCTTGTCTTTAAACTCCTGATTTACGCCTCAAGCTCCTCGTATTGGTCCGTAAAGCCGCATTTACTGGCCGTATTTGCGATTAGCAACACCTTGCCGCGGTACTCGTCCATAGACTTTTGCTCGCCTCTGCCTGCAGTTACGTTATGTCGTAGATTTGTATTTTTTCTCCTTTGTGGCACTTTTCGCCTTAAAATTTTGGATGGATTTTAGCGAGCGAATGTTTTCTTAGTGTGTTCTTTTGCGATTTTAAAAATTTATCTGCCGTCCCATTCGCCGCTCCTGCATTAAATTTGCCGAATTTTACCATAATTCGGCCGCCCTCTTGCGGCGCGAACGATCCTTTTTCATTGCCTTATTACGGGCACTGACGAGCCTGAACGGCGCCGTATAAATTAACAAGATGAGGTACGGAATTTCCGTCCGATTTGCAAAGCTCAGTTTGAACTTAAATTTAAAAAATCCGTCCCGCCGCCGTAAGCTGAAATTTTGCGCGATTGTTTTAAAATACGTTTAAAATTTTAAGGAGAGCTCATGGCGTTTTCAGATTTTTTCAAAAAAGGTGACAAAAATAGCGCAAACGCCGCAAAGATCGGCAAGACCGCGCAGGAGCGCAAGGATATAAGCATCGAAATTTTAAAATCGCAGGGCGTGCCGTACATTGACCATCTGCCGCTGCGATACGAGACGAGCGAGGTTTCCCCGCGCGAAAAGGACGAGGTTATCGCTCGCGCGATCTGCTCGTACGCGGCGATAATGTGCGCCTGCTCGATCAGAGACGAGGGCAAGCTCGCGGATGAGGATAAGCAGGGTGCGCAGGGCTTTCTTACGAACCGCTACGGCTGCATGGACAAGCTCACGCGTATGGAGCGCCGCGTCACGCAGGGCGAGGCAAGCCGCGACGAGGCCGTAAATATGGGCTGGAAATACGAGTCGCTGTGGGCGCTGATGTGGGCGATGGGGCTCGTAGAGGAGCTAAGATTTCCGAGCGAGATCTGCGACTGCGCCTTTGTGATGGACACCTTTGGCGGCGATTTTTCAGCGCGCGTGAAGCTGCGGGGCACGGATGAAATTTTGCAGGCGCTCGATCTCATCTACCGCTACCACTGGGCGTGCGTCAATGCCCGCGTGCACGGCTCAGACTGCGCGGGGCTTGATGAAGAGGTCGTGATGGAGAGGCGCGGCGGGCTAGAGTGGCTGTGCTGCAAGGGGGACGAAAATGATAATCTGACGGATGAATATAATGCGTGGGATTATCCGGACTTGAATACTTAGCGCTTGTCTTTTTCTGCTTATACTTCGTTGAAATTTAATTTTCAGGCTCGGCAGGCTATCTGCCTGGCCTACACCTAAAAATCAAATTTCGCCTCGTTTAAGCGAAAAATACTTCGCCTTAATTCCCGCGTTTTTTCTCTTTGCTATACGTCGTTGCGTCTAAAATTTGCTCGATTACATATTTACATACACGCTCCGCCCGCAAATTTTATCCGCGCCTTGTTTAGCTTTGCGGCACCGCCGCTTACACTCCTTCTTTGTACTCAAATTTAGAAACTATTTTTGCATCGTCGTACCCACAACTGCAAGCATAAGATCGGAATTTAAAACCCGATCGCGCGCTGTTTTTTCTAAATCCAAAATATGTGCCGACGGATCGAAAAGCATACCGAATGTGAGAATTTATGAATCAATTGGGGATTAAAATTTTAAAATTTTTCTTGTAAACTGCGCAAGGTGGATCACGGGCGCAGATCCGCTGAAATTTCAGACGCGGCCTGCCAAATTTCAGAGCGCCGTGGAATTTTAGAATTTAAAGTTGCGGGCGAGCAAGGCGCCCGTCCGCGTATTTTAAGCCCGCTAAATTTAAGCGAGCGAACGTCTGCGCCGCAGACCTAGAAATTGCATCAGCCCTGCGTCGCAGCGCTTCCGCTCGCAAACGCCGCCGCATTCAGCGCCGCGTCGTAATCGGGCTCATCTACGATGTCGTCCGTGATCTGCTTGTAGGCGATCTTGCCCGCGGTGTCCACGACGAAAACCGCGCGGCACGTTAGCCCTGCAAGCGCGCCGTCCGCGATCAGCACGCCGTATGCGCGCGCAAACTCCTTATCGCGAAAATCGCTTAGGGCGCGTAAATTTTTGATCCCCTCGGTCGAGCAAAATCTGCCCGCGGCAAACGGCAGATCCATCGAGATCACGAAAACCTCGGTATTTTTTATACTCGCGGCGCGCTCGTTAAATTTGCGCGTCTCGGTCGCGCACACGTCCGTATCCAGCGACGGCACGGCGATGATGACCTGCGCCTTGCCCGTGCCGCCGCCTACTTTGACCTCGCTAAGATCGGGCGCGACTAGGCTGAGCTCGGGCGCCTTATCTCCAAGCTTAAGCTCGCTACCCGAAAGACCGACGCTTACGCCTTGCAATTTGGTTTGTTGCATAATTTTCCTTTGTTTTGAAATATTTAAAACGGGCGCATTATAGCCCGCGAAAGCAAACGCCTGCTAAATCCGAGAACAGGCGAGCTCGGGTGTTAGCTAGGCCTATATGAACGGCGCGTAGATTGCTCGAAGATAAAATTTTACGGCGTAAAGCGGCGGTGCAATTAAAGTCCCCGAAAATACCGCGACTTAGCATAAAGCACTGGTGATTGCGATCCGATATAGGTCTATGATAGTTGCGCTCCGCCTTAAGGCTACGCCGAAGGTAAAATTTCGCCCTATTTGCGCGATCCCGCTTGCGGCGACTTTGTCCGTGAATATAAATCAAAGCGCGATAGCGCCGCACGCGCTTTATCTGCGAATGAATAAATCTCTAGTAAAATGATAGGCGCGGCATCATGGGAGCATTGAAGTTATGTTTTGAATTTTTAAATTTAATTGAAATTTTTTGATCTAAATTTGCAATCTACAGAAATCAAAATTTATGGATTGATTTATTTGGGGCTAAAGTTCAAGTTTAAATTTCGGCTCGTAAAGCGGGTTAAATTTTAAGTGCTGTTTTAAAATTTAAGAAGCGCCGGGGTTGGCGATAAAGCTATCGCCGCACCCTAGCGCCCGTTAAGCCTAGCCGTTGCGCTTTTTGATGATCTCTTCGCCGACGTTTTTAGGAACCTCGTCGTAGTGATCAAATTCCATCGAATAGGTCGCACGACCCTGCGTCTGAGAGCGCAGATCGGTCGAGTAGCCGAACATCTCCGAAAGCGGGCAAAATGCGTCGATGATCTTGTTTCCGCCGCGCTCGCTCATGTTATTGACCTGTCCGCGGCGCTTATTTAGATCGCCGATGACGTCGCCCATATACTCCTCAGGGGTTTCTACCTCGACCTTCATCATAGGCTCCAAGATCACGGCACCTGCTTTTCTAGCACCCTCTTTAAAGCCCATAGAAGCGGCGAGTTTGAATGCCATTTCGGAGCTATCGACTTCGTGGTAGCTTCCGTCATAGACCGTTACGCGCACGTCCTCGACCGGATAGCCCGCTAAAACGCCGTTTTGCATCGCCTCTTGGCAGCCCTTATCGACTGCAGGGATGTATTCTTTCGGAATCGCGCCGCCTTTAATATCGTTTACGAACTCATATCCGGCGCCAGGCTCCAAAGGCTCTAGGCGCAAAAATACGTGACCGTATTGACCGCGACCGCCCGACTGCTTGGCGTATTTGTACTCCTGCTCGACCGTTTTGCGGATAGTCTCGCGATATGCGACCTGCGGCTGTCCGACCTCGGCCTCTACTTTAAATTCTCTAAGCATTCTATCTACGATGATCTCAAGGTGCAATTCGCCCATTCCCGAAATGATCGTCTGTCCGCTCTCCTCGTCGGTCGCAACCCTGAAGCTTGGATCTTCTTGCGCCAATTTTTGAAGCGCGATACCCATTTTTTCTTGATCGGCTTTGGTTTTAGGCTCTACAGCTACGCTGATAACGGGATCAGGAAATTCCATACGTTCTAAAATTACTTTATCTTTTTCACTAGCTAGCGTATCGCCAGTAAGAGTGTCTTTTAGACCCACGACGGCGCCGATTTCACCCGCATAAAGCTCTTTGATCTCTTCGCGTTTATTCGAGTGCATCCTTAGCAAGCGTCCGATGCGCTCTTTTTTGCCTTTGCCGGTATTTACGACGTAGCTGCCGCTTTCCAAAACACCGCGATAAACGCGTACAAAGGTAAGCTGACCTACGAAAGGATCGGTCATAATCTTAAATCCAAGACCCGCGAACTCGCCCTCGTCGGTAGAACTTACGTGAACCTCGCTGCCATCCTCATACTGACCCTTAATCGCAGGCACTTCATCAGGCGCAGGTAGATAATCTACGACCGCATCTAGCAAAGGCTGCACGCCCTTATTTTTAAATGCGGTACCGCATAGCATAGGAAAGAAGCTTAGGCTTAAGCAGCCTTTCTTGATGCCCTTTTTAATCTCTTCTACGCTTAGCTCTTCGCCGTTAAAATACTTCTCCATCAAAGCTTCATCAGTCTCTGCTACCGCCTCAATCATCTTGTCGCGATATTCCTGTGCTTTTTCTCGTAACTCGGCAGGAATTTCAACGATCTCAGGAGCAGAAGGACCCTTGCTATCGTCCCAAACGAGCGCTTTCATAGTGACTAAATCGATAACGCCTTTAAAATCGTCCTCAGCGCCGATCGGAATTTGAATAGGAACTGGATGAGCCTTGAGCCTATCTTTTACCTGCTGTTCGACATTATAGAAATTTGCGCCGACGCGGTCCATCTTATTTACGAAAATGATGCGTGGAACATGGTATTTATTCGCTTGACGCCAAACGGTCTCGCTTTGAGGCTGAACGCCTCCTACAGAGCAAAATACTGCTACCGCACCATCTAAAACGCGCATCGAGCGCTCGACTTCGATAGTAAAATCAACGTGACCCGGAGTGTCGATCAAATTTATCTGATGATTATTCCAAAAGCAGGTAGTTGCCGCAGACGTGATCGTGATGCCGCGCTCGCGCTCTTGCTCCATCCAGTCCATAGTAGCGGCGCCCTCGTGAACCTCGCCAATCTTATGACTCATGCCGGTAAAAAATAGAATTCTTTCGCTCGTAGTCGTCTTTCCGGCGTCGATGTGAGCGGCAATTCCGATATTTCTAACCATATGTAAAGGGGTTTTTCTTGCCATGACGCCCTCCTACCAACGATAATGCGCAAAAGCTTTATTGGCTTCCGCCATCTTATAGGTGTCTTCTTTCTTCTTAAACGAAGAGCCTTTAGAATTTGCGGCGTCCATAAGCTCGTAAGCCAGGCGCTCTATCATCGTGCGCTCGCTTCTTTTTCTTGCAAAAGAGATGATCCAGCGAATAGCCAAAGCCTGCTGGCGAGCCGGTCGGACCTCGATCGGAACCTGGTAAGTAGCGCCGCCTACACGACGAGATTTTACCTCCATCAAAGGCTTAACATTATCGATGGCATCGTTAAAAATTTCGATACCTTTCTTCTCGCCGCCTTTATTGTCGATGAAATTTAAGGCGCCGTACATAATCTCGGTAGCGACGCTCTTTTTGCCGTCGAACATAAGCGAATTAATAAATTTTGTGATTACTTTGCTGTCATAAATCGGATCAGGCATAACTTCCCTAACGGGAGCTTTTCTTCTTCTCATTTTATTCCTTCAAATTTTAAAATTTTACTCAAACTCGGCAAAATCTAGTGCCGGTCTGTTTCGGCTAAACTATTTTTTAGGTCGTTTAGCACCGTATTTTGATCTTGCGACGGTTCGTTTAGCAACGCCTGCAGTATCAAGCGCACCGCGGACGATGTGGTATTTAACGCCCGGTAGGTCCTTTACGCGACCGCCGCGAACTAGCACGATGGAGTGCTCTTGTAGATTGTGACCTTCACCGCCGATATAGCTGATGACTTCAAATCCGCTAGTAAGCCTTACTTTGGCAACTTTACGAAGCGCTGAGTTTGGCTTTTTAGGGGTCGTGGTATAGACCTTAGTACAAACTCCTCTTCGTTGAGGGCAATTCTTTAGCGCCGGAGACTTCGATTTCTCGGTAATCTTCTTGCGCTCTTTTCTGACCAATTGATTTATAGTTGGCACATCTTTCCTTTCACAAAAATTTATTCAAAAAGATTTGGATTATACTTTGTTTAAACTTACAGAAACGTAAATTTAACTAAATTTTAATCTCTAATCAGTACAAACTCTCCGCCGCCGCAGATTACTAGGCAGATCGCGGCAGAGAGATACAGATATACGATTTCCAGCTCAAATCCGCCCACGCCGGTAAGCGCACCCAACGGAGTGTGCAGGACATAAATTATCATGAGCACGTTTGCGATCACAAGCAGAGCGCCTATGCGGCAAAATACGCCTATGATTATCATCGCGGGCGCCAGCACCTCGCCTACGTATGCGCCGTAAGCCACCAGATCCGGAATTCCTCTGGCTACCAGCATCGATTTTACGCCGTCTATACCGTGAGTAAGCTTAAAAATTCCGTGCATTAAAAGACAAACTCCAAGCCCCAACCTGATAAACAACAGACCGAAATTTATGTTAATCATATTCATGTCTCATCCTTTAAATTTAGGTAAATTTAGGGCTTTTTGCCCTAAATTATTTTTTAAGTTTAACTTCCTTGTCTTTATACAGACCGGTTCCGACCGGGATTATGCGACCTAAAATCACGTTTTCTTTTAAGTCCTCCAATCGGTCAAATTTACCCGCGATACTAGCCTCGGTTAGAACCTTCGTAGTCTCTTGGAAGGATGCCGCCGAAATGACGCTATCGCTTCCTACGGCCGCACGAGTTACGCCCAGCAGCACGGACTCCGCGATCGCAGGTTCACCACCAATTTTCATAATGCGCTCGTTTTCTTCTCTAAATCTGCGGCGGCTGATCAGATCGCCGACGATAAGCTGAGTATCGCCGCTATCGACGATTCTGACTTGGCGGAGCATCTGAGATACGATGATCTCGATATGCTTGTCGCTAATTACGACGCCTTGGGAGCGATAAACCTGTTGAATTTCGCTGATCAGATAATAATGCAGCGCCTTTTCAC
>NZ_CALIMW010000005.1 GCF_938045405.1 uncultured Campylobacter sp. | reverse complement strand
CTCGTCGCTGATGCTTACGTCTTTAGCTTGCTCGCGTTGCCATAGATTAAATGCGATGCCATCTTTAGCAAGCTCTAGCTGATGTTTATATTCGTCGCTGTTTTCAATACCTGATTTTTTCGCCTCTGCGATTAGAAGTTTGTATTTGATCAGATCGTCGATTAGTTTTTTCTTCTCATCGGCGGTTGGTTCCTGTCCGCCGTGCTGCATACCTTGAGCCAAAAACGGTGCAACATCCTCATCCGTAATAGTGATATTTGCGTCTTTTGCAGTAGCCAAAACGCCTGCATTAAGCGAAGATATAGCCATAGCGGCAACAAAGCTGAAAGATAAAATTCTTTTCATTATTTTTCCTTTATTCGGTAAATTTCGCGCAATTATAAAAAAAGATAGTAAATAAAATAGCGAATGCCAGCAAATTCGGCGCGAATCCTGCGCCGAATTTTAAAAAGAGAGAAGTTAAAACGATGGAATGATTGCGCCTTTATATTGCGTCTCGATAAACTTTTTCACTTTCTCGCTTTGAATCGCTTTATCTAGCGCCTTGATTTTAGGGCTGTTTTCGTTGCCTTCTTTAACGCTGATGACATTTGTGTAAGGGTTGCCCTCAGCCTTTTCTAAAAATAGCGAATCCTTGATTGGGTTTAAATTTGCGTTAAAGGCAAAATTTGAGTTGATAACCGCAATATCGACATCGCCCAGGGTGCGTGGAAGCGCGGCGCCTTCAAGCTCTAAAATTTCTAAATTTTTAGGATTTTTTGTGACGTCCAGCGGCGTGCGAAGCTTGGCGTTTTGATCAACTTCGATGAGCCCCGCGGCTACGAGCAGATCAAGAGCGCGGCTTTCGTTGGTCGGATCGTTCGGCACGGCAACTTTGGCACCGTTTTTGAGATCTTTTAAATTTTTAATCTTATGGCTGTAGATGCCCATCGGCTCTAAGTGCACGCCCACGGTCGCTTTTAACTTTGTGCCTTTATTAGCGTTAAATTCCTCCATATACGGCACGTGCTGGAAGAATCCTGCATCCACGTCGCCGCTATCGGTAGCGAGGTTTGGGGTTACGTAGTCGTTGAAAACCTTGACCTCAAGATCGTAGCCTTGGGCTTTTAGATCAGGCTTAATCTGCTCTAAAATTTCGGCATGCGGTATCGGAGTAGCGGCGACTACGATTTTTTCGGCAAGAGCGAAGCTGACGACGCTGGCGCTAAGAAGCGAAGCGAGAAGAAATTTCTTCATATTTAATCCTTTTGGTTAAAATTTCTCGGTATTATAGCAGGTAGAATTTTTAATGTCAAGTGTTTTTATATGATTTTTTAAAATTTTATCTAAAATATTCTAAAATTCGATATTTATATATATATTTAAATACTACATTTTATTGTATAATGCAGAATTGGCACGCTTTAATGAGCGCTTTACATAAATTCCGCTAAAATCGCAAAATTTAAAATTTTAAAAAAGGGCTGAAAATGGCAGATTTTTACGACGCGAAAGCCGTAGAGGAGAGCTTTTATAAAATTTGGGAGCAGCGCGGCTACTTCGAGATCGACGGCAATAAAGATATCCAGCAAAAAGGCAAAAACTTTTGCATTATGATGCCCCCTCCAAACGTCACCGGAGTGCTTCATATCGGGCATTCGCTCACTTTTACCTTGCAAGATATTATGACGCGATATAAGCGAATGGACGGCTACCGCACGCTTTGGCAGCCGGGGTTAGACCACGCAGGCATCGCGACGCAAAACGTCGTCGAGCGCGAGCTTTTGGCGCAAGGGATCAAAAAAGAAGAGATAGGGCGCGAGGAGTTTTTAAAGCACGTTTGGCACTGGAAGGAGCAAAGCGGCGGGCAGATCGTAAAGCAGATGAAGCGCCTGGGCGTCACGCCCGCGTGGAGCAGACAGCGCTTTACTATGGATGAGGGGCTTAAAAACGCTGTGCGTAAAGCTTTCGTAAGCTTATACGACGCGGGGCTCATCGTGCGCGGAAACTACATGGTAAACTGGTGCACGCACGATGGCGCGCTAAGCGACGTGGAGGTCGAACACAAGGAAAACAAGGGCAAGCTCTATCATCTGCGCTACTATTTTGCGGACGCGCGAAATTTATCAAATTTAAACGGATGCCGAGCGTCAAATTTAAGTGAGAATTCTGTTTCAAATTTAACTCAAAATGACGAGGCAAAGTATCGCGATGAAGATTTGCAGGTTGTGCAGAATTTTGCGAGTGCAGATAGAACAAATAGTTCATCAAGCGAGCAAAATTCAAACTCTTGCAAAGATTCGAGCGAGACGAGCCGCAACTACATAGTCGTGGCTACTACACGCCCTGAGACCTACTTCGGTGATACCGCCGTAATGGTAAATCCCGCGGACGAACGCTATAAAAATTTGATCGGCAAAAAAGTCGTGCTGCCGCTAATCGGTCGCGAGATAGAGATCATCGCCGACGAATACGTCGATATGAGCTTCGGAACGGGCGCCGTGAAGGTCACGCCCGCGCACGATACCAACGACTACGAGGTCGGCAAGCGCCACGAGCTGGAATTTATCACGGTATTTGACGAAAAAGGAATTTTAAACGAGCAGTGCGGTAAATTTAATGGTTTAGAGCGACTTGCCGCGCGCGATCAGATCGTAGCGGAGCTCGAATGGCTGGGCTTTATCGAAAAAATAGAGGATTACGAAAATCAAGTCGGTTACTGCTACCGCTGCAAAAACGTCGTCGAGCCGTACATCTCGCAGCAGTGGTTCGTGCGCGCAGATATCGCAAAAGAAGCAATTGCCAAAGTAAATTCCGGCGAGGCGGAATTTTTCCCGAAGCACTGGATCAATAGCTTCAACGCCTGGATGCGCGAGCTGAAGGACTGGTGTATCAGCCGCCAGCTGTGGTGGGGGCATAGAATTCCCGTGTTTTACTGCGACTGCGGCCATCAGTGGGCGGATGAGCGCGAGAGCCCCGATGCCTGCCCGAAATGCGGCGGCAAAAATTTTACCCAAGATCCCGACGTGCTCGATACGTGGTTTTCAAGCGGTCTTTGGCCGATCAGCACGCTTGGCTGGGGCAATGGCGAGGCTCTGAAAAACGAGAAGTGGTTTGAAGAGGATTTGAGCGAATTTTATCCAAATACTATGTTAATTACCGGCTTTGACATTTTGTTTTTCTGGGTCGCGCGTATGATGTTTCAGTGCCAAAACGCCATGGGAGAGCTGCCGTTTCGCGACATCTATCTGCATGCCTTAGTTAAGGACAAAGACGGCAAAAAGATGAGCAAATCGAGCAAAAACGTAGTCGATCCGCTGCTAAAAATCGATGAATTTAGCGCCGATATTTTGCGCTTTACGCTTACGATTTTGTGCGTGCAGGGGCGCGATCTGCGCCTTAGCGACGACAAGCTTTTGATTTACCGAAATTTTACGAATAAGCTTTATAACGCGAGCAAATTTTTGCTTTTAAACGCCTCTAAATTTGACGATTTAGACGCGGCGCGGATCAAAACGAGCCTCGGCAAATATATGCTTTCGCGCTTTAACTGCTGCGTGGGCGCGGTGCGGGAAAATTTAGACGAATACCGCTTCAACGACGCTGCGACCGAGCTTTATAAGTTTTTTTGGGACGAGTTTTGCGATTGGGGCATCGAGCTTAGCAAGGCGGACAAGGCCGCGATCGGCGAGCTGGGGATGATTTTTAAAGAAGCGATGAAGCTGCTAAGCCCGTTTATGCCGTTTCTAAGCGAGTATCTGTATCAGGAGCTAAGCGGCACGAAGCTGCAAGACGCGCGCTCCATCATGGTGATGAGATACCCACATCCTGGCGAGCGCGACGAGCGGATCGAGGAGCTATTTTCGCTTCTTATCGAAGCGATCGTTAGCATTCGCCGCGCAAAGGCGACGATCGAGCTCGGTAATGCGCGAGTAGCCAAGGCCTACGTCAAATCCGCAGTCGATCTAAGCGCTGCTGCGGACTACATCAAAACGCTAGCAAAGGTAGATGAAGTGGAATTTACGCAGCAAAATATCGCAAATTCCGCCCGCGACGTGAGCGAGAGCCTAGAAACTTTCGTACCGCTTGAGGGGGTCGATCTTAGCGGCGTGATTTCGCGTCTTAACGCGCAAAAAACCAAGCTGCAAAAAGAGATCGAAAAGCTCTCAAACATGCTAAATAACGAGAAATTCGTAGCCTCCGCTCCACAAGCCGTGGTTGAAGCCAACCGCGAAGGGCTGCAAAGCGCGCAGGAAAAATTCGCCAAAGTATGCGACGAGCTAAAGGCGTTTGGCGAGTAGTCCGCTCGTTTGAGTCTAAATTTAAATCAAGGAGAAAAATATGTCAAAAGGTAGTATCGGTGGATTTACGTTAGGCACGGTCATAGCCGTCGCACTATCATGGGGAGTCAATAAAAGCATAATGTGGGCGATAATCCACGGATTTTTAAGTTGGTTATACGTGATTTATTATTTCCTACTGAGGTAAAAT
>NZ_CALIMW010000004.1 GCF_938045405.1 uncultured Campylobacter sp. | reverse complement strand
CTTTGCCTGCTTTGCGGCGTAGGCTTTCATACTTGCGCGAAAGCCCTTTCGGATCACCGCGACGCCGCCGAGCCCTGCGATGAAGCCCGCCGCAAATCTCTCGGGGCTAAATTTGCCCTCTTCGTCGGTAGCGCCCAGCGCGCCGCCGCTAAGCCCTCCCGCAAGATGAGAGGTAAGATTAACGTTTACGAAGCCCTTTTTCATACCCTCGTTTAGCTTTGCGCCTTGCTTGACGGAGCCTGCGCCCTCTTTTGCCGCAAGATCGCCGCCTTGAGGCTCGCTTTTTAGCGCTGTGCTGCTTTGATCTGCCGCATCTTGTGCTGAAACCACTCGCTGTTTTGAAGCTGCGGCATCAGCTGCGCTATCGCCTGAAGCGGCCCCGTATCGTCCCACGAGCTCATCGCCCGCGGCATTTTTTGCATCCTCGCCGCCGAGTATAGCAGTAGATCCGCGCTGCGATGATACCTGCGCATCGCCTCCCGGTCCCCGCTCCGCTCGGCTTGAAGTATCGCCGAGATCAGAAACGCCCTTTGATACTCGCTCATCTTTTCTGCCAGCGCCTGCGCCGTTTGCGTCGGCTCTGCGCTGCGGCGCGTCTGCGTTTGTTTTGCCATTTTGTGCTCTCCTTATCTTGCCGTCTTTGATGATCCAATCTTTCATTTGATTGTTTACGATGTCGTCGTATTCGGCTTTTGCGACTTTGGCGTCGATATAATTTTTTAGAAATTTTATATCTCCGTCGTCGTATGCCTGCATCGCCGCGGCCTGCACGTCGGGAGCGAAACCTTTGCTCGCCAAGCGCGCGCCGTATTGCTCGGTGGTGTAAGGGTGAGTTTTGATGTCGTTTTCCACCCTCCAGATGAAATTTTGCCCAGCATACATAGGATCGACGTCCGCGCCGTCGTTGTAGGCGCGGGTATATCGAAGCTCCGCTTCGCTGGGCTTTATGCGGGAGTTTAGAAGCTCTCTTTGCGCTCGCGCGGAGAGGGTAGGATTTTCCTTTGCGATTTTTTCAGCCTCTCTTTGAATAGCAGCAAAGCGCTCTATGCCGTCCGTCCTCATCTGGGCTAGCTCCTCCGCGCGATCGGCGACGTGTCTTTGATACTCTTTCACCCACTCAAGGCGGTTTGCGCGCTCGTAAAGCTCGTCCACTTTTTTGTAAGCGCTATCGCTCAAATGCGCCGAGCGGCTCGCACCGCGGTCAAGCTCGCCCAAAATTTTATCTGCAGCATCATCCGCGACGTTTTGGGTTTTGAGATACTGCCTTACCTGCTCGCGAGGCTTGAGATTTGATTGCGCCACGCTCGCGG
>NZ_CALIMW010000003.1 GCF_938045405.1 uncultured Campylobacter sp. | reverse complement strand
GGTGAAGGCGCGGCGGCTTTAGTTTTAGAAGAGCTAGAGGACGCAAAAGCGCGCGGCGCTAAAATTTACGGCGAGCTCGTAGGATTCGGCGCTAGCGGCGATGCCTATCATATCACTTCGCCTAGCCTAGACGGTCCGATCCGCGCTATGAAAAAGGCCTACGAGATGGCGGGGCGCCCGAAGATTGATTATATCAACGCTCACGGAACATCGACTGCGATAAACGATAAAAACGAAACCGCGGCGTTAAAAGAGCTTTTCGGCGAGGGCAAAGTGCCTGCGGTCAGCTCCACCAAGGGTCAGCTGGGACACTGCTTGGGCGCTGCCGGAGCGGTAGAGGCTGCGATCAGCCTTTTAGCGATGCAAAACGGCATCATACCGCCTACGATAAATCAAATTTCAAAAGATCCAGATTGCGATTTGGACTATGTGCCAAACGTCGCTAGAAAAGCCAAACTCGATTGCGTCATGAGCAATAATTTCGGCTTCGGCGGCACGAACGCGTCGCTTATTTTCAAAAGAGTAGATTAATGGCGAGCTATCTGGACTTCGAAAAGTCTATAAAGCAGATCGACGAGGACATCACCGCTGCAAAAATTCGCGGCGATGAGGACGCAGTCGAAATTTTAAATAAGAACCTCGAAAAAGAAATTTCTAAAGTTTATAAGAATTTAAACGAATACCAAAGGCTTCAGCTTGCGCGCCATCCGGATCGCCCTTACGCGATCGATTATATTCGCGCGCTTTTGCAGGACGCCAGGGAGCTCCATGGCGACCGCGCCTTTAGAGACGATCCTTCGATCGTGTGTTATCTGGGCATTATGGGCAACCGTAAAATTGCCGTGATCGCCGAGCAGAAGGGTCGCGGTACCAAAAACAAGCTGAAGCGAAATTTCGGCATGCCGCATCCTGAGGGCTATCGTAAGGCTCTGCGCGTAGCGAAACTTGCCGAGAAATTTAACCTTCCTATTTTGTTTTTGATCGACACTCCGGGCGCATATCCGGGACTCGGAGCTGAGGAGCGCGGTCAAAGCGAGGCTATCGCGCGAAATTTATATGAGCTTAGCGATCTTAAAACCCCTACGATCGCCGTCGTTATCGGCGAGGGCGGTAGCGGCGGAGCTTTAGCGATCGGCGTGGCCGATCGTTTGGCGATGCTTCAAAACTCAATCTTTTCAGTCATCTCTCCCGAAGGCTGTGCTGCGATTTTGTGGAACGATCCAAGTAAGAGCGAGGCCGCTACGAAAGCGTTAAAGATCACCGCCGAGGAGCTAAAAGAGCTGGGCTTGATCGACGACGTGATCAAGGAGCCTAAAACGGGCGCCCACAGAGATAAAGACGGCGCGATAAAAGCGCTTGGAAACTACGTCTTAACCGAGCTGCACAAGCTAGACGATCTTAGCATAGACGAGCTCATCAGCAGAAGACAACAAAAAATTTTAAGGTTCGGTGCTTATAAAGAAAACTAAATTTTAAATTTCGCGACTTTTTTAAAACCAAATTTAATAACTTCACACTCTAAGAGGACAAATGGAAAATACAAATCAAAATTCCGCACAGACCGCCGTTTCAAATTCTAATCAAAACGGCAGAAAAACTTACGCTAAAACGCACGTTCCCGTCGAGGGCTACCAGATCGAGGAGCTCCGCTCGATGGATCTTGAAAATCTCATCGCCATAGCAGACGAGCTAGGCGTCGAGAACCCGCGAGAATTCCGTCGCCAAGCGCTCGTTTTTGAAATTTTACGCATGCAGACGAAGCAGGGCGGCTTCATACTTTTTACGGGGATTTTGGAGGTTACCGCCGAGGGTTACGGCTTTTTGCGCGGCATAGATTCAAATTTAAGCGACAGCGCCAACGACGCCTACGTGAGTCTAAGTCAGATCCGCAAATTTGCCCTGCGCGTCGGCGACATCGTCACGGGTCAGGTGCGCGAGCCGAAGGATCAGGAGAAGTACTACGCGCTCTTAAAGATCGAGGCGATCAATTACAAATCGATCCAAGAGGCCAGAGAGCGTCCGCTATTTGATAATCTCACGCCGCTTTTCCCGACCGAAAAGCTCAAGCTTGAATACGATCCTATGCGCCTTACCGGTCGCGTGCTCGATCTTTTCACCCCGATCGGCAAGGGGCAGCGCGGGCTCATCACGGCGCCTCCGCGTAGCGGTAAAACGGAGCTCATGAAGGAGCTTGCCAACGGCATTACGCGCAACCACCCCGAGGTCGAGCTTTTGGTGCTGCTAGTCGACGAGCGCCCCGAGGAGGTGACAGATATGGAGCGCAGCGTGCGCGGCGAGGTGTTTAGCTCGACCTTCGATCAGCCCGCGTTCAACCACGTCCGCGTCGCCGAGCTCGTCATCGAAAAGGCAAAACGCGCCGTCGAAAACGGCAAGGACGTCGTCATCTTGCTTGATAGCATCACCCGCCTTGCGCGCGCTTACAACACCGTCACGCCTAGCAGCGGCAAAGTCCTAAGCGGCGGCGTGGACGCAAATGCCCTGCATAAACCGAAGCGCTTCTTCGGTGCGGCACGAAATATCGAAAACGGCGGCTCGCTCACTATCGTCGCTACCGCGCTCATCGAGACCGGCTCGCGTATGGACGACGTGATCTTCGAGGAGTTCAAGGGCACGGGCAACAGCGAGATCATCCTCGATCGCAACATCTCGGATCGTAGAATTTACCCGGCGATCAACATTACCAAGTCCGGCACGCGCAAAGAGGAGCTTTTACAAGGCAGTGAAAATTTGCAAAAGATCTGGGCGTTGCGCTCGGCGATCTCGACGATGGACGACGTCGAGGCGCTAAAATTTTTATACGCCAAGATGCTAAAAACCAAAGACAACACCGAGCTGCTATCGATAATGAACGGCTAAATTCTTTAAATTTAGCCTTATTTAAAATTTTGCTCTAAATTTAGCGGCATAGTTTGCACCGCTTGCCGCGAATACCGCCACGTAGCTTCGTATGCGCTTTCAAAGCGGCGCATCTTTTTTTCAAACTCCACTATTTTAAGTTTAAATTTATCGCGATATTTGCTAAACGTTTTGCGCTCGTAGCACGAGGTGCGGCGCCGTCCGATAAAATTTTACTTCGGTAAAATCTATTCGTAAGATGTCAAGCGTAAAATTTTACGAGGAATTTTATGTTTTGCTACGCACGGAGCTAGGGCGCTTGATATCGTTACTTCAAATTAATATAATACTGCCAACATCATATCATTTCATAAGCTCAAAAAGCTTCATAAATCCTATATATCTGCTTCCGTGGTTGTCTAATCTAGCCTCATAACAATCAATAATACCGAGGCAGCTTTCTTCAGAATCTATATTTTTTAAAAACACATCAAAATCCCGTTTCGTGCTATTGAATATAAAATTTGGATCGTCACGATACCGCTTGCTCGGCTCATACTCATTGGGGATACGTTTTATCGCTATAAATTTCATACAAAATTGGCTTTCGCCCAGTATTCTATCAATAAACGATGTTTCTTTACGGCATTCTTTTATGGTGAAAGTATCTGATAAATAAATATTTGATGAATAATGCTGATCTAGAATAATCACTTTACCTTTTTCTTTTTCATAGTCTATTTTTCTATTGCCTTCAAATGGTCTATACGTGTAATTATCTCCCGCATCGACATTATTGACAGTATGGTGGTAGATAAAATCTGAAAAAGTCCATGGGATTTTTTCATCCGATACCATTTCGTCTGTAATATCTCTAAAAGGGAGTGAAGAATTTAAATCATGTATTAAATTAAAGTCCTTGTCATTTGAATGATTTTCAAAGATTTCGTTGATTTTAGAAATAGCTTCGTGAAATGTTAAGTTGGTATCTATGGTGTAAAGTTTATTGTATTTGGACTTCCCTTCATAATAATAATTTTCTAATTCGTCCTGTACGAAATTTTGCACCATCTCATCTTTGCTAAGCCATTTTAGATCACTAAAGCTAAACCCGCTGTAATTAAGCGCGCCGACGATTACACAAACGCCGAGCGCGGCGATTATGGCTTTGGTTAGAAATTTAAGAGCTTTCAAAATTTACTCCTTTAGCAAAACGCTAGTTAAAATACGAGCCTAACGGGCTACAATATTAAGCGGCCCTTTAAATTTAAGCTCACTCAAAAAGGGTTAAATTTAAACCCATGCCGCCTTTAAAATTAACCGAATCGCTTCTTACTTCCCGCTGAAAAACAGCAGATTTGCCATTATGATCACGATCGCGACGGGCGCTACGAAGCGCAGTGAAAAGTACCAAATTTTAAATCCAAGCTCGCCCATATCGGCGCCAAAAAGCCCGCGCAGGCGCCGCGCGTCCATCACGAAGCCCACGAATATCGCCGAGGTTAGAGCGCCCAGTGGCAGCATGACGTTTGAGCTTACGAAGTCCAAGCAGTCAAAAAAGCTCGCGCCGAAAAGCTTAAATTTGCTCGCATAATCCGCGTGCATCGATAGCAGCGAGCATGCGCCTAGCGCCGCTATGGCGCACCCTGAGATGCAGACTGCGCGCAAGCGCGAAATTTTAAATCTGCCGATGAGATAGAAGACGAATGGCTCGATCATCGAAACCGCGCTCGTGATCCCCGCGAAAAAGAGCGAGACGAAAAACGCGACTTCAAGCACCTGTCCCGCTAGCCCCATTTTTGCAAACATCGTAGTGAGCGAGACGAACACAAGCCCCGCACCCTGCGCGGGATCGGCGTGGAATTCGAAGATGAAGGTAAAGACGATGAGCCCCATCATCAGCCCGATCGCGATGTTGATAAATACGATGTTTACCGAGCTGCGCACGAGCCGCACACCCTCGCTAAGCGACGCCGCGTATGCCGCGATACAGCCGACGCCCACGCACAGGGTAAAGAGCGCGAGCCCGAGCGCGGAGAGGACGGAGTTAACGGTGATTTTACCGAAGTCGGGGTAGAAAAGAAATTTTGCCGCCGTGCCGAAGCCTTGCATCGTGCACGCATACGCAAGCATCGCAAGCAGCAGCACGAAAAGAAGCGGCATCATCACGATATTTAGCCGCTCGATGCCGCTTTTGATGCCGCGCGAGACGATGTAAAAGCACACGAGCGACATCACGCTAAAGCATGCTATCGCGATGATCGGGCTATCTTTTAGCAGAGCGGAAAATATCTCGCCGCTTTGCGCCATATCGCTTGGCAGCGAAAACGCCGACGTGATCGTGTATTTTAAGATCCAGCCCATCACGACGCTGTAAAATGAGTAGATGAGAAGCCCCGAGATCATAAAAAATCCCATCTTACTCCAAGCTTCTTTATGCGTAGGCGCCAGGCGTCTGAAGGAGTCCACGGGATCGCTCTCGCCGATCCTTCCGATACAAATTTCGCCGATAAAAAGGACGAAACTTACTAAAAACGTCAGCAAAAGATAGAGCAGGATGAAGGCGCTGCCGCCGTTTTGACCCACGAGAGTGGGGAATTTCCACGCGTTGCCAAGCCCCACGGCGCTGCCTGCGACGGCCAAGATAAAGCCGATGCGCGTAAATTTATCGTTCATTTTGCACCTTTTTTAAAATTTAGCCGCAATATTAGCAAATTCCAGCTTAAAGGCGGTATCTAAATTTTACCAAAGTCGCTTGAGAGAGCAAACGGAGCGGGATTTAGATATGAATATCCGAGCCCTGCTAAATTTTAAGTCCCGAAACGCTAAAATCATCCAAAAATTTTAAAACCAAAGGCAAAACATGCAAGTCAAACTTCTAAATTTCACTCCGCTTTGGGTCTGCTCAAACGCGATACGCACCTGCTGGCAGAGCTTTGAGCGCGGCGATTGCGGCGGCGCCAAAGACCTAGCGCTAATAGATCGCGTCGGCAACCAACTCAAGCACTCAAGCACGCTCGAACACCTCTACTACAACTTCTACATCAGCGGCATCTCGCGCGCGCTGCTTCAGGAGCTGGCGCGCCACCGCCTAGCAAGCCTTAGCGTAAAATCCACTCGCTACACTCTCAAAGAATTGCGCGGCGAGGACGGCTTCGCGCAAGGCGATTTCGAAAACGCCGCGCGATACATAGTGCTTACCGGCAACGAAGCGGTCGATAACGCAAGTATCGCGGCTCTTGAAAATCTACGCGTAATCTTACAAAGCCCAATCAGCCTTGATATCGCCAAATACTGCCTGCCCGAGTGCTATAAGAGCGAGCTTAGCTGGAGCATAAACGCACGCAGCTTGCAAAACTTTCTCGCTCTGCGCTCTAGCAAGGCGGCACTTTGGGAGATCCGCGAGCTTGCAGATAAAATTTACGAAGCGCTGCCGCAGGAGCATAAATTTATATTCCAAAGCTGCATGGCGGGCGGCGAAAAGACGCCTGGCGAGGAGTAGCGAGCGGGATAAAATTTAGATACAAAAGGGCTGCGATGATAAAACTTACGCAGATGAGAGCGACTTTTGAAAAGGAGGAGCCGAACGCGCTTTATCTGAGCTACTTGGGGTGGGTAAAAACCCTGATCCCGTTTTGGAGGCAGGCTGCTGCGAGGATCGCGGAGCTAAGCGGCACAGCGGATGAAAAAAGAGACAAGCATCTGCGAGTTATCGACGATTCTTTGCAGCTGATGCAAGCTTGGCGATTTAAAAAGATAAAATACGTGCAAACAAGAAGAAAAGAGATCGATAGCGCCATAAGTTTTATTCGAAACGGTGCCTTAACGCAGCAGGTATGCAGATACGCCTTTGCGCCCGTTTGCAGAAATTTAGCGGGCATTTTGCGCAGCTTTTTATACGTTTCTACCTTCGGCTATTCGGACGAGCAGCTTCCGACCGTATTTGCCCAAGATATTTACGGCATTGCGCTGTGTCATACCCTCTTTCCTTTCGATACGGGCGATTTTGTGTATTATCTGCCGCGAGAAAAATCCATCCACACCGACGACCCCGCCGATTTGGATAACTGGCATTTGATGATGGAGATAGCGGGCCGCGATTTAGGGATTTCTGCGTTGATTGAGCGGCTAAACGAACGCGCGTATGAAATTTGGACGAATTACAAAACGCCGTTTGAATGGAAATACGACGAGGGAGTTTGGAATTTAGAATTTGAGAATGTTTCAAAAAGGCTGCACTATGCGGGCGTGCGGGCTTTTTCTAATCTAAATAAAGCGGAATAAAAAACGCGCAAAATTTTAACCGCTTCTGAAATTTCATTCGCGGGCGGTAAAATTCTGTGAGTTTTTAATGCGGGTAAAATTTAAAATTTGTTTGAGCGGGTTTTTGGCAGCCTGCGGTATAAAATTTAGCCGCCGCGCATTTTACGACTTGCAGCGCCGAGAATTGCAGCGGCGGCAAACCGAAAGCTCATAGGCGAGCGATAAATTTAAAGGACGGATCATGAAAAATCTAGCGCTTGTGATGTTTAGCGGACAGACGCACCTCGATTTTGTGGGATTTTACGATTGTATGCTAAGGCTCAAAGCCGTTCGCCCGCAGCTTGAGATGAGGTTTTGCTCGCGCGAGCGGCGGGTTTCGGATAGCGGCGGCCTTACGATCGACGTGGGCGAGATCACTACGGATCTAGGCGGCTTTGATGCGGTTTTTGTGCCCGGCGGTATGGCGACGCGCCGCCTTAAAGACGATGCGGGCTTCATCTCGTGGCTCGCGACCGCGCGCGATGCGAAGTATAAGTTTAGCGTTTGCACCGGTTCGCTGCTTCTGGGCGCGGCGGGGTTTTTGCGAGGTAGACGCGCGACTACGCATCCGTTTTGCTATGATCTGCTGGCGCCTTACTGCGCGGATGTGGTGCACGAGCGGCTCGTGCGCGAAAGCCTGCCCGAAGGAGGCGAGATCATCACTGCTGGCGGCGTGAGCAGCTCTATCGAGCTTGGACTTTGCGTGATCGAAAAATTCGCAGGCGCCTCTGCGCGAGAGGCTGCCGCTGCGGCGATGGATTATCCGTATTACGGCCTTAGAAGCAAGCCTGTGCGATGAAATTTTAAAGCCGCTAAGATCGGCGGCGCGGTTTATAAATACCGCAGTAAATTTTAAAATAGAGAGGAGGTAAATCTTAATGCAAGCAGTAAAGATATTAAAAACATTGTGGAAAGTCATCAAGAT
>NZ_CALIMW010000002.1 GCF_938045405.1 uncultured Campylobacter sp. | reverse complement strand
CGAAACAACATCGTCGATAAAGCTATCAATTGCTTTTTGATTTTTTGTGTAGTTAAAACTAATTAAATTAAACTGCTCTTTTATAATGTCTAGCTTTAAATTTAATGCCTTTTGCTCACTATACGAGCTTTCAAGAGTTTTTATGATCTCGCTTTGCAGAGTTGCGAAATCGCGTCCTTTAAGACCAGCTAAATTTGCGCCTTTTCTATCGGCTACCAAAGCGCAAGCTGTAAAAATCATCCTATGCTTTAGGTTGTTGATGCCAAAATTTATATGTAGGTTATCATTTATTGATTTAGTACATAAGTAAATTTTAGGCTTATCTATACTGCTCTGAGTAAATAGCTTAAGATAGTAATCTTTGCTAAAAAGCTCACTATCTTCTCTATAAAATTTATCGTTTTTATAAATTATTGCTTCGTTGCCATTATATAAAATACCTATTACTTGATTGTATTTGCTTCTTGTTATGTTTATATATTCTTGAAGTTGCGGTAAATTTTGATCCAGATTTGAATTTGGCTCATAGGCTTTGATCTCTAAAATTATGGCAACCTCGTTTATATCGTGCGGAAAATACCAACCGTCGGGCTTTTTATTAACTCCGCTAAAACCAAGTTCATTAAACGTAGTTATTTGTTCGACACCACTTTTAGCGTATTTTGAATCTTGAAATTTTAGTAACGCTCCAGCATTTTGCCTAATCACATCTTCGCTAATTCTCAAAGCCCCATACATCATAACAATTTTCCTTATTTTACCGATATATTGCTATTAATCTAAATGAGCGGCACGTAGATTTTTATCCTACATACACCCAAGGATAAGATCGCATAATTTGCGATTCAGTATATCTCATTTGGTTTAAATTTTATGCCAAATTTAAACCAAATTTTAACTCTTTTTCGTAGCCTTAGCATACGCTGCGACGTATTCAAAGCCCGAATATAGCGTCAGCGCAACCGCGATCCAGAGTAGGGCGTTTGCATAGGGCCACTGCATCGTTAGCCAGCCGATAGCGATCATCTGAAAGACTGTCTTTACCTTGCCAGCCATCGACGCGGCGACCTCTACGCCGTCGCCCGCCATCGCCACGCGAAGACCAGTGATAAAA
>NZ_CALIMW010000001.1 GCF_938045405.1 uncultured Campylobacter sp. | reverse complement strand
AAGCTGTGGATCGCTCGGCATAGCGCTTTTCGACTCCAATAGATATGAAGACTCCGCCTCCGCTTATAAAAAAGCTTGTGAGGCCGGCGTAGTAACCTACTGCTATATGCTAAGTGCGACCGAAATACACTATGGCGGAGATGTAAATTTGGTAATTAAATATCTTGGTAAGACATGTGAAGCAGCAAATAGCCTGTTTAAAAACGAAGCGTGCAAGATAAAAGAGGAATTGGAAAAGTGCCTAAATGACAGCGAGTGCAATCCTATAAAAAAAGCAAGAATTTTGTTAAAAAGCGTAAGATGATGTTGTTTAAAAAGCCGCTTTATATATCAAAATTTTAAATAGGAGAGAAAATGCAGAAAATTAAATTTATAATTCTAGCTTTCATATTTTCAATATGCTCTAGTATGGCAAGACCCATGGATTCGAGCTTTTTCAAAACTTGGGAAGAAAAAGAGCTAAATTTAGAGTGCGATAGCGGCGATGGAAAATATAGCGCATGCACGAGGCTAGTCGAAATTTTATCCAAGAAGTGCGACGATGGGGATTACGAAAGCTGCGGATCGCTCGGCGCGGTGCTTTTGGTTACAATGGGTAGATATAAAGATTCCGTTTCAGCATTAAAGAAAGCTTGTGAAGCGGACATGATGTATTATTGCTTTTTGCTAGCAGGGAATGAAATATTTTACGGCGGAAATATACATAGGGCTATCGGTTACTTTGACAAGGTTTGTTACGGAAAAAACAGCGACAAGAAGGATTTTTCCTGCAAAATAAAGGAGCAATTAGAAATTTGCCTAAGCGATAGCGAGTGCAATCCTTTAAGAAAAGCGATAAGTATACTTGTACCAAAATAAAAATTTTAACAACGCGATAAATTTCATCCTTATAGCTGATGCACTTCGCAAAAAAAAAGCAAGAATAAAGCCGCTAGAATATTACCGCCCACTTCTATCGTTTCGCTGCCATAAAATTTTACTCCGTCTCCAAAACCTCTCTCGCGTATTTCATCCCCAAATCATACGCCTTTTCATTTAGCGCACGGGTTTTTTCAGGCACAGAGCGGAGCATTTGCTTTTTTACTAGCCCTGAGTCCATACAGCGGCTAAGCTCTACTGCGATCGCTAGAGCCACGATACTTTGAGTGATGACATTTCCGACTTCGTATTTTGCGATGGTGATGATTGGAATTTCATAAATTTTAAAGTTTATCCTATCCTCATCGCTCGGCACTACTAAATTCGGCTCGATTACGATCACGCCGCCTTTTTTCACGCCGCTTTTGAAAGCATCGTAGCTGCTCTGCGCTGTTGCGAGCATAAAATCGATCTCGCCCTCGCTCGCGTAAGGATATAGAATTTCTTCATCGCTTAAGATAATATCCACTTTCGTAGGTCCGCCACGTACCTGAGAGGTATACGTAGATGCCTTGATTCCATAGCCGCCGTGCGCGATCTTTGCCGCAGCTAGAATTTCACCTGCTAAGATCACGCCTTGACCGCCCACTCCCACAAATCTTAATTGATTCATCTTAGTCCTTCAAAATTTATCTCTTCGCCGCTTTGCGCCGCATCTATCACCTTTTGATACGCCTTTGTGTATTCGGTGCGCTCATTATCTTCGTGTAAAACCCCAAGCGGAAATAGCCCCGCTCGCTCATCCTCGCTAAGAGCGTCAAATTTTGCTTTAGAGACCGTGCGCGAATCAAGCCACTTTAGCATTTGCACCGCCTCGCTCATTTTATTTTTACGACCCAAATTTACGTGGCAGTTGCTAAAAATATCAAAAAAACTATAACCCTCGTGCTCAAAGCCCTTAGCCAAAAGTCGCTCGATTTTTTCGGGATTTGTCACGCTCTCGCGTCCGACAAAAGTTGCTCCGGCAGCGATCGCAAGTTTCGCCGCATCAAAGCTGGGATCGACATTGCCATATTGTGCCGTAACCGTCCAAAACCCGCGCGGCGTCGTAGGACTCGTCTGCGAGTTTGTAAGCCCGTAGATGAAATTATTTACCAAGATATGATTTAGATCGATATTGCGGCGGCATCCATGGATCGTGTGATTGCCCCCTATCGCAAGCCCATCGCCATCGCCAGTGACTACGATTACGTGCTTATCGGGATTTGCGAGCTTGATACCCGTAGCATAAGCTATCGCACGCCCGTGCGTCGTATGGACGGTATTGCAGTCTATGTAACTAGACATCCTGCCACTACAGCCGATACCGCTTACCACGCACACATCGTCCATACTCCAGCCTATGCGGTCAATCGCGCGAATGATCGCTTTTAAGATCACTCCGTCGCCGCAGCCCCAGCACCAAAGCGTAGGCATCTTGTCCGTTCTTAGATATTTGTCGTAATCAAACGCCATTTAAAGCTCCTTTACTTTCTCGATAATCTCGCTAGGGCTGATCGGTCTGCCGTTTGCCTTAAGAAGCGTCTTAAAATCATCCCTCAAGCAAGCGCGCTGCACCTCTAGCAGATACTGCCCTAAATTTAGCTCGGCGATCAAAATTTTATTAAATCTCTCCCCTAGCTCCCTTAGCTTGTGCGCTGGGCTTGGCCACAGCGTGATCGGGCGAAAAAGTCCCACACGCACGCCTTGCCCTCGTAGCTTTAAAATCGCGTCTTTTGCTGCTAAGCTAACGCTGCCGTAGGCGATGATGCAAGCATCAGCGTCATCTAGCATAAATTCCTCATATTGCACGATCTCATCTTCATGCGCCGAAATTTTATTAAAAAGCCTTTTTATAGAGCGATCCACGATCTGCTCGTTTTCGGTCGGAAAGCCCTTCGCGCCGTGATGAAGCCCCGTTATGTGATAGTGGTATCCCCTAAAAAAGGGATTTAGCACCGCAGGCTTATCGGGCGCAGCATCGTAGGGCTCATAATCTTTCGGACTACCTTTAAATTCCGCCCTGCGCTCGATTTTTAGATCCGAAATTTCAGGAAGCATCGCCTTTGCTTGCATATGCCCAAGCGTCTCATCAAGTAGCAAAAATACTGGCGTCATAAACCGCTCGGCTAGATTGAAGGCGCGCACGGTCTGCGTGTAAGCCTCCTTTAGCGAGCCCGGGCACAGCGCGATGCTTTGAAAATCACCGTGAGTGGGGTTGCGAGCTTGCAAAATATCGCCCTGTGCCACTCGCGTAGGAAGTCCGGTGCTAGGACCTCCGCGCATAACGTTTACGATTAAAAGCGGAATTTCAGCGATAAAGCCAAGCCCAATCTGCTCTGATTTTAGCGAAATTCCAGGACCGGAGCTTGCCGTCATCGCCTTTGCACCGCTCATCGACGCGCCCAAAGCTACCGAAATGCCCGAAATTTCATCCTCCATCTGGATAAATTTGCCTCCGACCTTAGGTAGCAAGCGACTCATCTCGTGCGCGATCTCGCTGCTCGGCGTGATCGGGTAGCCGCCAAAAAAATTACAGCCGCAATCAATCGCCGCACGCGCAATTAAGGCGTTGCCTGTGGAAATTACTTCTCTCATTATGCGTCCTTGGGTTTCATAAAATTATTGTTTTTGATTTTTTCAGCCATCTCTCTAGCCTGCGAGCTTAGACGAGCGAATTTAAAGCCTTTGGGCGCAACGAAAATCGCAAAATCAGGGCAGTGCAACTCGCACTCCCTACAGCCGATACAGGCGCCCTCATCCACCACGTCGATCATCATGCCTTGCACGGCGCCCTCGTCCTGTCTCATCGCGATCGCGCCGCTAGGACAGACGCTTACGCAGATGTTGCACGCCTTACAGCGGCTCTCATCCGTCCAGACAGCGCGCTGGCTCTCATTTTCGCTCATATTTTCTCCTTAATTTATCAAAATCCGCACTAAATCTCGCTTCGCGATTTAAAATTTGAAATTTTGCGGCGCAAGCCTGCTTTGATCGCATTAAATTTCTCTCATTTTTAAATTTTGCAGAGTTTAAATTTTAAAATTTTGTGGCTCTCAAAAATTTACGTCGCGCAGAATTCTGAGCCAAAGTAAAATTTTAATCTACGAAATTTCACAACGGAAAATTGCGCAAATTTTAAAATTCCGCAGCGAATGAAATTTTACGCTGCAGAATTCCGCGAGCTTAAATTTCTTGCCGAAGTGAAATTTAATGCCGCAAAATTCTATCGCAAGAATTCTATATACTTTGAAATTTTAAATCTACGAATCCCGCTTCCGCGTCGCGTCGAATTCGCTCTATATCCACTAAAACTTCAGCCCCGCTACCCGCTCGCGCATCCGTTCGAGCTGCTCATAAAACTCACCCGAGTAGGCGAAATTTCTCTCTATCGCGCCCATTTTGCCGACGCTTACGAAGCGCCCCAAAGGCACTCCCGATCTATCCGCGACGCAGCAGGCAAGCGTGCCGCAGGTATCAAAAAGAATGTATTTTATGATCTTTACGATGCCCGCAGCGGGCGCCAAATACGCCGACGTGCCCAGCAGCTCGCCGATCTGCGCGCCGGCGCGTTTGGTATTTTGCACCGCGCGACCAAAAATTTCATCCGAAATTTCAAATCCCAGCTCGTTTTTAAGCGCGATCATCTCTTCGCTATGCGGGCCCACGATCGCGCTTCTCATCGATGAAATTTCCTTGCCGCTCGCTCGCGCGAGTTCAAATTTAAGCCGCGCGCCGTCTAGCTCGCCCGCCATGCCGATGACGCGCTCTTTTGCAAACCCGCTAGCTTTAAGCGCCGCATAAACCATCATATCAAGCGGATTAGTAACGACGATGATGATGGAGCTAGGCGCGTATTTTGCGGCATCTCGCGCGCATTGCGCGACGATGGCGGCGTTGCTGCCAAACAGCTCCTCCCTGCTCTGTCCTGCCTTTCTTGCGCGCCCTGCCGTGATCACGACAATGCCTGCATCCGCTATGTCGCTAGGCTCCGTGCTGCCGCTTATGCGCAGGTCTCGCTCATAAACCGCCGCCGCATGGGCAAGATCGAGCGCCTTGCCGCGCGCGATCTGCTCTACCGTATCCACAAGCGCGATGCTATCTATCTTTTGGCTCAAAGAATCGCTTACGATAAGATCGTTCGCTACCGCTGCGCCGATGTTTCCTGCGCCGAATATCGCTATTTTCATTGTTATCTCCCAAATATCAGCCCGCATTTTTATAACTGCGGGAGTTTAAATTTTAAAATTTAAAGACGAAATTTCGTTTTAAAATTTAAGCAGAAGCGACCTTAAATTTTACCTCTGCGCCTTTACGTTGCGCTCGTGCTCGGCTTGCGTGCGCGCAAAATCGTGAAGCCCCGTTTTTTTATTTCGCATAAAATACAGATACTCGCTCTTTGCAGGCGCCAAAGCTGCGCGTATTGCATCGCGAGAGACCACACACACGGGCTCTTTGGGAAGTCCGTCGTTAAGGTAGGTATTGTAGTGGCTGGTATCGGTGCGGATGCGCTGCGGAGTGATTTTGACGTGCGAAAACTCGCCGTAATTCAGCGTGCCGTCCATCTGAAGGCGCATATTTTTGGCTAAGCGGTTGTCGATGACGGAGGCTACGAGGGGCATCTCATCTGCGTTTGCGGCCTCTTTTTGAATGACCGAGGCCTTGATCAGCACCTGCTTCCACGCCGTGGCGTTATAGTCGCCGCTAAGCTCGCGCGACAATCCTTCGTGGAATTTTTGCGCGCTTGAGATGAGGTGGTCGATGATATTTTTTTCGCTTTCGTTTTTGCTAATTTTGTAGGTTTCAGGCACCAGAAAGCCCTCGTAAAACGGCGCCGTGGCGTTGTATTCGCGCTCAAGCTCGCTAAAGCTTAGCCCGCGATCTTTCGCAAGCTGTTTTAAAAACACGATCGTAGTCTCTCCCGGGATCAGCTTAATCTCGTTCATCACGGGCTTTGCAACGCTTAGCTCATATAAAAACTGATATTTGGGCAAATTTTCGCCGCTAAGCTCCAGCTCGCCGGTTTTTGCGCCGCCGTAAAAAGAAAGCAGCCTCGCGTCAAATTTGCTAAATTTAGGATAGCTCTTTGAAAGTTGCGATAAAATTTTCGTTGAGCTGCCCTGACCTATCTGCACGGTTGTCGCGTTGCCGACGCGCTCGTGTAGATCAAAGCCCACGGCCAAAAGGACGATAGCCGCAAGCTCGATACAAATGCACGCCGCTTTGATGAGCTTTATAAAGAATTTCATGCATTCCTTTCAAAATTTAGCTGAAATTATAGGCAAATAAGCCAAAATTTTGAATAAATTTCATATTATAAGCGCAGTTTTTCGGCACGCCCGATTTGGTTTTGGGGCGGAGTTTTTTGATGAGGCGACGATGTTTAGAACTTTGGCTAGATTTTTTTTGTGCATAACCATACTTTTTATAATCTGTGCGGTAGGCCTAAAGCACGGTATTGCGATTTCGCAGCTGGATGTGGGCTTTACAAAGCTTGAGGGGTTTTATCTCAAGCTAAATAAAGGTCTCGTGCTGCGTATCAAAAATCTTGAAATTACGCAAAATAATACACAAAATTTAGAGCAAAATTCCACCGATCTGCGCACGCAAAGCGAGAAAATTTTGGAATTTAGCAAAAAAATCTCGCTTATCAACTCCTTTTTTGAAGAGATCGACGTGCAAAATTTGAAGATCAAGGGCGAAAGTCTAAAGCTAAAATACAAAAGCGACGTTTTTTACGCAGATACGCGGTTTTTTAGGCTAAACTCGCAGATCACGCCGAGCGCAAACGGGCTGAACTTCGATCCGATCGAGTTTGAACTAAATGATTTTAATCTCACTCTGCACGGCACGGCGCGAGCAAATTTCAAAGCCGATACGTATGATTTTAACGGCACCTTCGCTTCGCACGAGATCGCGGGCGAGCTTGACGTGCACAATATCGGCTCGGAGCTAAATATCGAGATAAACCGCGCCTCGGCCTTGAGTCTGAAAAATTTTATGAATGAGCTGGGGGCACTTACGGGACTAAATCCCCTTGCGAACGAGTGGATCTACGGCAAGGCGGTCGCGCAAAACTACTACATCGAAAATCTACATGCCAAAGTCGATCTGAAAGATCCGCGTCCGATCGCCGAAAATGTCAGCGCCACGGCTTACGCGCAGGATCTTACGATAAAATTTCAGCCGCAAATCGAAGCCGTAACGGTGAAAGATGCCAACATCACGCTCAAAAACGATTATCTAAGCTTCACGCTAAATGAGCCTAAATTTAAAGGCAAAAGCCTGGAGGGAAGCGGCGTGCGTATCGGCGGACTCTTTGAAGAGAGGCCGGTCGTATATCTGGATCTGCGAACTAAAGAGAGTTTAGGCAAAGACCTTGTAGATATTTTGCAAAGCTACGGCATAAATGAGCCCGTATATTCGCTAGGCGGCGGGATCGATGCACGCGTGTTGATAAATGTGGACGTAGAAAAGGAAAGCGCCAAGGTGGATGCGAACGTGACGCTAAAAGACGCCGATCTGATGATCTCTAAAGCAAAATTTCACTCCAAAGCCGCGCAGGTGCACATCACTGAGAAAAAAATCGAAATCAAAGACGCGAATCTACAAAATGAAATTTTTAACGCCACCGCAAGCGGCAGTATCGATATCGCCACGCGCAAGGCTAAATTTAACGGCGTTATTCATAGCTTCAATCTCTCCCCGAACGGCAAAGAAATTTTAAAATTTGGTGACGTGCGAGATAATATGAGCCTTGATTTTAGCGGCAAGACGCCGGTGCTGAGCTCGCAATTTTTGGGCGCGAAGATGAGCTTCGGCGAGCGGATCGAGATTAGCTCGCCCGATATTAGCGGAATTTTGCCCTTTTCTAAGACGCTTAAAAACGCGGGCATTAGCGGCGGAGATCTTAAAATTTTAACCAGCGATTTTACAAACTTAGATATCAGCAGCAGCAATCTCATCTTTGATTTCGGTCTGCTGAACAAAGACGGAAGCCATTATAAAAACGACTCTTTCGCGCTTCGGGTGCGCGGCGGTGATCTGGAAGGCTCTAGCGGAAGCGGTAAAATTTCTCTCAAAATAAACAAAGGCGGCAACTTCGTCTCTTTAAAAGACGTGGACGTCGCGATCAATACGAGCGTGCAAACCAGCGAGTTTAATAGCGGCACGAAGGAGCGCTCGCCGATAAATTTCAGCGGGCAAAACTCTTCCATAGTGCTATCCGATCTTAATAAGACGCTGAAATTTACGCACTTTAACGGCGTGCTGGACGGCAAAAATATGAATTTAAACGCAAGCTTTAAACGCGGCGACGTGAAGTTGATCTTTAAAAAGAGCTTGCTTCAAATTTTTGCGCAAAACATCAGCGGCGAGGCGCTTAATCAATTCCTGGGCTCGCAGAGCTTCGACGGAGGGGTATTTACGCTAAAAGCAAGCGGCATCGATCCGCGCAACTACCGCGGCGAGATCAACGTGCAAAACACCTATCTGAAGGACTACATCATCTATCAAAGACTGCTTAGCTTTATAAACTCCGTGCCGTCGCTGCTTACGTTTAAGACGCCCGATTTCAACGATCGCGGCTTTAGCGTGCAGAGGGGCAAAATTTACTTTCGCCGCAGCGGCGATAAAATTTATATAAACGCGATGAATTTTACCGGCAGTAGCGCAGACATCGCAGGCAACGGCGAAGTGGATATGAAAAGTGGCGCGCTAAATATCGATCTGGAGCTTAAATACCTAAAAGACGCAAGCTCGATAATCTCAAAAATCCCGCTTCTAAATCATATCATCTTGGGCGAAAACAACACGATCTCCACAATCATCGAGATTCGCGGCACGACGAAAAAGCCCACCTACTCGACCGGCGTTGCGACCGACGTGCTAAAAACGCCGTATAATCTTATCAAAAACACGCTGATGCTGCCTTTTGTGATCTTCGGCGACAGCGAGGAGAGCAAATGAAATTCCCGCTCGATTATAAGGATAGCTTTGAAAAATCGCTGCTGTTTTGGCTCGTAAAATTCGTGCGCTACAAGCTAAGCGCGCTATCGAATAAGGAGCTGAAAAACGACGCGCTGTTTCGCCGCGCGAGCCTGGCGCTAAATCACGAGGTAGCAAACATCAATGAACTCGAGCGGCTCGCAAAAGATGCGCGAAATGCAGGCCTTACGGGCATTAACACTTACTTCAATCCGCTTAAAAAATTTTACGAAGCGATCGTAGAATATAACCTTGAAAGCATGAGAAATATCGACGAGGAGCTTTTGAGCGAAATTTTAGCCTCCATTACGGGCGGGCTGAGCGATGCGAGCAAAAAAAACTACCGAATCGCGCTGATAAATTTTTTCGGCTTCATCGACCGCCAAAACGAGCAGGACGGCACCTCGCACAACTACGGCATCGAGCTTAAGCACTGGGGCGGCATTAGCGGCAGCCGCGGCACGAAGCTTCCGGAGTTTATGAGCGAGGAGGAGCTGAAGCGGTTTTTGGACGCGATAAATCTAAGCGAGTTTCGCTCCTTTGCCCATC